>JBKPDQ010000162.1:0-13540 GCA_046728015.1 Actinomycetota bacterium
GAAGCAAGCGACGCAGGTGGCGTTCGTTGAGCACGATGAGGAGATGGAGGCATTCGCGGCGAATCGAGCCGATGACGCGCTCGGCGAAGGGATTCTGCCAGGGCGCGCGAGGTGCGGTGAGGACCTGGCGAATGCCCAGGCGCTCGACCCGGCGCTGGAAATCAGCGCCGTAGATGGCATCGCGATCGCGGAGCAAGTAGGCGGGGCCGGTCTCGTCCGGGAACGCGTGGACGATCTGTTGAGCCGCCCAGGCGGCGGTGGGCTGGTTGGTGACGCCGATGTGGATGAGTTCTCGGCGGTGGTGGCGGAGTATCACAAAGCCAAAGAGCAGGCGAAAGGTCAGGGTCGGTACGACGAAGAAGTCGATGGCCGCGATGTCGTGACGGTGAGCAGCCAGGAAGGCCCGCCAGGTAGGCGACGGGTGACGGGAGGCGCGGCGCAGTACTTGGCGACGGTGAGGGCGGCGACTTCATAGCCGAGGAAGCGGAGTTCGGCCTGAATCCGGCGCCGGCCCCAGGTAGGGTTGTCTCGGGCCACACGTCGAATCAAGGTGCGGATCTCGAGGTCGATCGGCGGACGACCCGGTGAGCGTCGTCGGGACTTCCAGCGCCAGTAGAGTCGAAAGCCCTGGCGGTGCCAAGCGACCACCGTGGCGGGCTGGACAATGATGAGGCTGGACCGCCAGTTCGCCCAGAGCCGTGAGAGGCAAACCCAGAGGATGCGGTCCAGGCGGCGGAGCCGCGGGCGCGGGAGCGGCCGCTGCAGGGCCATCAATTGATGGCGCAGGGCAACGTTCTCGAGGGTAACGGCGGTGGAGCGGCCGAGAAGGGCGCGGAGGAAGGCCCAGACGCCCAGGACGAGGATCATTGCAGCTCCCAACGATGAGGGATGAAGGACTGGCCGAAATTCTACATCAGGCTTTCGAACGTCGAGTTTTGACCGGGACAGGCGAAGTGATAGTGGCCCGCGAGCTCGAGCAGCCGGGGGTGGAAGCGGATGTGATCGCCGACCCGTTCGAGGACTTCAAATTGTCGTAGAGGAGGGTGCGGGGCACCCCGTCCAGCGCGGTGAACGCCTCGACATGGCCGCGCAGAAAACTCTCCAGCGTCTGGTCGAGGGCGAAGCGCGCGTAGCCGCCGCGCGACCAGGACAAGACGAGCGCGAAGCAGGAGAGCAGCCGCGTGGTCGAGCCGACGCGGAGCTGCCCGAAGTTGCCCCAGTCGACTTGCGCTTGCTCGCCGGGGAGCGTGTCGAGGCGCAGATAGGCCTCCGCGCGGGCCGCGGGCCGCACGGTGCGCACGTAGCGCTGGACCTGGATCGCCGAACCGGGATAGCCCCGCTCGCGCACCATGGCCCACAGGCGCGTGGCGCGCAGGCGCGGATACTGCTCGAGCGTGGCGGTGATGAACGCCTTGTAGGGATCGAGCGCGCTCGGCCGAATCTGCGCGCCGGGGCGGATAAAGCCGCGAAGGCCCGGCCGCCGACTCGTGCGTCACTTGTCCAGCCACACCTTCTTGTAGGCGACCTTGAACTCCGCCTGGTAGGTGTAGCCCTTCATCCACGGCTGGGCGATCTGGTAGAACGGCGAGCCCGAGATGGTGTTCCAGTAGAGCTTGTCGGCCGAGTACTCCTGGAGCTCTTTGGCGATGGCCTTGCGCTTCGCCGGATCCAGCTCGCGTGCGTAGCGGGTGTAGAACTCGTCGACCTTGGAATCGGTGTGCCGCGCGCTGTTCCAGCCCGCCGTGGTGACCGACAGGTAGACGTTCTGGTCCACGACCAGGAGCGACGCGAGATCCTCGACGTACATGTCGAACGGGCCGTCCTGTGTCGCGGTGAGCATCCAGCTGGGCTTGTCGACGAGCCGGATGTTCGCGGTCGCGCCGATCCGCGCCATCTGTTCCTTGATCACCGTGGCGATCACGTTGAACACGGATTTCTCGGTGTTGGTCATCAGCTCGAAGGTCAGCGGTTTCTGCGGGCCGTAGCCGGCCTCGGCCAGCAACGCCTTCGCCCGGGCGGGATCGTAGGGGCACATGTGGTTGACGTCGACCGTGTCCAGCGTGCCCGGAGGGATGATGCCGACCCACGGCGTGGCCTGCCCCTTGTAGACGATCTTGACGATCTCCTTGCGATCGATCCCGTAGCAGCCGACGGCCTTGCGAACCCGGATGTCGTTGAAGATCGCGTGCGGCCCGCGCTCCTTCGACAAGGGCTTGCCGTCCGCCGGCACGGTGACCTTCATCATGGCCACCATCGGCGTGGTCTCTTTCCCGGTCATGACCTGAGCGCGCGGGTTCTGCGCCCGCAGGGTGTCGACGTGGTCGGCCGAGAAGTCGGCGATGAAGTCGATCTCTCCGGCCCTGAAGGCGGCGAGCTGCGTGACCGGATCTTTGATGGTGCGGATCACGACCCGGTCCAGCAGGGGGAACCCCGGCTCGAAGTACTTGTCGAACCGGTCCATGACCAGATGGGTCCCCTTCACCCACTCGACCAGCCGGAAGGGCCCACAGCCCACCACCGCCTCCGGCTTGCCGGCCTTCCGATCCTCGAGCGAGTACTTCTGGGTGGCGGTGGGCGAGTAGAGGAGGAGCCCCGTGCGGTATGCCGCCAGCATGTGCAGCATGAACGCGTAGGGATGCTTGAGCCGGATCTGCACCGTGTATGGGTCGAGCACCTCGACCGAGTGCACCGGCGCGAGGAACGTCCGGATGCTGGACCGGGTCGCGGGATCCAGGTGGCGGTCGATGGTGAACTTGACGACGGAGGCGTCAACCCTGGTGCCGTCGTGGAAGAGGACGTCCTTCCTGAGCTTGAAGGTGTAGAGCAGCCCGTCCGGCGAGATCTGCCATGACTCAGCAGCGTCGGGAACGAACTTGCCGTCGGGAGTCAGGCCGATCAGCCCGCACCCGACGTTCGACGCGACCCAGAGCATCTCGTAGCCGGGCAAGGTGTGAAAATCGAGCCCCAGGATCTCGTTGCCGTAGGCGACCCTGAGTGTGCCGCCGCGTTTCTGGGCGCCGGCCGTGGTGACGATGGAGACGACGATGGCGCCGGCCAGCACGGCCGTCATTGCGAGCAGGAGGCGATTCGAGCGCATGACGTGACTCCTTCCCGGTCTCTTGGACCTGCCGCTACGTGTCGAGCCAGATCGCGGGTTCCGGTGCACCTCGAACTGCACGTGATCGTAACCGACAACCCCGCCCTCGCGCTGCGATTCGCATCGATCTCCCCGGCCGGGACGAGGTCGGCCTCAGGCTATCAGGCGCCCTGATCGCGGCAGATCCGCTGGCAGGCGGTCGAGCGCCGGGCGGGGCGACAACCCGGGTGTCGACTTTGGCTATGCCGGGGCGCCCACGCGAGCGGCGTGGGCAAGGCATCGGAGGCGTGCGATCGGCTCGGCCGCGGTGGGCGTCTCATCGAGCTCCGGCGTGGTCAGGTGGTCCTCCCCGGGTTCATCGACTCGCACGTGCACATGCTGGAAGCAGGCCTCCTGAGCCTGCGCTGCCTGCTCGGCGACGCCGATGTCAAGACGAAGGAGACGATGCTGGCGGTGATCGCGAAGTGCGCCGCGGCGCAAACCAAGGAGGATTGGGTGATCGGGAGCGGGTGGCTGCCGACCCTCTTCGAGGACGGCGTGCCGAAGAAGTCGGATCTGGATGCCGTCATCCCCGACCGGCCGGCGGTCTTCTACGGGGCCGACGGGCACTCGGCGTGGCTGAACTCGGCGGCGCTCGCCGCAGCGGACATCACCGAGAAGACGAAGGATCCCCCCGGTGAGCGGATCGTGCGGGACGCCTCGAACGCGCCGAGCGGGACGCTGCTCGAGTCGGCGGTGGACCTCGTCGAGAAGTTCATTCCAAAGCCGTCTCGCGAAACGTCGCTGGCCGGCGTGGATTACGCGCGGAAGCTTCTCCACTCGCTCGGCGTCACGATGGTCCAGGACGCCAACGTCGATCCAGGAAACCTCGAGGTCTACCACGACGCCGCGACCTCCGGCCTTCTCACGATGAAGGTGGTGGCGGCACAGGCGACCGATCCTGACAAGCCCGCCACACAGGTGGACGATCTCGTGGATCTTCGCGACCGGTTCAGCCACGGCCGTCTGAGCGCCAGCTCCGCGAAGATCTTCGTCGACGGCGTCCTCGAGTACCGGACCGCGGCGCTCATCGAGCCGTACGAAGGCGGTGGGAACGAGCGAGGCATCCTGCGCTGGAAACAGGCGGTGCTGACGGACCTCGCCCGGCGGCTCGACCGGGCGGGCTTCCAGCTGCACATGCACGCCATCGGCGACCAGGCCGCGCGCTCCGCGCTGGCCGCCCTCGCCGCCGCCCGCGCGGCCAACGGCCCGTCGGACAACAGGCACCAGCTCGCTCACCTGGAGCTCGTCGATCGCGCCGACATACCGCGCCTCGCCCGGCTCGCCGTGGTGGCGAACTTCCAGCCGTTCTGGTTCTTCGCGGACGAGTGGATCAACGAGAACATGGCGCCGTTGATCGGCGCGGAGCGCGCCAGCCGCGCCTACCCGTTCCGCTCCGTGGCCAGGACCGGCGCGGTGATCGTCGCGGGCAGCGACTGGCCGGTGTCGACGCCCAATCCGTTCCTCGCGATCCAGGTCGGGGTCACCCGCCAGTCACCCACGGATCCCCGCGGCGCGCCATGGATCCCGACTGAACGAGCTTCTCTCAAGACGCTGGTGACTGCGTACACGCTCGCGGGCGCCTACGTGAACCACCGCGACCACGAGACGGGCTCGCTCGAGGTCGGCAAGGCCGCCGACTTCATCGTCATCGACCGCGACATCTTCAAGATCCGGCCGGACGAGATCGGCAAGACGCGGGTGCTCCGCACGTTCGTGGACGGCCGTCAGGTTTACGAGGCGGCACCGGCCGGGAACTGAAAGCGCACACTCCTTCCCGGCGGTCAGAGCTCCTGCTCGAGCGCCCGGCGCATAGACGGGACAAAGGCCCCGTTGACGGAACGTTCCTTCTCGGCAGGAGCGCTTCGCCCCGCCCCGGCGCTGGCGCTCCCTCCGGCCCCCTCGAGACAGCGCGGACAACGGGCCTGTCAATGGATTTCTGCCGTTCAAGGGAGCGCTGGACCAGGGATGGAACCGCCCCCAGAGGGGGAGCGGACGGGCCGGGATGGACGCGGCGCCCGGATGGCGCTCAGGCGCCGATCACCGCACTGTGGTTGATGTCCCGCAACGCGGCGAACGGCGGCGCTCGGTCCACCCGCTCCCGCGACACCGCGACGGCGGCCAGGATCGCGCGAATCGCGTCGGGGTCCTCGACCGTGGCGATCAGGTGGAGGCGGCCGCTCACTCTTCTCGATCAGCTCCAGCGGCTCCAGCAGCAGGTGCGTGGTGCCGTCCGCCCGCGGATGGGCCAGCTCGAAGAGATCGCTCCGGCGTTCTACTAGCGGCTGGCGCGCCCGGAGGCGCCGGGCGCGCCGCACATCTCGGGGTTCAGGCCTTCGCGGCCGTCCCCTTCATCGCCGCAATCAGCTTCGCCGGCGTGAACGGCACGCTGCGCAGGCGCACGCCGACCGCGTCGAAGACGGCATTCGAGATGGCCGGCGGCGGCAGGACCGCGGCCGGCTCGCCCACGCCCCAGGGCGGATCGTGGGGCCGATTGATCAGCTCCATGACGACCTCGGGCACCTCGGGGAATCTCAAGATTGGGTAACTCATCCAGTCGACGCTGGTCACTCGCGAGCGATTCCACTTCAGCTCTTCCTTGAGCGTCCGCGAGACTGTCTGGATGATGTTCCCCTCGATCTGGGCGCGCACGCCGTCCGGATTGATGATGAGCCCGCAGTCGTGGGCGACGTAGAAACGGGTGCAGCGGATCGCTCCCGTCTGCTTGTTGACCTCCACCTCGGCCACGCCTGCGCAATAGGTGCGGGTATTCTCGTACTTCACGTAGGCGATGCCGCGGCCGCGGGCGATGTTGCCCGTCGAGTCGCGCCGCGGCGTGGGGCGCGGATTCCACTTGGCGAGATTGGCCGCCGCGCGCAGCACCGCGATGCCGCGTGGGTCGCTCAGATACCGCAGCCGGTACCCGAGGGGGTCGGCTCCGGCCGTTGCCGCGCACTCATCGAGAAACACTTCGTTAGCATACGTGTTCTGCATGCGCCCCGGCGTGCGGATCCACGAAGGCCGGAAGGGCGTAGAGTCCAGCCGGTGCGCCACCGCCTTCTGGTTCGCGAAGGGGTACGACGGATCGAGATTCCGGTGGATGTTGCCGGGGTTGATGGCCGCCTGCTGCGAGATGCCGGCGAGCGTCGCCGCCAATGTGCGCGGCCATTCGGTGATGTCCGCCTTAGGCACCCACAGCTCGGAGTCCCATCCGACGATGTTCCCTTGCCCGTCGAGTCCCGCCCTGATCTCGACGAGCGTGGGCGGACCCTTCGGGTCCCAGCCGTGCTCGTCCTCGCGCGACCACTGCACGCGCACGGGCTTGCCGACCAGCTTCGAGATGAGCGCGGCGTCGCACGTCGCGTCCTCATGGCCGTTGCGACCGTAGCAGCCGGAGCCGTCGAGATACTGGATGTGGATATCCTCCGCATCCATCTGGAGGGTGGCCGCCACCTCCTTGCGCAGCCAATGCGGCGCCTGCGAGGGCGACCAGATCTCAACCTTGCCGCCCTTGACGTCGGCCACGGCGCATGAGGGCCCTATCGACCCGTGGGTGTGGACGGCGAAGTCGTAGGTTGCCTGAAGTGTCTTGGCCGCGCCCGCAATGGCCGCCTTCGGGTTGCCGCGGTCCACGGTGACGTCGTCCTTGGCCACCTTCGTCGCCCGCACGTGCTCCCAGAGTTTCGACTGCTCGGGCAACTCCTCCCACCTGGACCAGGTGGCCTTGAGCGCCTTCGCCGCCTTCACGGCCCCCCACTCGCTTTCGGCGACGACGGCGAGGAAGTTTTCCTGGCGGACGATCCTCGCGCCCTTGATGGTCCTGATGGACGACTCGTCCACGTGCGCGAGCGTGGCGCCGATGGCCGGCGGCCGCACCACGCGCGCGTGAACCATGCCCGGCAGGCGGAAATCCTGGGCGTAGGTGTGGGTGCCGGTCACCTTGGCCACGACGTCCGGTCGCGGCACCGGTTGGCCGACGACCGTGTAGTCCTTCGGGTTCTTGAGCGGCGCGTCCTTGTCCACCTTCAGGTCGAAGCTCCGGTCGCCAATGAGCTCGGCGTAGGAAACGCGCCGGTGCGGCTCGGCTCGGACGAAGATGATGCCGTCCTGCACGGCGAGGTCCGCCGAGGGCATGCCGAACCTCTGCCCGGCCATCTGAACGAGCGCCTGGCGCGCGGTGGCTGCCGCCTGGCGAAGCTGCACGCCGCCGATCTGGACGGAGAGACTCCCCCACGTCGGGCCCTGGTCGGGCGTGAGCGCGGTGTCGCCTTCGACCAGCTTCACCGTGTCGAGGCTGACGTCCAGTTCCTCCGCCACCATCTGCGGCAGCGCGATGCGGATGCCAGTGCCGATGTCCACCTTGCCGGTGTACATGGTGACGGTGCCGTCCTTGTGAACAGCCACGAAGGAGTCCACAAGGTCGAGGGCCACGGGCTTGGCCTTGCCGGGCATCTGCGCGCGAGCCTCTGACGCCAGGCTCAGAGTGACGACGAGCGCCCCCGTGCCAATCAAGAAGTCGCGACGGGTCGTGTCGAGCGTCGCCATGTCAGGCCCCCTTGTCCATCAGCGCCGCGGCTCGCTTCACGGCGGCGATGATGCGTTGGTGGGTCCCGCATCGACAGAGGTTGTTCTGGAGCGCCTGGCGGATCTCGCGTTCGGAGAGGTTGCCCTGCCTAGCGCTGAGAAAGGCGGTGGCCTGCATCACCATGCCGTTGATGCAGTAGCCGCACTGGGCCGCCTGCTCCTCGATGAAGGCCTGCTGGACGGGGTGGGGCTTTTGGGGAGTGCCCAGGCCCTCCAGCGTCACGACCTTGCCCGGGCCGACCTTGGAGATGGCAAAGGTACAGGAGCGCACGGCCTTGCCGTCGATGAGAACGGTGCAAGAGCCGCACTGCGCCAGCCCGCAGCCAAACTTCGGGCCATGTAGCGCGAGGTTGTCGCGCAGGACGTAGAGGAGCGGGGTGTCAGGGTCGACGTCCACCAGGTGGGACTTGCCATTGACATGGAGTGTGGCCATACGCGCTCCCTCTGGCGCCTTTTGCCGGTCGAGCTGGGGACGGACGCCGTGAGAACTTTTGGCGGGGACTGTAGGACGGCCGCCAGATCAAGTCAAGCGGCGACGCTCAGGTGTGAACGGTGCATCAGATGTCAGTCGAGCCACCGGCCGATCGCCGAGATGCCCGGTCGAGTTCGCTCGGGGTGTCGATGGCGATCCCGCCCAGAATGAGCACGATCGCCGCGATGATTGGCAGCGTCAGCGGTTCCCCGAGCCAGAGCGTCGCGACGGGGACGCTGACGACGGGCGCCGCGAGCAACCCGAGCGCGGTGGTAAGGGCCGACAGATTGCTGCTGGCCATGGCGGTGACCCAATAGGCCAGGGCGGTTCCTGGAATGCCGGCATAGAGCAGTAGCACCACCAGCCGTCCGTTCCACTCCGCGGATGGAGGACCGGAGATCGGGACTCTAGGGCGATCGTCGCGATGGCCGAGCGCAGAGTATTCCAGGACAGTGTGGCCTGCGGACAGGCCGCGGCCCGAATCACCCAGAGGCTGGATCACCCGTATAAGACAACGGTCCCAACGCCGGGCCAGACGGCACCCGAGGAGTGGTGGGTGCGATCGCCGCAAGGAGCATGGGTCGCTCTCCGGCATCAGCGGATCATGCCGAACGACGACGGCAGCATCACGCTGCTGCTATTGGAGAGGTGAACTGCCTTACACCCCAAGCTCGGGCACGATCCCGCCCTCGGTGCTGCTGCGGGCGGATCAGGTGATTGATGATGGATCTGACCCGCGACCGTTCCCTGCTCACCACCGCTCCGGTCGCCGCGCAGCTCCCGGAGCATGTGCCCGAGGCGCGGATGCTGCACGGCTGGCTGGACAGCTGGTCGGGCGTGGGCCACGTGGTCGAGGGGATGCATGACCTCGGCTACGACGTGCGCCTCACACAGTCGCCTTTCGTCTGGTGGGCTGAGTTTTGCGAGAGGCGGTCACCCCGGTGCCACGGTGGCTCGGGCAGGGCCACGACGCCACGACCTCAGACATCGCCCACACCTGGTCGGGGTCCCCAGGGTGGGCCCGGGATGCTGGTGTCCGAACGCGACACCCTCCATGAGATCGCCAGCCTCATGTCGGACAGTGACCGGAAAGCCTTCCGGCGCCTGCTCTTCGCGGTGCGTGCGCACGGCGAGGCCCGGATTCAGGCGGCATTGCGGGATCTCGAAGATAGTGTGCCCGATCCTGCCGGCGACGAACCGAGCGAATGACGCCTCGCCCTGTCTCGGCGGCCGTCCTATCCCACGGCTCCGACCCGCTGACCGCGTGGATTCGCCTCGACCTGCTCACCCGGCGCGTCGTCGGTCAACGGATGGAGCACGCGCCGACGCCTGAGACGGATGAGGAGCTGGACAAGCTAATGGTGCTGCGCGTGTGGACGGCACGGAGGATCGTCAACTGATGCGGTGCTACAAAAGCGGGATGGCGCCCTCGTCGGCGAACCCGCGAAACACCGGCGCACGTAAGACTCCGGCGGGTGTCACGTCACTGTACGTCACTTCGGCCACAAGACGCGGGTCGAGCCACATCACGCCGCGCACTGGTACGCGCTCCGAGTATGGCGATGTCGCACGGACCTGCCCGTTGCTTGCCAGTGCGTCGGCGAGTCGCCTCCCTACTCCGAAATGGGTGAGACCCCGATAGCGGAGGCCGCCGCTCTGGATCGTCCCCAGCAACAGGCTCCAACCCTCCGTGCGCCCGACGACACCGCCCACGACGAAGCGGCCCTCGTGCCGGACCTTCGACTTGAGCCACGAGCGGGTCGGGCCTCCGCCGAGATACGTGGACGTCGGATCCTTGCCGACGTAGCCCTCAAGACCGCGGGCCAGGACCTCGTCCTACGCCTTGTGTCCGTCACTCGCCAGCCTTCGCACAGCGAACACCGAGCGGGCTCCGTCCAGGACGCGCTCAAGAACCTCCCGGCGGGCCTCTAGGGGACGCGCCTGGAGATCACGGCCGCGAGCGTAGAGCACATCGAAGGCGATGTAGACCGGCGCCGTCGTCGGCACCTCGGGGTGAGGCTCGACGAGCAGATCGAAGCGCGACACCAGGCGCTCATCGAATACCGCCACTTCGCCATCGAGCACGAGGGGGGTACTCGGGAGCGACGCCACGGCCTTGGCAAGGTCGGCGAAGCGCGCGGTGTGATCAGTCCCTCGCCGGCTGACAAGGCGGACGTCACGCCCGGGCTTGTAGGCGATGATGCGCCAACCGTCGACCTTCTCCTCGTAGACCCAGCTCGATCGGTGGAAGGGCTTCACGAGAGCCCTGCGTGCGTGACTGGCGCTTCAGTGTCTTGGCTGGCCGCGGCGGTGGGGCGCGGGGTGATCTGCGAGCACCAGGCGGCGTGGGGAGCCAGGACACCGTGAAAGCGCAGCAAGTACAAGCGCGGGGCGGGGACCAGGACGGAGAGTTTCTCGATGAGCTCCAGGGGATCGAGCAAGAGGTAGGTGGAGCCATCCCGTCGGGGATGGGGAAGCTCGTACAGCAGCTGGCCGGGGGACGTTTCCGTCAACCGGTCGAGCGCCAGGGGTGGGCGCAGGAGGTAGCGGCACAGGTGCTCCAGTTGGTCGCGGGCGTGCGGGGCGACGGCGAGAAGGGATCATGGCCTTGCTATCCTTGGCGTTGAAGTTGCCGACCGCGAAATTGAACGCACACACCCTGCTCGTGTCGGTCGCGCTGCTGCCACAACGGCGACTGAGAGACCTGCTCGCCATTGCCCTGGTCGCGCTGGGTTTCTCCGCCTGCTCGATCCCGCCCCGGGTGCCCGCCGTCGGCACCCTTGCTGGCCAGGCCATCGCGACCGCCGTCGATTCCGACCTGGCGAAGTATTACCTGGAGAACTACGTGCGCGGGCGGCGGATCGATCCCGAGCGCGACGCGGTCATCGACCGCGCACTCCAGCAGGTCCGCGCCGATCCGGCAGATCGAGAGGCGATGGGACGTCTCACACGCCGATCGTCGACGGACCTGGCCACCCTCTATTTCGTCGCGCGCCTGTACGAGATCCCCGCTAACCGCCGAGCGCAGGACGCGTTCCACGCCGCCCTGCAACGGCTCATGTCTCAGGCATCGACGCCGCGAATCCCCGAGGAGTACCGGGCTTACCTCCTGGCCTTTGTGCCGGGCTATGCCTACAGGAGGGATCCCTGGACGGGCGCGGACTTCGCTCGACCCCGCCACGTCATGGCGGCCCACGGGTTCTCGACCGTGCTGATCGAGACGGACGAACTCGGGACGGTGGAGGAGAACGCCGCCATCGTGGCCCGAGAGATCACGCGTCTGGGCAAGCACCACGACAAGGTCATCGTGGTGAGCACGAGCAAAGGTGGACCCGAGGTCGTGCTGGCGCTCGGCACCCTGGGGCCAGCGGACACCCTCGGGCACGTCCGCGCCTGGATCAGCGTCGGGGGGCTTCTGCGTGGAAGTCCTTATGCGGACCGCTGGGTCGGCTGGCCTCAGAGCTGGCTGGCCCGGCTGGCCTTCGCGTTCGAGGGCCTGCGGCCCGACGCGATCGACAACCTGAGCACCGCCGTCCGGCGGCCCGCGTTTGACCGCGTGAAGCTGCCGGAACACATCCTGACGCTCCAGTACGTTGGCGTGCCGCTCTCCGGCCACATCGGCGACGCGGTGGCGAGTCGCTACGAGGCCCTCCGGCCGCTCGGACCCAACGACGGGCTCACGCTTCTCGCCGACGAGCTCATCCCGGGCGGCATCGTGGTGACCGACGTCGGGCTCGACCACTTCTACCGCGACGCGGCCATTGACCTGAAAGCCCTTGCCCTCGTCTGCGTCGTGCTCGCGGAACTGGTGGGGCGGCAAACGCCGGCTTCAGGGTACTCCTGTTGAGGGCGATGCCCAGGGACAGCCGATCCGCGGGTGCGGGACGTCCGCGAGTGACCTCGCGCCCTCACTCCTTGAGCAGCACGCAGTGTCGGGGCTCGGCGCAGACGAACACCTCATCGCCCTCAGCCAGCGGCCGAGCGCACGATGAGCTGGCGGCCGTCCCAGTCGACGTGATACTGCGTGAAATCGCCCTGGAACACCCGCTGGCGGATCCGGCCCGGCCATGCGTTGACCGACATCTCCGGACGCCCGCGCCCGAGGCGGAGGTGGACGGTGCGAACGGCCATGAGCGCCTCGGCCCCCACCTGGCGGTCGAGAGCGTTGCCATTGGACCAACGCGCCCCCGGGAGTCTGGAGGACGACGAGCCCGTCGCCCTCGAGATTGGCGCGTCGGCGTCCGCATACCGGGCGGCTATCCATGCTCGATATTGCCGATCCAGGACGTAGCTACGCGACGCTGGAGGAACTCGAACGCGCCCTCTTCGCCGTGGGACCTTGAAGTCGAGGCCCCAATAGCGATTGAGCAGGGCGTATGCCATGAGCCGCCGTGAGATTCCCTCGTCGATGACCAATCGCCCTGAGCCGTACCCGTGCAGGCATTCGAGCAGAACAGCAGGTTGCCCTGCCATGAGCGACAATGCTGGAACGGCGAACTCGTACTCCCACCTCCGTCGTCAGCTCGGTGAGATCCTGGCCCGACTTCACGCCGTTCCGACGAGCCCCCTCTTGGGGCATCCGGTGCTGACCGAAGGGTGGTTGCGACTCGTCGGCAGGCCGATCGAGGAATGCGTTGCAATCCATCGAGGGCATGGCGCTCCCGAGGTATGGTTGGCTCGGCTGCCCCAGTTCTTTGAGCGAGTGCCGCTACATCCATGGAGCTTCACTCCGGTGCTCGTGAACGGCAACGTCCACCAGGGGCACCTCCTCGTCGTCATCCGAGCACTGCGCTGTCGAAGTCGAACAGCCCCACAAGCCGCCACTTGTCGTCACGCTCGTAGGTCGCGTTTGATTCGCTCGATGAATGGCCCTTTCATTTCGTTATATTGTGGTCGTCCTTCCGGTGCTTGTCTTACCGCATCTTCTTTTACTTTCAGGTAGGCCTCACGCGCAGGCCGACGAGGTCTTCAGCGTGTGTGGCCTGCCCGAGGTCACGCTGCGTCGGGTGAGCGACGGCCAGTACCAGGCCGAGCTGATCGGCCTGTTCCTCGACACTGACTACAACGCGCTCTGCCTTCACGTGAGCCAGGCGTTCCCGCCACGAGCCGGACACCGACGCCGGCGCGCGGGTGCTAGCATGGGGCCATGAGCCGCCCCGAACGCGGCGAGGAGGCGTGAGTCAGCTTCCGCCGTTCTTCGTCGCCGCCGGCGACCGGTTCATCCCCTCCGCGTCGGCGCGCGGGCCGTGGAGCGAGCGGCATCAGCACGGTGGCCCGCCTGCCGCACTCCTCGCCCGCGCGTTCGCGCGCCAGGCCGGGCTCGACTCGCAGATCGCGCGCCTGACCTT
>JBKPDQ010000163.1:0-16150 GCA_046728015.1 Actinomycetota bacterium
CGCGTTCGCCTGGAGCTCGGGTCTCGACGCTGGCGCTGGCACGCGCTCCCGGAGGCGGTGGAGCGGTCGGATTTCGGCGACTGTCACGCGCATGTGGGTCGAAGCGATGTGTCGCGCTGCGGCGGCCGCGAGCTCTGCCGCTAACCGAAGGAGATCGCGGAGTTCAAGGTGGCGATCAACTCCGAGGACGCGGCGAGATCGCGGCGGGCGATCCGCGGCGTCCTGGACCGGATGTGCGCGACTCTCTGAGCGCTACCAAAGCCGAATAGGGTCGGCGCATGATCACGGATTGGCACGCGCACTACCCCATGCATGTCATTGACCGGGTCACGCCGAACACGGCGTTGGAGATGATGCGCAAGGGGGCTCGGCGGCCGACGCTCAAGGACAAGATCCGCGCCCTAATCCTGCGAATCGCCAGCATCTTCTTCAGCCACAGCCACCCATTTTCGGGTTACCGTGTCACGGCGAAAACGCTCCGTGCCGGCGACGTGCGGGTAGTTCTTTCGGTGCTCTACCGGCCCGCTGCCGAGCTCGACCCTAGTGAGCGGTTCGGCGCCCCGCCGAAGTCCTCGTACTTCGGGGACCTCATGGACGACCTCGAGGAGGTCGAGACGGAGGTCGGGAACCACGACCGCTCGCAGATCCGCACCGTCCACAGGCGCACGGAGCTCGATGCCTGCGTCGACGACGGCGCCACCGCCCTGATCCATTCTGTCGAGGGCGGGTTCCACCTCGGCACCAACATCGAGGACATCGACGGACGGGTCGAGCAGCTGGCTCAGTGCGGCGTCGCATACATCACGGTCGCGCACCTCTTCTTCCGGGGTGTCGCCGCCGTCGCACCGGCGCTGCCATTCCTCTCGGACGAAGCCTACGACTGCCTATTCCCACAGCGGGCGGGCGACGGCCTGACCGCGCTGGCCGAGGCCACCATCCGCGCGATGGCAAAGCACCGAATCCTCGTCGATGTCTCGCACATGCGTGGTGACGCGCTCAACGAAACCTTCCAGCTGCTCGACGAAGTGGACCCTGAGCGCTCGCTTCCCGTCATCTCTACCCACGCCGGCTACCGATTCGAGGCACTCGACTACATGCACGACGAGCGGACGATCCAACGGATCGCGGATCGCAACGGTCTTGTCGGCCTGATCATGGCCCAGCACCAGCTCCTCGATGGCCTTATGGACGAGGCTGATCGACCGCCGGCCGATTTCGCGGAGTCGTTCGGCTACGTCCGTAGGCACATCGACGAGATCGCGCGGATTATCGGCGACCACCGGCACGTCGCGATCGGCAGCGACTTCGACGGGTTCGTCAAGCCGACGATGACTGAGATCGAGAACAGCCGCGACCTGAAAACGCTAGAGGACGCCCTCCGCGCTGAGTACGGCGAGGTCGTCGCAAACCAGATCGCATACCAGAACACGCTCGACGTCCTGCACCGCCTGTGGCGATGAGCGACCAATTCGCCCATCCCGAGAGCGAGGAGGACCTCGTCGGCCTCGTTCAGGAGGCGGTCCGTCAGGGTCCGCAACTGAGGGTCCGGGGGGCCGGGCACTCGGCGGCACACGCCCCGATGGGGGAAAGGCAACGTCCACGTGCTCGGCGACCGGGAACGGTGCGACTCGAGCTCGACGACGTTAAGCGGTTCGACTCAGGGGTCGTGCTGCTCACCTACCACGCGGCATCCTGACGCGACGGTCCAGCGCCTCACACCTTCCGATACCGCGCGTCGGCGAACGAGTAAATCGCGAATCCGGCCAGCCCGGCGGCGACGATGCCGAGCAGCACGGGCCCGTACTTCGCCTGGGTAAGCGTCAGGAGCGCGCCGTCGAGCCCGACCGCTTCGTCCGGGTCATAGTCGATTGCGGCCTTGATCAGCCCGTAGCCGACAAGCGCGAAGATGACGCCCCGCGCGACGAGCCCGAAGACGCCGACACGGGTGTAGCCCTTACGGACCGTGTGGCCCATCTCGTGAGTCTTGGCGTCCTCGAGGAATTTCTTCGCGAGCCCCTTGTGCGCCTGGTATGCGGCGACGCCGATCAGGATCGCTCCGGCGATCGCGACGAGCACAGGGCCGCCGGTCCAGTCCAGGACGCCGCCGGTCGTCTGCTTCGTATTTCCCGAGTTCGAACCGGAGCCGATCAGGATCTCGACTGCCGTCACGCAGAGGATCGCGTAGGCGATCCCACTGGCGAGTGCCGCGAGGCGGTCGGTGCCGTCGTCACGCTGCTCGGCGCCGTGGCCGACAGCCGCGCGGACCAGCCTCCAGAGGGCGTAGCCCGCGAGTGCGACCGCGACCAGGATCAGGAGCACTTCTCCGAACGACTGCTGGGCGATCGTCCTCAGCGCGCCCTGCTGGTCGGTCGCTTCGCCGCCGTCGCCGAGCGCGAGCTTCAGCGCCAGGATGCCGATGATCCCGTAGATGACGCCGCGGCCGATGAGGCCCGCTCTCGCCAGCCAGCCGAGTGGCTTCGCGCCCGCCAGCTGGTCGCCTTCACTTTTCGCCTTGTCGCCGAGGTCCTCGGATACACCGCTCACGTTAGTTGTCATCTGATTCATCTCCTCCTGAGGCTGCGCGCGGGACGCAGACCGTGATCGCGCCGGCTTCGATATCGACCTTGAATGACTTGACCTTCGTGCGATCGCCACCGTCGAGCTCGTAGCGGACCTTGCGGTCGAGCTTCACTTTCAGCGAACGCCCCTGGGTGACGCGGACGTATGGAGACTTCTCGGCGCTTCCTAAGGCCGTGCGGGAGACTGCGCGGAGCAGCTGCACCGGGCTGTCGGAGGTGAGCACGCCGACGTCGAGCATGCCGTCGTCGGGGCGCGCGTCGGCGAAGACCTCGATCCCGCCGAACAGGTCGCCCACGTTCCCGACCAGGATGCAGCTCGCGGCTCCCTTGTACCAGCGCCTCCCGTCGACCTTGACCTTTGCCTCGAAGCTCGTGGCGTTCAGGTTCGCGGCCCCCGCGAGCACGTAGGCCGCGCGGCCGAGACGCTCCTTGAGATCGTCGGCGCCTCTGATCATCGCCGCGTCGAGTCCGGCTCCGGCCATCACGGCGAAGCGCTCACCGTTGAAGCGGCCGACGTCGAGCCGGCGGCGATCGCCGTGGAGCGCCGTCTCGACGGCTTTTCCGATGTCGCGCTCGATGCCGAGGTTCGTCGCGAAAAGGTTCGACGTTCCGGCGGGGCAGACCGCAAGCGGAATCTGCGTGTTCCCGAGCGCGTTGATGCAACGCCTGACGAGCCCGTCGCCGCCCCAGGCGACTACCAGCTCGGCGCCCTCCTCGAGAGCCCGTTCGACTGCCCCCGGCGCCCGCTTGCTCTTCGGTACCTCGAACCAGAGCGGCGACGAGATGCCCGCGTCGGCGAGCGTGCGCCGCAGCTCGGGGAGCCCGCCGCCGAACGTCTTGCCGGAATGTGCGACGATCGCCAGCTTCATGAGCGCGAGCGCCTCTCGGCGGCCGCGCTGGCGGCGCGACAGGCGAACAGCAGTAGCAGGATCGCTCCGATGCCGACGAGCACACCGCCGGTCACGTCGAGCGGATGGTGCATGCCGCGGTACATGCGCGACAGCGCGACGAACGTGGTCAGCAGGATCGCGCAGGTCCAGGCCAGCGCCTTCTTGACGCTGCCGGTGATGCTGGCCGTGAGCAGCAGCACAAGGCCGGAGTAGACGGCAACAGAGGCGGCGGTGTGGCCCGAGGGGTAGCTGGCGTCGACCGGCAGATCCTCGAGGCGGTTGACCGACGGGCGGTCACGTGGGACCACGATCGAGGTGAAGTGGTAGGCGGCCGACTCGGCAAGCAGGACGAAGACCGCGAATGCCGCCCAGAGCCAGCGGCGGGTGAACGCGCAGTAGATGCCGATGATGCCGACGATGATCGGCAGGACCGGGGCTCCGCCGACCTGCGAGCCGACCTCGGAAACCGTGGTCAGCCTGCCGCTGCGCTCGTCGACGAGCTCCTCAACGAAGCTTTGATCCTCGCCGGCCAGGCCGAGCCCGCTTCCGCTGGCCAGGACGTGCACGATCAGCAGGCCGAGCAGGATCGAGGCGACCAGCAGCAAAAGGAAGCCGCCGAGCAGCGCGACCAAGAAGACGAGCGCGGGATGGCGCGAACCCAGCGCGTCGGCGAGCCGCTCTGCGGCTCCACCGGGGCGGGCGGCGAACACCGGGAGCTTGCCCTCGGGTCGCCGTTTCGTCCGCGGCGCTGAAGTTGCGTCCAACGGCTGATCGACCGACATGCCGTTGCTTGTGCCCCGCTCGGGGGCACATTAAGCAAAGTGATGCCGCTTCTTCTGCCTTTGCTGATCGCCACCCTGGTGGGACTCGCCGCCGCCGCGCTGACGCGGCTCTATCCACGCCGCGCGGTAGCACCGCCGGTCGTCGAGGCGGCGTTCGAGGCCGGGCGGCGCGCGCCCGGCTCCGCGGGATACCGCGCCGCGCGGGCGGCCCGCCTGGAGCCCAAGACGGCCACGGGCTCGCGCTCACGCTGGCGCTCCTGGCGGTCGTCGTGGGCGGCATGGCGCTCGCCCTGTTGGCGGTCGTCGTCCGCAGCACGGACGTGCTGGCCGGCATCGATACCAGCGTGGCCGAGTGGGGCGACCGCCACGCGAGTCCCTGGACGCACGACGGCCTGACGCTCGTCACGTATCTGGGCGAGACGGTCACCGTGATCGTGATGGCGGTGATCGCCGCGATCGTGGATTTCACGCGGACACGTAACCGCTGGGTCGTGCCGTTCCTTGTGGCCGTGATCTTGGGAGACAAGATCCTCACCGAGACGATCAAGCAGCTCGTGGATCGCGCCCGCCCGGCGCTCGAGCCCGTTGCTGCGACGCTCGGACCATCTTTTCCCAGCGGCCACACCTCGACCGCGGCCGCTTCCTGGGCGGCTTTCGCGCTCGTCGCCGGACGTTGGTGGGGTCCCCGGGCCTGGCCCGCGCTCGCCGGCGCCGCCGTCGGCATCGCGGTCGGGGTCGCGCTAAGCCGCGTCTTGCTCGACGTTCACTGGCTGACCGACGTGTTCGGCGGCCTTGCGCTTGGGTGGGCCTGGTTCGCCGCCTGCGCGATCGCTTTCGGCGGCCGCGTCCTACGCTACGGCGCCGCCGCGGAGGCCGCCGGACGCGGTGAAGTGGAGGCGGCCTCCGGCGACCCTCCCGCGAGTCCTCCGCCTCAGGAAATCCAGGTTTCTTGAGCCAGCGCGGCCCTGAGCTAGATGCGTGCGGCAGGGGTGGACCTCGCCCACTCACCTCGCGCAGCGCCCGGGGCATGCGTCGGCGAGAAGCCGGAGCATGCGGACCGGACCTCCTGACACGGTTGGTTGGTGAGTGCCTCGCGGTGAGGCGCGAGGCCGCGGCCATGCGAGCCACCTCCACCCGCCCGGCGAACTGCCGGGCGGGCGCTGGGGTGAAGGACTAGCCGAAGCGGCCGGGGAACCGGGCGACGATCCCGCCGCTCAGCTCGTCTGCCATCTTCAGGATGTGCCGGTGGATCGCGTCGTAGTCGCGGATGTCCGCGGCGTATTCGCCGGCGAGCCGGTCCGCGGCTTCGGCAAGCGTCTGGTCGAGATGGGTGCGCATCATCGAGCGCATCTCGTGACGGCGCCAGTTGCGCGGGTTGGCGCGATGGAGGAAGTCGGCGATCTCCCTGCCGTTCTCGTACCACGCCTGCTTGGCCTGGCTGAACGCCTGCTGGTCGCCGGACTTGGCCGCCACGAGCACGTCGACGGCGCCGTTGATGTGTTCCTCGAGGAGCGTGGTGAGCCGGTGCCCGGCCTTGCGCCCGTAGAACGGCTTGATCGCGTCGCCGATGTCGTCCTGGTTACGCAGCAGTCGGTCTAGCGTCGGCTGCAGGTCGGGGTTGCCTTCTGCGAACGACACGATCGCCATCCGCGTCCAGACGATGTGGTCCTCCCAGAGCTTCCGCATCCGGTCGTGGAGGCGAAGCTCCTTGCCGGAGCCCTTGCTCGAGGCAACAACGGCGGTGGGGTGGTCATGTGCCGCGGCGTGACTGGGGCCGCCGCCCGTGAGGCCGGCGAGCGCCAGCCCGGCGGCCGCGGCTACCGCCGCGGTGGCCAGGCCGGTGAGGAGCCGGGGAGGCTGCTGGGCGAGATGGTGGTCCATCTGGTTCTCCTTTTTCCTTGGCAGCCGCGAGAGGCGGCTGCGTTTTCCACAAAGAGACGGAGGCTCAACACGACTGCCACGACCTCGACCCCCTTCGTAATCACTCCAAGCGGGTCGACGGCCTCTGGAGCCGGATGGAGGACCGGGAGGCCCACGGTGCGGCTCGCGACGTAGGCGGCGATCAGCGCGCCGCTGAGGAGGGTGATCAGCCGCGGCAGCCGGACGCTGTCGGGGCGGGCGTAGATGCCGAGCCCGAGCGCCAACAGCAGGGCGGCGGAGGCGAGGAAGCCGACGCCGAGGAGCGCGGACTCACCGAGGTGCTCGGGCGCCAGGGCGACATGGACCCCGGCGCTGAAGGCGCAGGCGACGAGCAGGCCCTCGGCCAGCGCGCCCCCGAAGGATCGGGGCGACCGGTGGCGGGGAGGGGCGGGGTAGCCAACCGCTTCCATGTCTCCTTAGCGTCGGCCGCGAGTCGATGCTTACCGCGATGTACTTGTCCGGCTTCGGACCGCGCCCTCAGCCGCCGCGGCCTCGCTCTAGATCCGTCGAGTGCTAGGGACCGTCGCACATGGGGAAGTCATCGCCTCGCGCTCGGGCTGCGGGAGGGGGGAGGCCCGCTCAAACCGGTCGTGCGGCGCTTGCCGCCAGGCGGGTCTCGACCACCGTCTCCGCCTCGGCGGCGCTCTCGCTGTAGCCGCTCACGATGGGCACGAAGTGGCGTCGATCGAGCGCGTAGACCGTCAGCGGGGTGCGCGCGCGCACCGTCCTGGTGCGCGGGACATCGCGCAGCAGCGCGATCTCGCCAAAGCAATCGCCGTCCGAGAGAACGCCGAGCAGCACCCCATTCTCCTTCACCTCGACCTCTCCAGAGACGATCACGTAGAAGCTGTCGCCCACCTGCCCCTGCTCGATCACGGTCCCGTCGGGATCGAAGGACTCCTCACGCACGTTACGAGCGAGATGCTCGATGGTGGAGACCGGCAGGGGCCGGAGCATCGTCACCCGGCGGAGGCGGTCGATGATGTCCGCTTGCGTACCAAGCCCCTCGTCCACTCTGACGAGGCGCGACCAGGCAAGGGCGACGGCGACGGGAGTCATCAGCCCGATTGCTACCAGCGCCCCCCTGATCCCTAAGAGGTAGATGAGAAGCGGCGTGAGGATGGACCCGAGGCCAACGGCGAGCGCCACCAGGCTCTCGAGCGCTCCGAACACCCGCGCCAGTACCTCATCGGGCATAAGGCGAGGGAACAGCGTGAAGTAGCCGAGATCGACCAAAGCGTTCCCGGCGCCCACGATCGCGAGCATGGCCAAGGCAATGAGCTCGGAGGGGAAAACCCCGATCATGGCGAGGGGCATGCCCCAGAGCGCGATCCCCAGCCCTGTGTAGGCCGCGAGGCGCCGGCTCCCGACCAGGACCGAGGCTCCGAGCGATCCCATCACCGCGCCGACGCCGACGGCCGCCGTCAGGACGCCCACCCCCGGCTCCCCGGTCTCGAGGAGCTCGATGGCGACCACCACGGCGAACACGTTGAGCGCGCCCCGGGTCACCGCCTGGACCGCGCCCAAGCCGAACAGCATCGTCACATCGCGTTGTGCCGCGATCGCACGTAGACCCTCCGCCGTATCGGCCGCAACCCGAATCGGGGCGGGCGGCGCCTCGCGTGGCGCGGGCTCATAATCGATCAGGCTCACCAAGAAGGCCGACCAGAGCGATAGCCCCGCCGTAAGCGCGAAGACCGCCTCGGGGCCGCTGACGTCGAGCAGCAGCGCCGCCAGCAGGGGGCCGATGAGCGTGCTGGCGGAATCGAGCAGCCCCCGCGAGGCGTTCGCGGCGGTCAGCTCCCTCGGGGTCTCACAGAGCGCCGGCAGGAGCGCCGAGTGCGCGGGACGGAAGGCCGTGAACGGGATCGTCGCGATGACCGCGAGCAGGTAGACGAAGACGGGCGACAGATCCACGGCCATCACCACCGCGGCCGCTGCCACCGCGGCTGCCCGCATGACCCCGATCCAGATCAACACCCGATCGCGGCGAACGCGGTCGGCTACGGCCGTCGCGAACGGGGCGACAAGCGCCGAGGGGAGCATGCGGATCAGCGCCACGATGCCGACGGCGGTGGCGCCCCCGTCCCGGAAAGCCACCACGCCCAGTGCGACCGTGAAGGACCACTCGGCCGCGTAGGCGGAGCCGAAGGCCAGCTGGGCGCGGCGCAGGTCCGGGCGGCGCAGGTTCGACGCGAGCGCGGCGCCCCCCTCCGCCAATCGTCTTCCGACGGACTCGATCATGGCCCAAGCGCCTCGGCCTAGTGACGGCCCGGGCGCTGGGGTCCGCAGCTCGCGGCGACGGCGGTCACCACATCGAGTACGCCAGCGCCGGCGCCTCGCTCGCGCTCCCTCCGGGCGCGCCGGGGAGCCCGGGCAATGGGACCGGGCCACGGCAGAGATACGGCTCGCCATGGCGAGCGCCGATCATCGTTCCGAACCAGCGCGCCCTCACCTCCAACAGGTCCAGGAAGTCGCCGCCGCTGAGCGCAGTCGCCGGCCCGCCGTCATCGGGGAAGAACTGGCTTCGGTAGCAGCCCACCGCCGCCCTCTTCAGCTCCCAGACGTCGGAGATGTCCACCACGAAGGACGGCTCGAAGGGCGAGTGCGCCATATAGGAGAACTGGCGCGCGGGACGGTGCGCGCCACCGCTGCCAACCCGGCCCACGCCTGCCTCGAAGCAGCCCTCCCTGACGATCCTACCCGCCGCCTCGTGATCGGGGTGGCGATCGGCGCCGTTGGGGGCAAGGACGGTGCGTGGCCTGGCGTCGCGAATCACATCGACCACACGCGCCACCGCCTCGCGCGACCGCCCGAGCTCGCCGTCGGGCAAGCCCATCGCGATCCGCTCGCTGAGCCGGAGAGTGTGCGTCGCCGCCTCCCGCTCCTTGGCACGGCCTGCTGGGCTGCCCCGAGTTGCCCGCTCTCCATTCGTGAGGTCGGCGACACCGACTCGCAGCCCCTGCCGCACCGCGAGCGCCAACGCACCGCCGCAGCCGATCTCCGCATCGTCGGGATGGGGGGAGAAGGCGAGGACGTCGAGCGGGTCCAACTCAGCGCCCCAGGAGATAGGTGACCATCAAGCTGTCCGCGACAAGACCACTGCCGCCGGGGTCGCGGGAGGTCAGGCTTTCGGGCACGATCATGGGTATCGGCTCCTTCTCGAGGGCCTCGCGGAGCACTCTATTCAGCACCATGCCGTAGATCGCGCTGCTCCTGCCGGCAACCACTCCACTCGCCAGGTCGTTGAGGAGCGTCGGCAACAGCACGTCCGGACTCCACCGTCGAGTCTGGGCGATTTCATCGAACGACAGCTGTCGGCGACCGAGCCGAAACCGGTAGGTGGCCCCGCACCGGCAGGTCGCGGCCGCGTAGGTGCCGTCCGCTTCGTCGCGGCGCCGGAGCGGGAGACGGGTTGCGTCGGCTGCGCAAGAGATGCGCAGCGGCAGGTAGTCGTCGGCGAGCGGATGGAGCAGGGGGTCGATCCCGCCCTCCCTGAGCTCGACGAGGGCGCGGTTAAACACCTGGATCACTCGCGGCAGGACGTTGAGGCAGGCCTCGACCTGCTCCGTCACGTCTTTCTCCTCGAGCAACCTTGAAACGCGTACCGGCGCCAATCTGATTCCGTTCTCCGCGATAAGGAGGTCGGTGACCTCGGCGCTCAGGTCCGCGAGGGTGTCCGCAGGGCTCGCGAGGAGAACGGCGCGAAGGTGCGCATAACGGTCCAGCCCGCGGGCCCGGACGCCGGCTTCGCCCAGATATGTCCGGAGCCGATCCAACGCCTTCCTGAGCTCTCGCTTCTCGATCGGGATGAACCGGGGCTCCCGATCCTTGCTTCCGGGTGGAGCCAACGAGATGCCGACCCGGCCGCCTCGCCGTGGCCACGAGATCACAGTCATCCGCTTGTCAGAGCCGGCGCGGTCCACATCGACCCAAAGCCCGCACCCTCTGACGTCGTGCTCCGCCTGCAGCTCGCTAAGAGCAGCGAGCTTGGCGAACACCGACGCGCCGTAGTCGACGGACAGCTGCTGGCCCATGTAGACGATGGTGCGGGAACGGCCCTCGTCGCGGTCTGAGTGCCCGGAGAGGCGAGCGAGCGCGCCCCTCCCCTGGGGGGAGATCTCCTCCAGGAAGGAGCGCCGGTCGAGGAAGATACCCTCCTCGCGCAGGAGCGCCGTGCCCCGTTCGGAGGCGGCGAGCTCCGATATGGCGCTCACATGCGGCCCTCGCTGACTTGGCGGCCCGGGCGATCGTCCCTTGCGCCTCGATCGACCAGGTCCACGTACAGCTTCTCGTAGAGCGGCACGATTCTCTCGCAGGCGAAGCGAGCGGCCTGCCGCCGAGCGGCGGCTCCGACTCTGCGACGCAGCAATGGGCGAGCGAGCAGCTCGGCCACCGCGTCGGTGGTGGGCGCGTGGGCGCCAACCGGAAACAGGTGGCCGGACGTTCCATCACCCACCACCTCAGCGAGACCGCCCACCCGGGTGGCGACTACCGGGATGCCACTTGCCATCGCCTCCGCCGCGGCGAGGCAGAAGCTCTCAGCGACGCTGGTCATCAGCAGTAGGTCGGTCTCACGCAGGATCGTCGCGACGTCGGTCGTGGCGCCGAAGAAGCGCACGGCGTCTCCCGCGCCGGCCGCGGATAGCATGGCTCTCAGCTCAGGCAGCCTTGGCCCATCTCCAACGAGCCACAGCTCGGCGTCGATGCGTTCGCGGACGGCAAGGAAGACGTGGGCCAGGCTGCGGGGATCCTTTACGCCCCGGAAGTTCGACACGTGAGCGATGCGAGGCGTGCCGCGATGGGGGGACTGCGCCGGCTTGAACCGGGTGATGTCGATGAAGTTCGGGATGACCAAGGGCGGCTCGCGCAGGGCGAAGAGATGGCGGGCGAGGCGAGCATGGTCGTGTGAGACGGTGGTGACCGCGGTGAGGGCGCCGAGGCTTTCGCTGAGTAACCGGCGCTGGGTCGGCTGGCGGCCGTGGATGCTGACGTCGGTGCCGTGAAGGGTCGCGACCGTCACTGGACCCGCTTCTCCAAGCCCGCGCGCTAACGACGCGGCGACGTGCGCGAACGGGACCGCGTAGTGCGCGTGTAGAACCTCGAGGTGCTCGCTGCGCGCAACGCCCGCCACGAAAGAGCAGAACTCGGCTTGCTCGTTGCTGCTCCAGTCCACGTTCAGGCCGACTGGGAGGCCACCGTTGGCAGGGGGAAAGAGGGTGTGCAGCGCCACCCCGCTGTCTCTCAGCCAGGCTGCCACCGGCGGCCGGCGCGCCATCAGATGAACGCTGTGTCCGCGTTGCGCGAGGTCGCTCGCAAGTGTGCAGGCGATCCGGACGCTCCCGCCGATTCCGTTGTGGCAGAGGAGGCCGATCCTCATTCGAGCGGTCCGGGCTGGGTGGCCACTCTCTTCGCGAGAAGCATGAGAAGCGCCCGAGAGACCTCGGGCTGGGCTTCCAGCAGGCGCTCGAGCTGCTCCTCCTCGAGCACGATCAGCCGCGCTGGGCCGCGAGCGACGATCGAAGCGCTCCGTGTCACCTTTCCGAGCGCCGCCACTTCGCCGATGCAGGCCCCCTTTCCGCACACCCTCAGCTCCTCCTCGGCGCCATCACGGCACCTCCGGATCGAGACTTCCCCCTCTCGGATCACATACACCTCACGTGCGGAATCGCCCTCGGAGGAGATCACGGTGCCGTCCTCCACGAGACGCTCCGATGCGAGCTTCGCCAGCGTCGCGAGCTGCGAATCGGGCAGCGAGGCGAAGATCTCCGTCCCCTTCATGAACTCCATCCTCTCCGACAGGCGGACCGCTGGGAGCGCGAGGAGGTTCGCGAACAGCCGGAAGGCCCCGTGCACCCCGGCAGGCAGCTGGCGGTAGAGCGAGTACCCGCAGTAGACATAGGTGCCGCGCCCGTAGTCGCCGACCATGAGCCCGCCGAGCCTAGGATCCTCGCCTGGATCGGCGCAAGCCAAGAGAGGACGGTAGCGTCGATCCCACTCGCCAAAGAAGTACCGACCGCGCTCCTGGACCCACCCGTCGAAGTCCTCGGCCCGGATTTCGTTGGGCGCGTGGAAGAGGGAGTGCTCGGGCGCCAGGAGGTGGACTGGGGCTCCCTCGTCGGTGACGCGATCGTGTGGCTCGCTGTAGCGGAAAGGGAACGGCGCAAAGCCCGGCGCCTGATAGCCGTACGGCTGATACTGGACGATCAGCGTCCCCCCGCCTTCGATGTACTCGAGTAGGCGGGGGGCGGCTGCGCGGAGCTGGGCGCGCCTCGAGTAGGCACCAGGCCCAACCACGATCGCGTCGAAGCGAGAAAAGTCGAGGCGCTGGAGCTCCTCGTCGTCGACCATGTGGAATCTGGCGCCAAAGGGCGCCAGCAGCCCCGCCACGTCTTCCTCGTCGCCGGCGATGTAGGCGCAGCAGAGTGATCGAGCGAAGCGAGCCTGAATGGGATGAAGCTCGACCTCGGCGCGGCTGAGCATAAACGTCTCGCGAATGCAGCTCGCGGCATCTGGCTCGCCGGTGAAGTGCCCGGGCCCCATGCGCACGGGTATGAGGCCCGTTGCGTAGGTACGCCCCTCCACATGCACGCGATAGCGAAGCGCCTCCTTGCCGGGCACAGCGGCGGCAGGAACGGTCAGGGCGAACGAATAAGGCCGGCTCTCGCCGCCGCGGAGCGAGACGTCGATCCCGCTCGGATCGACTGCCGTCCACGCGGGGCCCTCGAGCTCGAGCCGGCCCCTCAGGGTTCTGTCGGTGTGGTTGCGCACCAGCACGCCGAGCTCGATCTGGATCTGATCGGCGATTGGGTCCGGCTCGAACGGCTGTGGTAACCGCCGGCCCCTCTCCTCACGCCGTTCAGGTCGCGCCTGCACACACATCACGGCGGAGCCGGGGCGTAAGGAGACAGGGGGGATCACGGCGGGGTAGAGCTCGCGGAAGCCGCCGGGAAAGGCGCTGCGCGTGATCACTGGGGCTCGGATCCCGAGAGGCTTTCCTTCTACCTGAATCTCGCACTCGGCCTCGAAGCGAGGGGGACGGAAGGGACGTGAGCAGTATCGCTCCGGCGGCCAGCGGTATGCGTACGGCTCCCGCGGCTCCACCAGCCAGTAGGGGCAGCTGAGCGCAGCCCCTGGCGACACGCTGACCGTGAATCCTGTCTCGGCGTCCTCGCCGGGCCTCGCCTCAGAGCCGCGAGCACCGTCGTTGGCCGCTTGCACTTGGCAGTCAGGCGAGACGCGGAGCCGCGTGGCCTTGATATCGACGTCGAGTGGCCCGTAGTTCCAGAGGCGAGTACGGACTTCGAAGGATTGTCCCGGGATGACGTGCACGGCCCCACTGCGGCACTCCAGTCGTAGGCCGAGGCATGCCGCGGCCGTCTCCTCCAGATCGTCGAGCTTCCGCAGCAGATACGTCGACAACGCCTCCCTAGCTGGCTCCCCGACGCGGGAGTCAAGCTGCGAGATGGCGGCGCGGGTGGCCGATATTGCCGAGAGCAGGTGGCGTCCCGCCGCGGTGGCGTCTGGGCTCCGGTAGGCGTCGAGCGCTGCCTCGACATGTGTCTTGATCTCGTGTAGTTGCTCCCGCAGCCACTCGGAGTTCTCTCCCGCATGGTCGGCGAGCCCGGTGAGTGCGGGATCAAACCCCTCGAAGAGGCCTCCTTGCCGGCCGATATTCCCGCCTCCGCCGAGACTCGAGTCCTCTATCAGCCGGTAGTAGTAGACGAAGCGGCCGGGCCTGGTAAGCAACGCCATGCCTTGCGAAATGTGTTGATTCAGCGCTGACCAGCCCTGCTCCTGGAAGGTTCGACCACCGATTCGATCCAGCGCTCCGGCGTCTATGCGGATCAGTCCCTCCCGCTCCAGGTCATCCCGCACGGCCCCTAACGACGCAAGCTCCTGTTCGGGCAACCAGTCCCCACCCACCGACTGATAGAGCCGCCGTGGCTGCCAAGCCTCCAGGCCCAGCCGACGGAGCTCCGGGAACAGATTGGGGTCGCCGGCCGCCCGAAACGCCTCGGCCATGACCTCCCCTACGGCCTGGTGGTGGCCGTGCTCGTCGGCGGCCTGTCCGGTCCAGCGAGAAATGACGATCTCCGGCTGCACGAGGCGTATGGCCCGAACGATCTCGCGGAGCACGGCCTCTCTTCCCCACCTTGCGAGCGTGTCGGAGCCGCTCTTGCTGTAGCCGAAGTCGTAGAAGGGGCCGAACAGGGCCTCCGCTCCGTCGATGGCACGAGCGTCCTCGCTCTCCCAGCTGCGGAAGACACCCAGCGCCTCGCCCCGGTAGGAGTTGAGCCGATTCTGCCCGGCCTCACCCCGCGTGGCGGACCAGTAGACGGTGCGCACACAGAGTCCGTGCGCGAGATAGGCGAGCAGACCGCTGTCCTCGTCGTCGGGGTGCGTTCCCACGTGCAGCACCGCAGCAGCCATCGGCAGCGACCAGAGCCGATAACTCAAGCGGGCGGCGTCGAGGAATCCCCACTCCTGGCCAACCCGCCACCCCACCTACGCTCCTCCAGGCAAGTGCACGCGTCTCTCGCTACGTCGGCATCGTCGGGTAAGGGAAGACAACCACCCTATCCAAAGCCCTTTCGGTCGGTAGATTCGTCCGAGCGAAGGGAGGAGAGGGCGTGGAAGTGTTCCGGCAACCACGGCCCCGAGGTCGGACCCCGCCACTGCTGCTCGCGCGAACCACGAGTGCGTGCGCGGAGAGCGGAAGTTGCCCCCCGTACGCTCTGAGCCTGTCTGGCGCAGAGGTGGCGCGGGTGCCACACGAGCCGCCTTACCGCTCGAGGAGTATCACCGGGCCGGGCATCAGATCACGAACCCGCGCGTCGTAGCGTGACGAATCGGGCCGCCGGTTCGAAGCCGCCACGGTCTTGGTACCGCTTTGGTACCGACCGCTGCTTCCTATGCGTTCAGAAGGTCCACGGACAGGGACGGTGAGGACGCTGGGGAGGCGTAGGGACGGATCGACACTCATATCGTCCAAGCTGGGGCCGAAAGGTCGTCGGTTCAAATCCGACCGCCCCGACTAGGCGAAAGTCCGCTCCGGAAGCCTCAAGACAGTGTCGCAAGGCCCTCTGCCCAGTTCGCCCAACGCAGCGCGACCTAGACTGACGGCGCTCGAACGAATCGCCGGATTGACAAGGAGGTGGGCGATGTCGGAGGAGAGGATGGTCGATGCAGTGCGCGAGGCCTTGGCCGCGCGAGGCATCGGCGAGGAGGTGGTCGCCGCCGGCCAGTTCAATCCCCGCGGCCACACGGGCGGGCTGTTCGTGGGTGGGCTTGCAGGCGATGAAGCCGGCAGCAAGCTTGGTGGTGTCGCGGATGCCGTCGGCACAGCGCCCGGCTCGCTGGCGGGGATGCGGGCCGCGGACGCCACCACGGGGCTCCCGGACACGATGCTGGTCGGGGTCACCGACAAGGCGGTGTATGGGTTCGCCGGACGCAGTAGAAGCGCGGCGCCCACCGAAATTGCCTTTCAGGTTCCCCGCGCCGGGCTCAGCGCCAAGGTGCATCAGAGAGTAAACGTGCGCGTGCTGGAGTTGATCGACGAGGCCAGCGGATCGACGATTGAGCTCGAAGGCAACCGGCTGCCGGTGACGCACTCGAAGGACGTGATCGAGGCGCTCACCGGCTGAGCTCCTTGCCCGGCGGCCGGCGATCGGCCCCCGAGCGAGCGCCTTGGCAACAAGGTGGAGGCCAGATTGCCGCTTCTCGTCTCTATGAAGAAGGGCTTCGTGTCAAGTAGCGGTCGCTAGGTCAGGGTCCTCTGGCTGGGTGGGGATGGGGAGCAGCGCTCATGTCTCTATGGCCTCCTCGGCGGGAGGACCAGGCGAAATCGGATGGTCGCTCCTGGGCGCAAGTCCAAAAGGGCGGTCAGGCCGCCAGACGAAGAGCGGCGCCTCTTGGAGCGGGTTGAAAGGGCTGGTTTCGGGTCAGCATGTGCCAGATCGCCTCGCTCAGCTTGCGG
>JBKPDQ010000164.1:0-35878 GCA_046728015.1 Actinomycetota bacterium
TCAGTCTCGTGGGCTCGGAGATGTGTATAAGAGACAGGTTCCGGGCGGCCGGCGTCGCCTGCGGCCTGAAGGGCGGGGGTGCCCCCGACGTCGGGTTGCTCGTCTGCGACGCCGAGGCGGTTGGCTCGGCGCTCCTGCTGACCCGAAACGCAGCCGCTGCCGCGCCGGTTCAGGTCTGCCGGAACGAGGTCGATGCCGCGACGATTCGCGCTGCCGTCGTCAACTCCGGCAACGCGAACGCCGCCACAGGCGAACGCGGCTATCGCGACGCGGTGGCCATGCGCGACGCCGCGGCCGCCGCGCTGGCCCTGGAGCCGTCGACGGTTGCCGTGGCCGAGACCGGCACGATCGGGGTGCCGCTTGCCATCGACGATGTGATCGCCGGCGTGGACGCGGCGGCAGGCGCGCTCAAAGAGGACGGCGGCGAGGAGTTCGCGACGGCGATCATGACCACGGACCGCACCCCGAAGCTCTGCAGCGCCCGCTGCGAGGGCGTGACCGTGTCCGCCCAGGCGAAGGGAGCGGGGATGATCGAGCCACGGCTCGCGACGATGCTGTGCTTCGTCCAGACCGACGCCGAGATCCCCGATCCCGACGAGGCCCTGCGCTCGGCGACGGCGGACTCGTTCGAGCGCATCACCGTCGACGGCCAGACCTCGACCAACGACACCGTGCTCCTCCAGGCAACGGGCGCTGCGGGCAGGCCGCTGCCCGACGGGCTACTGGACGCCGTCCTCCTCGGCCTGGCGCTGGAGATGGCGGCCGACGGCGAGGGCGCGACGCGCGTGGGCCGCGTCGACGTGACCGAGGCGGCGACGGACGACGAGGCGGATCGCGTCGCGCGGGCGATCGCCAACTCGCCGCTCGTCAAGGCGTCGCTGCACGGCCGCGACGCGAACTGGGGGCGGATCGCACAGGCGGCGGGGATGGCGCTGGAGGGAGAGGAGATCGCAGAGCTCGATCCGACGCGGATCGACGCCGTCGAGCTCGGCGACGAATCCGCCGAGGCAGAGATCGCGATCCGTCTCGGGCGTGGCGACGCGGCCGCCCATGTCTACTTTTGCGACCTGACCGCCGACTACGTCCGCCTGAACTCGAGCCGAACGACATGACCGCCGACGACCGCCAGCAGAACGCCGTGGGCAGCGTCGCGACGCTGCTCGAGGCCCTGCCTTACATCCGCGACTTTCACGGCAAGACCGTGGTCATCAAGTACGGCGGCGCGGCGATGGCCGACGAGGCGCTGCGTGACGGCTTCGCGACCGACGTGGTGCTGCTCAAGTACGTCGGCCTGAACCCCGTGATCGTCCACGGCGGCGGCCCCGACATCACCAGCTACATGGAGCGACTGGGAATGGAGGTTCGGTTCCACGAGGGCGTGCGCGTATCGGACGCCGAGACTGTCGAGGTGGCGAAGATGGTGCTGCTCGGCAAGGTCAACTCCGACATCGTCATGAGGCTCAATCGCCATGGGCAGGCGGCCGTCGGCCTCAGCGGAGAGGACGGGACGCTGTTCGACATTCACCCGCACCCGAGCGCCGACGAGGTCGGCTTCGTGGGCGAGATCGAGCACGTCGATGTCGACGTGCTCAACCACATCGCCGAGGACTACATCCCGGTCGTCGCCTCGGCCGGAGCGGACTCTGAGGGCAACTCCTACAACGTCAACGCCGACACGGCGGCGGGCAAGGTCGCGGCCGCGCTTGGCGCCTTCAAGGCGATCTTCCTGACCGACGTGCCCGGGTGGCTGGAGGATCCAGCCGACGAGGGCTCGGTGATCTCGGGTGCGACCGTCAGCGACGTAGAGGCGGCGCTCCGCGACGTAGCCGGTGGGATGCGACCGAAGCTAGCTGCCTGCGTCGAGGCGATTCGGGGCGGAGCACAGTCGGCGCACGTGATCGACGGCCGTCGGCCGCACTCCCTGCTGCTGGAGCTCTTCACCGACGCCGGCATCGGAACGATGGTGACCAGATGAGAGCGGCGCCTGCAAACCTACGTCGTGACTGAGCTCGCGGAGCTCCAGCGATTGGAGGCGCGCTATGCGATGCCCACCTACGCGCGGGCGCCGGTCGAGTTCGTGCGAGGCGAAGGCGCGCGGTTGTGGGATTCCGAGGGCAATGAATACCTCGACTTCTTCGCTGGACTGTCGGTCCACAACGCAGGCCACGGTCATCCGCGGATCGTCGCCGCGATTCGCGACCAGGCCGCGCGCCTCGCGGGCTCCTCGAATCTGTACTACTCCGCGCCCGCGCTAAGGCTGTGCGAGCGCCTGGTGGAGTCGAGCCTCGGCGGCAAGGCGTTCCTGTGCAACTCGGGAACGGAGGCCAACGAGTGCGCGATCAAGCTGGTCCGTAAGCACGCCCACGGTCGCGGGATCGAGCGGCCTGAGATCGTCGTCCTCGACGGCGCCTTTCACGGGCGCACGCTCGGGGCGCTGGCCGCGACCCCTGGACTCGCTCGCGATGACTTGTTCGGACCCCTTCCCGAGGGGTTCGTCGCGGTGCCCCGCGAAGACGTCAAGGCCCTACGCGCCGCGGTCTCCGAACGTACGGCCGCGGTGATGGTCGAGCCGATCCAGGGCGAGGCCGGGATCTTCGAGGTCTCCGACGACGTGGTCGAGGCGGCACGCGCAGCCTGCGACGAGACGGGTGCGCTGCTCGTCTTCGACGAGATCCAGGCGGGCATGGGGAGAACCGGGTCGCTGTGGGCGTATGAGCAGCGTCCCGTCACTCCCGACGTCCTCACCGCAGCGAAGGCGCTGGGCGGCGGCCTCCCGGTGGGCGCGGTGGTCACGACGCCACAACTGGGCGACGCTCTAGAGCGCGGCGACCACGGCTCGACGTTTGCGGGCGGGCCGATCGCCGCCCGTGCAGCGCTCGCAGCGCTGGACGTGCTCGACGACCGGGCCCTCCTCGACCGCGTGCGGGCGCTGGGGATGCAGCTGAGCGGGCGGCTGGCGCAGCTCGACGCCGTGTCCGAGGTCCGGGGCCGCGGCCTGATGATCGGCGTCACGCTGGCCGGCGACCTTGAAGCAGCGGGCGTCGCCGCGCGCGCCCTCGGCGCCGGCTTGGTGCTCAACGTCCCGGGTCCCGGCATGCTCCGCTTCCTGCCGCCGCTGGTGATTTCGAGCGCCGACATCGACGAGGCGCTCTCGAAGCTGGCCGGCGCACTGACGGAGACGGGATCGGTCCCCAAACCGAGAACAAGCGTTGGGCGATGAACCGTCTGTGGGCGATCGGTGTGACCGCCGTCCTGATCGCCGGCGCGCTGGGCGCTGCGTTCGTCGTCCTGGGCGATGACGACGAAGGTGGCGGCAACGAAAGCGTCGGTCAGGTGCGCTTTCTGCGGAGCGCGACTACTGCCTTCGATCCACACCTGATTGCCGCCGAAGAGGATCCGGCACTGCAACGGTTCTGGGACGCGCACTACTGGCGTTTGCGCGGATTCGCGCCCTTCTATGACCGCCACACGTTCGACGGTTCACCGCCGTGGTCCCCGCCTCCGACCCACCTCTACAAGGACCTGTACGCCATCTACAACAACGGCGCGGGGAGGAAACTGATCGCCCAGCATCCTGACTGGGTGCTGCGCGACGCGGAGGGAAGCCCGCTCTTCATCCCGTTCGACTGCTCGCGGGGCTCCTGTCCCCAATATGCGGGCGACGTAGGTAGCCCCGCCTTTCGAGCGCACTGGATTGCCGGGGCACGGCGGGCCCTGTCGGAGGGCTACGCCGGAATTCATATCGACGACGTCAACCTGGCGATGAGGGTCTCCGACGGGACCGGCGATGCCGTCCGCCCGATCGACACGCGCACGGGGAGACCGATGACCGACGCGGATTGGCGGCGCTACGTGGCGGAGTTCACCGAGCAGGTACGAGCCGAGTTCCCGAAGGCAGAGGTCGTGCACAACGCCATCTGGTTCGTGAACCGCGAGCTTCCCGAGGTCGCGCGCGCCGCCGCCGCGGCCGACTACGTCGAGCTCGAGCGGGGGGCGACGGATCCCGGCATCTCGCCCGGCGACGGCGAGTTCGGCTTTGAGAACTTCCTCCAGCACATCGATTGGCTGCACGACAGGCGCGTCGGAGTGATCCTGGAGCCGTATGGCCTGGACGAGGAGCGGCGGCAGTTCGAGCTCGCGGTCTACTTTCTGACCGGAGACGGAAACGACGCCATCGCCAGCAGCTTCGAGGCCGATCCCGACAACTGGTGGCCCGGGTGGGAGGCCGACTTGGGGGCCCCCGAGGGGGAGCGGGAGATATGGAACGGGCTGTTGCGCCGCGAGTTCGCCGACGGTCTCGTGCTGGTGAACCCACCGGGCTCGCCGGTCCGTGACGTGACACTCGAGGGCGAATACCAGGACTTGGACGGCGAGCCTGTTACGAGCCTCTCGCTGGAGGCGCCGGCGGGCATCGTGCTGCGGGAGGTTTCCTAGAGGCTGTGGTCGCCTAGACTCGCGTCGGTGCACGAGGACCCGACTCGCCGGATGGACGTGCCCCCTCCCCCGCATTCGTCTCCACCGCAGCGCCTGAGCGCTGGAGTCAAGGTCGTGCTGGGCCTGCTCGTAGCGACCGTGTTGGGGCTCGGCGTCGCGCTGGTGGTGGTGGCCGCCGACGACGACTCGAACGGGACGACCGCCACGGCGACGGCGCCGACCACCGCCACGGCGCCCACGACCACGACGCCGACGACGACTCGCACGACCACCACCTCCGAGCCGACGACCACCACGACGACCGAGACGACCACACAGACGACAACGGTGCCGGACGGCAGCGGCGGCACCGAGGCGCCCTAGGCTCCTGCGCACGGGCCTGTGATCCGGCTGAGCGCGCTCCCGTCTGGCGCCTCGACCCCCGCCACTATGCTTGCCCCTGGTGGCCGTCCTGAACACTTGGCGCCTACCGGCGGCCGACGGGTCGGGAGGGGAGGAGACTCATGCCTTCCTGAGCTGTGACTTCTGCGAGCCGGCTCGTTCGATGCCGGGATCCGTCCGCGCGCTGAAGCGGATCGGATGGCGATTTGCCGACCTCGAACGCGGTCCCCATCGCTGTCCCATCTGCCCATCCGGCCGAGACGACGCACCGCGACAGCGCCGCTCGCCGGCGAGTCCGAGCCCGGCCTCACCCGACCTGATGGTGGTCGGGGCCCCGAAGGCGGCGACGACCGCCCTCCACGACTACCTCGACCTCCATCCTCAGATCGCGATGGCTGTCGACAAGGAGTTGAACTTCTTCTGCGATCCGGACTGCCCCGACCGCCTCGACGACTACGCCCGCTTCTTCGACGGTCGCTCAATGCTTCGCGGCGAGTCGTCGCCGTGGTACGCGGCGGACCCGATCGTTCCCGGGGTGCCCGAGCGGATCCGAGCCTGCCTCCCGGAGGTGAAGCTGATCTACCTGGTCCGGGATCCGATCGACCGCGCCCTCGGCGACTACGCTCAGTACGCCGCGGTCTGGGAGCCGATCCCCATCGAGGACGCATTTCGCAATCTCGGCGATCCGCATGACAGGTACACAGCCCCCGGGCTGTATGCCCGGCAGCTCGAGCGCTACCTGAGCGTCTTCCCATCCGAGCAGGTGCTGGTCGTCGACCAGGCCGACTTGCTGACGGCCCCCGAGCGAACGCTCCTAAACGTGTTCCGATTCCTCGGCGCCGACGAAGCGTTCGTCTCGCCCCGCTTCAGCGTGCCGGTCAACACCACCGCGACGAGACGGATCAGCCGCAGCATCTGGCGGCAGCTGCGTGGCACGCGCGCCGTGGGCCTCATCAAGCGGCTTCCGCCGCGTCCTCGCGAGCTGGTGTTGCGGCCTGCGCGTCGGCTGATGTCTCGCCCACCCGGGCCGCGGCCAGAGCCCGATCCCGACCTTCGCGAACGGCTGCGGGCCACGTTCGCCGAGGACGCGGCGCGGCTGCGAGAGCTTACCGGCCGCGAGTTCGCCACTTGGCGGGTCTAGAGCGCGGAACCCGACGTGTCACGCATCCTGATGATCCTTCGCCCGGCGATCGGGGGTGCCTTCAATCACGTGGCCGACCTCAGCGCGGCGCTCGCCGACCATGGCCACGAGGTGGTGGTCTGCGGGCCGCTGGCTGGACGAGCCGGGGACCTGCGCGCCCAGGTGATCGAGCTCGAGATCGTGCGGCCCGTGTCGCCGGTTCGGGACCTGCGGGCGGCCGCTGGGTTCGCACGTGTCGTCCGCGCGGTACGACCCGATCTGATCCACGCGCACGGCTCGAAGGGCAGTCTCATCGCGCGTCTCGCGCGTCCCGTCGCGCCGAGGATCCCGGTGGTGTGTACGCCGCACCTCTACCCGTTCGACAACTACTTCGCTTCGCCCGCGCAGCGTTCGGTCTATCGCGTCGTCGAGCGGACGCTGGCGCCGCTCGCGACGAGGGTCATCGGGGTCTGCGAAGCCGAGCGACGCTTGGCCGCCCAGGTCGGCCCAGCCGGGCGAACAAGGCTGGTCTACAACGGCATCCAGGCGGTGACGCCGGGGCCGGTTCATCCCGCGGTCGAGGAGCTGCGCGCCCTGGGCCCGGTGATCGGCGCTCTGGCCGAGTTCCGCGAATCGAAGGGGATCAGGACGCTGGTCGGGGCGATGCCGGCCGTACTCGCCCAGGTCCCCGAAGCCCGCCTCGCGGTAGCCGGGGAGGGGGAGGAGCGCGGGGCCCTCGAGCGGCTGATCGGCGAGCTCGAACTCACCGATGCAGTGCGCCTGATCGGGGCAACCGATGGCCCCTCGCCGCTGCTCAGCGGCGTCGACGTGTTCGTAAACCCCGCCTGGGCGGAGGCCTTTCCGTACACGATCCTGGAGGCGATGTCGCTCGAGCTGCCCATCGTCGCCACCGACGTGGGCGGCAGCGGCGAAGCGATCGAGGACGAGGTCACTGGACGGCTGGTTTCGCCGCACGATGCCGGACACCTTGCCGACGCGATCGTGGCCCTCCTGGCCGACCCGCCTCGGGCTCGCGAGCTCGGGAGGGCGGCGGGAGCCCGCTACCGCGAACGCTTCACGGTCGAGCGGATGCTCGCCGGCGTGCGCTCGGTTTACGCCGAGCTCGGAGTCCAGACCGAAGCCCGGGCCTAGGCACTAAGGAAAACGGAAAACAATGATCTCACGGCATTGTGGTGCGGACGGTTAGTTTATGCGCCGAGAAATGGGGGCTTCCAGCACAAACTCCCGTCACGTGCTCGTCGTTGGCGGCGCGGGATATTTGGGGAACGTCCTAGTCCGAAGGCTGCTCGCGGACGGCTGCCGCGTGCGGGTTCTGGATCGGCTCCTGTTCGATCACGGGAGCGCGCTCGCCGGGCTGTTCGAGCAGCCCGGCTTCGAGTTCCTGCGCGGCGATCTCGTCGAGCCAGCCGACGTCGAGCGCTCGCTCGAGGGCGTCACGGACGTAATCCTGCTCGCGGCGCTGGTCGGCGATCCGATCTGCCGCAAGTACCCGGACCTCGCCAGACGCGTCAACGACGAGGGCGCGAAGCGCCTGTTCGACGCGCTCGCGGGCCGCGGCATCGACCGCTTCGTGTTCACCTCGACCTGCAGCAACTACGGGCTTCGCGAGACGGACGAGCCCGCCACCGAGGAGTCGGAACTTGCGCCCCTCTCCCTGTACGCGGAGACCAAGGTGGAGTTCGAGCGCTTCGTGCTGGCGCGGGAGCCCGAATGGGATCTCTGCCCGACCTTGCTGCGAATCGCGACCGCCTACGGCCTCTCGCCGCGAATGCGCTTCGACCTCACGATCTCCGAATTCACGCGGACCCTTGCGATCGGTCAGGAGCTCGTCGTCTACGACGCCGATACGTGGCGTCCGTACTGCCACGTGCGCGACATCTCAGCGGCGATCGCAACCGTCCTCTCCAGCCCTGAGGAGGCAGTTCGCGGCGAGGTGTTCAACATCGGACACGACGACGGCAACTTCACCAAGCGGATGGTCGTCGACGCGGTCCAGGAGCATCTCGGCGGCAGCGGGTCCGTCAGGTTCACCGAGGGGGGCCAGGACCCGCGCAACTACAGGGTTTCGTTTGACAAAGTCCGCGAGCGGCTGGGCTTCGAGCCACAGCACACGATTCCGGAGACCGTCGGGACGCTGATCGAAGCGATCCGCGCCGGGGCGTTCACCGACGTCGAGGCCCGCCCGACCTTCTACACCAACAACACAGCCATCGCCGACGATGAGGCCGCGGTACACGAGGAAGCTGGCGGCAGCGACTGATGCGGGCGGTGATCCTCGCCGGAGGCCAGGGAACGCGGTTGCGGCCGTACACGACCGTGCTGCCGAAGCCGCTCGTGCCGGTTGGAGAGCAGCCGATCATCGAGTTGATCGTCCGCCAGCTGGCGGTCGCCGGCGTGCGCGAGATCGATTTCTGCGTCGGGCACCTGGGCGAGCTGATCCGCGCCTACTTCGAGGAGAGCCCGGCAAAGCCGGACGAGATGGTGTTTCGCTACCACTGGGAAGACGAGCCCCTCGGCACCGCCGGCGCGCTGCACCTGATCGACCCGCCCACCGAGCCGTTTCTGGTCATGAACGGGGACATTCTCACCACCCTGGACTACGCGGAGCTGATGCGCCACCACGCCGACGACGGCGCTGCCTTGACCGTGGGCACTCACTACAAGGACGTCTCGCTAGCGCTGGGTGTGATCGAGGGAGACGAGGGCACGGTGACAGGCTACGTGGAGAAGCCAACCCTGCATTACGAGGTGAGCATGGGGATCTACGCGTACTCGCCGGAAGCGCTCGGCCACGTTCCGTACGGCCATTTCGACTTTCCCGATCTGGTGCTGGCGTTACTGGCGGCGTCGCAGCGGGTTGCTTCCTATCACTACGACGGCGCCTGGTTCGACATCGGCACCCCGGCAGAGCACGAGGCTGCGGTGGCCGCCTACGAGGCCGATCCCGCGCTGTTCGAGCCCGACCGCTGAGTTGGGTCGTCCTCCGGGCGCAATGCTTGAGCGCTGATGACGGCCACCAACGAGCTCCGGGTTCTGATGCTGGGGCCGCTCGGCCCCCCTCACGTCTATGACCAGGCGGTGGCGCTGAAGCAACGGGGAATCGACGTCCACGTGGGCGGCAACGCCCCGGCCGGCCTCGCTGACAGCGCGCTGGCCGACGCGGGCTTGCCCGTGCGCACATCTCCGGGGAGCCGCCGGTCGACGCCGTGGGGGATGGCCGCGACGATTCGCTGGACGCGGCGATCGATCGCCGCCGTCCGGCCCGACGTCGTGCACGCTCACTGGCTGCCGGGTTTCGGCTTTGCTGCGGCCGCGGCGGGCGCGTCGCCTCTCGCGCTTACGGCCTGGGGATCCGACGTCTACCGTGCTAGCCACGTGCAAAAACTTGCGAATCGCTACGCGTTGCGGCGCGCCGACGTCTTGATGGCCGATTCTCGCCACCTGCTCGAGGCTTGCGGCGCTCATGGAGGCCACGCCCTTCGCACTGAGCTCGTCCAGTGGGGGGCCGATCTGACGATGTTCCGTCCGGCCGGCACCGGCGAGCGCGCCGAGTTGCGGCGCAAGCTGGGGCTTGGTCCCGGCCCCGTGATCCTCAGCCCTCGGACGCTGACGCCGGTTTACAACGTCCCAGTCGTGATCGAGGCCTTCGGCCGAGTCGGAGACGCGCTGCCCGACGCCCAGCTGCTGCTCAAGCACATGGGCGGCGCCACGATCGATTTGCCGCCATTCCCGCACCCGGAGCGCGTGCACCTCATCGGCAGGGTCCCGTACGAGGAGATGGCCGACTACTACCGCGTGGCGGACGTCTGCGTCTCGGTCTCCTCCTCGGACAGCTCGCCACGGTCGGTCTGGGAGGCGATGGGGGCCGGTTGCGCGTGTGTGCTCTCGGACCTCCCATGGGTGAAGGAGTTCCTCGTCCCCGGCAGAGACGCGCTCACGGTGCCGATCGAGCCCGATGCCGTCGCGGACGCGATCGTCCGCCTCCTTTCGGATCTCGATCTCCGAGACCAGGTGGCGGCCAGCGGCCGTGCGATCGTCGAGCAGCATCTCGACCGAGAGCGCGAGATGGATCGCCTCGCGGAGCTCTACGCGGAGCTCGCAAGTCGATGAGCGATCAAGCGCGGGTCGCCGTGATCGTGCCGTCCCGCAATCACGGGGAGTTCGTCGCCGAGACGGTCCGTTCGGTTGCCGAGGCCGAGGCCGTGGAGATCGTCATCATCGACGACGGCTCGACGGACGAGGTGACCAAGGAGACTCTCGGAGAGCTGGAGTCGGATGGCTACCGCGTTCTCCGCCTGGCTTCGCACCTAGGCCGTGCCGGGGCGCGAAACGCCGGCGTCGAGTCGACCCAGGCTCGCTACCTGTTTGTGCTCGACCCCGACAACCTCGCAAGCCCGGGCGCGCTCGGGCGGATGGCGGACGCACTGGACGCCGATGCCGAGGCGGGTGTCTGCGTGGCCGATTACGAGGAGTTCGAGCTGCGGACTCTGGTCCGCACCGTTCCCAAGCATCTCGACCCCTACCGGGTGGCGTTCACGAACGAGTACCCGCCCGCGGCGTTGTTTCGTCGCAGCGCACTGGAGGCGGTGGGCGGGTGGACTCGCCTGATCGAAGAGCTCGACGCGCGCGCCGACTGGAGCCTGTGGATGTCGCTGGCGGAACGGGGGCTCGAGGGCGCGCACCTCGGGGAGGGCCAGCTGACGTACCTGCGGCGCATGCACGGTGGCCGCCTCGCGTGGGCCGGAAGGAGCTACAACGTCCGGCTCTACAGGGCGTTGCGCGAGCAGCATCCGGGACTCTTCGCCCGCTTGCGCGAGCACCGGGCGGCGACCGACCTGAATCCGATCCGGGCTCGCCTCTACCCGGTGGTCTATGGGCGGCGACCGCGCGTGAGGGCAGAGACCGTTGTCAAGGCGATGTTCGACAAGCTCGGGATCTGGACGTTGACCGGCACGCTGGATCGGGCCGGGCGCCGGCAGATCGCAAAGGCCTTCAGCGCCGCCGAGCATCGCCGCCCGGCGCCGCCGTCAGTCGGCGCGGCCGGGCGGTTGCCGCGCGTTGCCGTGATCATTCCCTGCCACGGCGACGGCGACTTCGTCGGCGACACGGTCCGCTCGATCGACGAGCCGGAGCCGGTCGAGGTAGTCGTGGTTGACGACGGCTCGCCCGACGCTGCCACGCACGCCGCCTTGGATCGGCTCGAGGCCGACGGCTACCGGGTGATACGCCTGCCGACCAACCGGGGAGTCTCCGCGGCGCGCAACGCGGGGCTCGAAGCGACCACCGCACCCTACGTGTTCCCCCTCGACGCCGACGACCTCGTGATTCCGGGCGTGCTGTCGCGGATGGCCGATCGGCTGGAGCGCTCCTCCGCAGCGGCGGTCTGCTTCGGCGACTACGTCGAGTTTCGCCATCAGACCGCTGTACGCCGCGTCCCGGAGCGGCTCGACCCCTACCGTCTCGCGTACGCGAACGAGTACCCGCTGGGGGGCCTCTTTCGCCGCTCCACCATCGAGACGATCGGAGGCTGGCGCGACCTGGGCCCGGTGCACACCGACCACGACCTCTGGATGACGATCGCCGAGCGCGGGATACCGGCGCGACACCTCGGCCCTGGCGAGCTCAGCTGCCGGCGCCGAAGGTCAGCTGACCCACACAGCGACGGTGCCTGGGCGCGGAGCGCGCGGGTTCGCGAGATCGCCCGGGCCGCCCACCCGGGCCTATTCGCCCAGGTCTCCGACCACAGACCGCTCGCCGATCGCATCAAGGCGCCGTTCGACCGCCTGCGCAATCGGCGTCTTGGACGCTGACGCGCGCGTACGCTAAGCGCCGATGACGGCGATCAACACGTGGCGCCCCCGCGACGGCGACGGTCGCCGCCGGGATGAGCTGCGCGCCTTCGTGCAATGCGATTACTGCCTCCCTCCGCGCTCGATGCCGGGGTCGGCCACCGAGCTGCGCCGCGTCGGCTGGCGGTTCGATGACCTGGAGCGCGGTCCGCACGGCTGCCCGATCTGTCCGCCGCGCCCGCCGGGCGCCGGGCGCATGCGTCTCTCCCCGCCCAGTGAGAGCCCTGCCCTTCCCAACGTGATCGTGATCGGTGCGACGAAGGCCGGCACGACAGCGCTTCACGACTACTTGGACCTGCACCTCGAGGTGGCTATGGCGGTGGACAAGGAACTCGACTTCTTCGTCGACCCACAATGTGGCGAGCGAACCCACGAGTACGCGAGCTTCTTCGACGGCACTTCTCCGCTGCGGGGGGAATCCTCGCCCCGATACACCATCGACCCGATCGTCCCCGGCGTTCCCGGGCGCATACGGACGCTAGTGCCGGACGTGAGGCTGATCTACCTCGTGCGCGACCCCGTGGGGCGCGCGCTAGCAGACTACGCCCAGTACGCGGCGATCTGGGAGCCGCTCCCGATCGAGGACGCGTTTCGCGATCTGGGAGACCCGTACAACCGCTACACGGCCCCGGGGCTCTACGCTCGACAGCTCCAGAGCTATCTCGAATTCTTCCCCGCCGAGCAGATACTCGTGGTCGATCAGGCGGACCTGCTGGCCCACCGGCGTCGCGTACTGGGCGAGGTCTTTGGCTTCATCGGGGCGGCCGAAGACTTCGTCTCCCAGGCCTTCGACACGCTGATCAACACGACCGCTTTGCGGCGCCAGACGACGCCAGCCTGGCGGCTGCTCCGGGGCTCGCGCGCCGTCGGACTCCTGAAGCGACTGCCGCCGCGACCCCGTGAGCTCGCTCTGGCGGCCGGGCGCCGGTTGGTCTCACGTCGGCGCGTGCCGGCGGCCGATCCGTCGCCCGAGTTGCTGGAGCGCCTCCGGGCCACGTTTGCCGGCGATGCTGTCAGGCTGCGCGAGATGACGGGTCGAGAGTTCGCGAGCTGGCAGGTTTAGAGCCGCCCACTTGGGCGGGCCGTGCTTCCTTGCGCCAATCAGCGCTCGCGGCGATGACGGTATCCCCGGGTCGCCCAGCGCGCGAGCCGAAACGGCGGGAGGTCGCGGGCGCCGTAGTAGAGACCACGCGACTTGAACCCAAACGTGATCGGGCCATCCGGAGTGTGCATGCTCTCGCGCTTGAGCTCGAAGCGGTCCCAGCTGCCGCGCGGGCCACACGTGACGGCGCTCGTGTAACCCGCGCGCGCTGCGGCGCTCGGACACGCGGGTGAGTAGTGACAGCGCGGATAGCAGAAGCTCGGCACCTCGACGCCCAGCAGGTCCTGCAGGACCTGCTTGCACTCGGCCATCTCTCGGTAGGCCTCGTCGGCCGTCGCCTCGTCGAGCTCGGTGTGGTTGATCGTGTGCGATCCGATCTCCACGAGCGGGTGCCGGGCAAGCTCCAGCAGCTCCTCCTTGGTCAACATCCGCACCCCGGCAGCCGGGTCGGACCACGGGTAGGGCGTCCCGAGCAGGCCGGGGCAGACGTAGACCGTGCCGGGCACGCCCAGGTCGGCGAGAATCGGAGCCAGCTCCGTCAGGTGGTCCTGGGTCCCATCGTCGAAGGTAAGGACGCAGGTCGCCTCCAGGTCCTCGCCGGCGGACAGCTGGCGCGCGAACTCGGCCATCGTTGAGAACTCATAGCCGCGGCCGAGCAGGCGCTCGACCTGGCTGCGGAAGCTCTCGGGAGTGACGAACAGGCGCACGGGGTCGTGCCGTGGGTCGACGTTCGCGATTCCGTGATAGCCGAGGATCACCGGGCGTCTGAGCACGCGCGTAGGCTAGCCCGCGGGTGCGAGCGCGCCGCAACGGCCCTGGCACGGCGCAAGAACCGGCGTCCGGGCAGGCTCGCGGACCGTACCCTCGAAGAAACAACGCGGGTACGCTTGGGCGCGTACCCGGAACCTGGTGCCGCCGCTTGGATACAGCAGCCCCTCGCAAGACATCCCCCTCCATGCTCGAGGAATCGGGCGTCGACGTACGCCGTTACCTGTCGGCCCTTCGCCGCAGCCGCTGGTTGATCGCCGGCATCGTGATCGTGGTGACCGGTGCCGCCCTCGCGCTGTCGCTGCTGCTCCCGAAGACTTACAAGGCGACTTCGACGATCGTCCTCAATGTCGAGGTGGGTGCGCTGGGGGTTGAGGACCCGGAGTCCCAGCAGCGCCGCCTGGAGACGCTCAACGCCCTGTTGCTGAGTACGGACGTCCTCAGGCGTGCCGCGGAATCGGTGCCCGGGGAAACCGCCGATTCGCTTGAGCCGGTCGAGTCGAGCGTCGATGCTTCGGCGAACCTGATCTACATCACCGTGGAGAACGGCGATCCGCAGAAGGCTGCCGCGATCGCCAACGCCGTCGCCGAGGCGTTTCTGGCGGTCCAGGCCGAGCAAGACCAAGAGCGGTTCGCAGCAGCCGCCGACAGACTCAGGGAGCAGATCTCGCAGCTCGAAGGCCAACCCGGGACGGCCGAGCAGGTGGCCCTCCTGCGCCAGCGAGTCGCCGACTTCGAGGTCCAGGCGGCAAACCCGGGGGCGGATCTGGACATCGCCGAGGAGGCCACGGCGCCCGATCAACCGGCATCGCCGCGCCCGCTCCGAAACACGGTGCTGGCTTTCTTTGCTTCGCTGTTCCTGGGCGTGCTCGTCGCGCTGGGCCGCGATCAGCTGCGACCCCGGATCGGCGAGCCGCGGGAGCTCAGCCAGCTGCTGGGCGTACCGCTGCTCGCCGGAATTCCGTTGGTGGGCCGCCGCTTCGGCCGCCGCAACCACATCGGCACGATCGCCGAGCACGAGGCGTATCAGACGCTCCGCGCAGCGCTGGAGCTCGGCGCGCCGCCGGACACAAAGCGGATGATTCTCGTTTGCAGCGCCCTCCACGGGGAGGGCAAGACGACGGTCACCGCCAGATTGGGCAGGGCGCTCGCCCAAGCGGGGCACAAGACGCTGTTGATCTCGGCGGACCTGCGATGGCCCGATCTCCACGAATCGTTCGCCCTTCCCGTGCGTCCGGGGCTGAGCGACGCCCTCAAGCTCACCGAGCGGGCGGGCGTGACCAAGGACCTGCTTCCCGCGACCGCCCACAAGGTCATGGTCCGGAGCGCGGGCGGCGCGGAACGACGGCTTGACGTGCTGACCAGCGGGAGCAAGCCTCAGGACCCGGCGCGGTTGCTCTCCAGCCCGGCCGCGCGGGCGTTCTTCGACTACGTTCGTCAGTTCGAGTACGACTACGTGCTCGTGGATGCGCCGCCGATGCTCGGCATCGCCGACGCGCAGACCCTCGCCCGCGAGACCGACCGCGTCCTCCTCGTTGCGCGACTCGAGCGCTTGTCGGCCGATCATGTGATCGACATGCGCGACGTCATGGAGCGCGTGAACATGAACTCCCTCGGCCTGGTGGTGATCGGCGGGCGCGTCGAGGAATCTCCCTACTTCCTCACGGGACGCCGCTCGCTCTTCCGCGGCACGCCCGAGCAGGAGGAAGAGGAGGAGAGCAGGCGCGCCGGATTCGGGTCCACCACCTGACCGCGCTCGGCGGACTGATGCGGATCCAGATCGTCGACCCGCCGGCGTACACGCCGCCCTACGATCGCTCCCTGTGCGCTGCGCTAGCAGCCGCCGGAGCAGACGTGGAGCTCACCTGGCCCTCTATCGCGAGCTTCTGGACAGCTAACGCCCTGCGGTGCTCTCGGCGCCGCCGGCTCCTCGCAATGCTCCCGCCCAGATCAGCGCTGCCACCAGCCACAGGTGGCGCCAGTGCAGGGTGTCGACGAAGAGGCTGTTGACGAGCAGGCCGCACCAGGCGGCCAGCAGGGCAGTTGAGCCGATGCCGTACGTGTGGCGCCCGAGCACGGCGTTGCGGCCGGCAAGCACCAACGTCGACAGCATGAGCCCGGCCATCGAGACCAGGCCGAGGATCCCTTGCTCGGCGAACGCCCTGATGAAGGTGCTGTGCGCCGAGTAGTGAACGGCAGGCTCGAACTGGCCGGGCCCGATCCCCAGCGGATGCTGCTCCGCGAGCTTGATCCCGGCGTCCTGCGCCTCGAACCTCTCGACGTCGTACTCCTGAAGGGTCGCTCGCTGCGAGAGGAACTCCTCAGAGCCGCTGGCGGAGACGATGAATGACCCGGCGACGAGCGTGACGATGAGGATCAGCACCAGCGGCACGAGCCGCCGACTCCCTCCGCGTCGCACCGAGAGCACTCCGAAGAAGACGATGATCGCCACGACCGCGTTGAGCCATGCCGCGCGCGAGTACGAGAACAGAATCCCGGCGGCGAGCACGAATAGCACCGAGAGGATCAGCGGCCGTCTCCAGCGGAGCAGGCGCGGCTGCAGCGTCTCCTCGAGCACGATCAGCAGGATCGGCACCATGAACGGCCCAAAGACGTTGACATCGTCGAAGAAGGCGCGGGCCCGCTGGCCGGTGTAGAGGAGCTGGCTCTCGAAGGGCAGTGGTGCAAAGAGGGCCATGACCCCGAGCAGCGCGGAGATCACCGCCCCGGCGAGGTAGGCAAGCACCACGAGTCGCGCCCGGCCGGTCGAGTTCACGTAGCCGACCAGCCAGATGCTGAACACCGCGAGGTAAAGCGTGATCGAGAAGAAGAAGGCTGCTCGCGACGCACTGATGGCACCGACGGCTGAGATCACGTTCAAGACCAGGAACGAGCCCAGCGTTGCGAAGATGGTCAACGGCACCCTCGTGGGCTCGAAGCGACCCGTGACCGCGGCGACCGCGATTACGACTCCGAACACGAAGTCCGGCGGCGCGGGCTCGACGGTCTGAACCCCAAGCAGGAACAGCCCGAGGGCGACCGCCGCGTCGTAGCGGGCCAGCGCGAGCGCGAGTATCCCGCTCAGCGCCAAGCCCGCGACGAGCGTCAGCTCGATCGACGGCGGGGGGTAGCGGTAGGCGGCCACCGCCAGAGCCGCTCCGATCAGGGCCAGGGCGGAGGCCGCGGAGAAGAGCTTCAGGCGGTCAACCGATGCCGCTAGCCTGAGTCCGGCGGCAGGATTGGTCGTCCAGTTCACCTAGGGTGCCGCAAGCGTAATATGAGCCCGGCCCAGGCGCCCAACGAGCCCAACCGGCGGCAGGACGCGACCCAGGGGAGTCGCGAGATGCGTGCCTCGCAGCGGATCGCCGTCGGTACGCTTGCGAGGTCGGTCGGCGAGGTCGTCGCGAAGGTCGCCTCGCTCGTCGTCTACATCGCGCTGGCGCGGGAGCTCGGGCAGAACTCCTTCGGAGACTTCATCTTCGGCATGTCGCTCAGCGCCGTGCTGTTCATCGGCGCGGGCCTCGGGCTCAACGAGCTGCTCTCACGCGCGGTTGCGAGAGATCCCCGCCGGATCGATGACCTGTTCTGGAACATTGTCGCGATCCGGTGGCTGGGCCTGCTCGTCCTGCCGGCGATCGTCGCGATCATCGTCGCGCTGATGGGCTACTCGGCTGAGACCGCGGCGGCGATCGTCGTGATCAGCGTCGGGGTCGGCCTCGATTTCCAGTCGAACACCCTGTTTGCCGTCTTCCAGGGCCTCGAGCGCAACCACCACGTCGCCACCTCGCTGATCGTGAACCGGATCTCGACGGCGGCGATGGTCGTCGCCGTCCTGGCCGCAGGCGGAGGGATACTCGCGGCCGCTGCAGTCTTCAGCCTCGGCTCATTCCTGGGGGTCGCGACCGCCTACGTGCTGATGCGGCGGTATGTGACCCGCCCGCATCTCGAGATCCAGCCTCGCCGCTGGCCCGCGCTGGCCAGGAGCGGGCTGCCGCTCGGGTTTGTCGGCCTCCTGAACCAGGCGATCCTCAGGCTCACGGTCGTGATGCTCGGCTTTCTCGCCGGCAGCGCCGCGGTCGGCGAGTACGGCGCGGCCTTCCGGCTGATCGAGGCGATGATGTTCGTTCCCTGGGCGTTTGGAGGCGCGATCCTGCCCTGGTTTTCCCGGCATACGGGGGAGGGCATCGTCTCGCTGGCACGCGGCTACGAGATGGTGACAAAGACGATGGTGACTCTGCTGTTGCCCGTCGCCCTGCTGTTCATCATCTACGCCGAGCCCCTGATCGAGCTCCTCTACGGTGACCAGTACGACGGCGCCGTGACACCGCTGCGGCTGCTGGGCGTCATGACCGTGCTCTTCGGCCTCAACTCGATGGCGACGACGATCTCGATCGGCCGAGACCGACCACAGGACTTCACCCGCCCCGCGGCGTTCGTCCTGGTGCAGAACATCGCGTTTGCCTTCATCCTGATGCCGTCCTACGAAGCGGAGGGTGCTGCGTTGAGCCTGGTCATCTCCTCGGCCCTTCTGTTTGCACTGACCTTCCGCAACCTCACCCGCTTGGTTGGCGCGATCTCGCCGGTGCGCGTGCTCGTCGCGCCGCTGCTCTCCGCTGCTGCGATGGGAGTGGCGGCGGCACTGCTCACGGGAGTCCCCTGGGCCATGGCGGCCGCGGCGGCGATCGCTGCGTACGGCATCGCCTTTCTCGTCGTCGAGCGAGTCCTCTATCCGGGCGATTTCGCCTTCTACGCCGGGGTGTGGCGCCTGCGGCGCGAGGGCGCGGCACCTGGGTAGCGCTCGATTCGACTCACGCCTTGACCCGGACTCGGACCGCGGTCGAAACGGCGAACCCGGGCGCGCTCGCGCGGAACCAGCGCCTGCCCGGACGGCGCGCGCGCAGCGCGACGCGAAAGGTCCCTTCGACCACCTTGACGTCCGAGATGAGGCGGCGCCAGCGGCCTCGGGAACGTCGGCTGATGTCCGCAGTCTCCGCGTTCTCGGCAGTCCCCTGCAGCACGATCCTCGCGCCCTGACGGACGTTGGCCTTCTCGGGCGTAATCGTCACCTTGCCGCCGCCTGACGGGGCCTTGGCCACCTGGAAGGCTCTCGCCGCCGGGCTGGGATCGACGTTGCCCGCCGTGTCGATCGCTCGAACCTCGAACGTGTGGCTGCCCTTGGCGAGGCCCGAATAGGGCTTCGGCGAGCTGCAGTCAGCCCAGTCGCCGGCGTCTAGGCGGCACTGGAACCTCGACGCAGCCTGAGAGGAAGAGAACTCAAAGCTCGCCGAGGTCGTCGTGATGGTCCCCGATGGCCCGGAGAGGATCGTCGTCTCGGGCGCGACCGTGTCGCCGGGCGGAGGTGGGGGAGGGGGAGGCGTCCCCACGGAGCCCTTGACGAGCACCTTGCCCCGCCGCGCCCCCAGGGTCACGGAGGTCACCGCCGTGCCGCTCAGGTCGCGCCATTGAGACTCGCCGGGCAGCGTGACGGTCTTCGTGGTCTCGCCGGGCTGGTTGACGAGCACGATGCCGTTCGCAAAGTCGCGTCGGAACAGACCGTTCCAGGTGAAGCGCCCGCTGGACGGCGCGCCCAGGTTCGTGTCCCAGGCGGATGACCAGTTGCTCGGGTCCGCCTGGAACTGCGAGGTGATCGAGTCGTCCAGATCCTTGACCAGGTAGTAGCTGGCGATCTCGAACTCGCGGGTAATGACGTCGAGGCCGTAGGGCTCGTAGTGGATCGAGAGCCCGCGGCTGTGGAGCCAGTCCATGTGGGCGAGGTAGGTCTCGTACCCGTACGGGCCCGTGCCGCCGACGATTCCGGCGTCGTTGAATCCACGCTCGACTTCGATCGTGTCGGCGGCGGCGAGCTCGCGCAACACATAGGGATCCGTCTTCATCGTGCTGTGACTGCGCCAGTAGGTGTTGTGGACGATCTCGGCGTCGGGGAACGCGGCGCGGATCTCCTCGGTGAACTCGGCCACGTAGCGGCGCCAGTCCGCGTCGGTCATCGGCGCTCCGGTACGCGGGTCGATCGGGCGGGTGAACGAGCCGGCGCCGTTGGAGACCTTCATCGCCAGGTTGACGTCGTCGATGTGGATCCCCTCGTACCCCGCCGCCAGCCTCGACGCCGCGCCGTTGATCCAGTAGTGGCGAAATCCGGGATTGCCGACGTCGGCGGCGTACTGGGTGCACGAGGTGCCCGAGCAGGCCCACTGGAGGTAGAGCTTGTTGCCGGCCGCGTCGCGAAGCACCCAGTCGGGATGCTGGGAGATCGTTTGCTCGCCGGTGGGGTTGTTGTAGATCGCGTACAGGTCGCGATAGAAGTGCGTCGGGGGCGGCGTCCAGGCGGGTGAGCCATTGAACGTGTGGCTGTCGAAGAAGGGCGCATAGCCGCGCATCCGCCAGTAGTGCTCGCGCCAGAAACTCTGCAACGCCGGGTCCGTCTGGGCGGCGAGCACCTGTGGGTCGAAGGCGCTGGTCGCGTTCCGGATGAACTTCAGCTTGCCGTCGGTTGTCGCGGATGCCGACGTCGCGAGTACGAGGAGGGCCAGGCAGGCAAGGGCGACTGCTCGCCCCAGGGACTGAGCGCCGGTGCGGACGGACGGATGTCGAGCCTCCCGGCGCATGCGGTCGACCGGTGATTCGGACCGCGGTCGTGCCACCGGCAGCGACGGATGTGGCGTTCGTACTTACGTCCAGGCGCATCCCGCTTCCACCCACGGCGAGACGGCCTGGGCGAAGACGCTGACTAAGGGTCTTGCCAGATCCGGTCGCCGGGTGCGAACAGGCTGATCTCGCGTAGCCGCGCGAACACAGCCCAGCGCTGGGCGGCGCTGTAGAGCGGATGGCATGCCGTCAGCACGAGGCGCTCATAACCGACGTTGCGGACGATCTCGACCTCTGAGGGTTCGACGATCGTGTGTGCCTGAACCTCGTAGGTGAACGTCGCGTACGGCATCTCGAGCACGACCTCGTCGCCGTCTTCGATCTCGTCGATGCGCCGGAACGGCGCCAGGTATGTGGTCCGGTGGCCCGCGATCCCCACCGTCTTGCCCTGGCCGGGGAGGGCCGAGCCGTCGCCCCTCCGGACCGCGGCCGGATCGTCCGAACGGGTGTAGTGCCCGGGCCCCTTCTGCAGGCTGGCCGTATCCGTCCCCTCGACCAGGACTATGTCCAGGCCGATGCGGTCGATCTGGATGCGCCCGATGCCCTTGCCCGTCTCGATCTCATCCGCGAACAGGTCGGCGAGCAGTCGAACGCGCTCTTCGACGTTGTCAGCGCGGGCGACTGCCTCCAGGTCCGCCCGTGAGGGAAAGCGGCCCTCGAGGTCCTTCAACTCGTCCTCCGCCTTCCCTTGCTGGATCGAGCCGTAGATCGTCGACAGCGGCTCCTTCCAGGCGAGCGTCAACCCGACGTCGGTGAGGACAACCAGGCCCGCGGTGATTAGCGCCGTGGACAGGACGCGGAGGAAGCGATGCACGCGGGCAATCATTACCGAGCCAACGGCCGCATCGGGCCGGTTCGCAATCCGCCCCCGTGCGAGACTTCCGGCCTCGATGAATGAGCCGCAGCCTCGCACCGCGTCCTATGAGGCCGATCCGTCGCAGGTGGGGCGGGTCCTGCTGCTCTACTCGGGCGGGCTTGACACCTCGGTGATGCTGCGGTGGATCCAGGAGCGCTATGAGGCCGAGGTCGTCGCCCTGACCGTCAATCTCGGACAGCCCGACGAGGATTGGGACGTGATCGTAGGCAAGGCGCGGAGCCTCGGCGCCCGGGACGCAGTCGTTGTTGACGCACGTGAGGAGTTCGCTGACCAGTACGTGCTGCGGGCGATCAGGGCGAACGCGCTTTACGGCGGCGGCTATCCACTGTTCACGGCGCTCGGACGCCCGCTGATGGCCAAGCTCGCGGTCGAGCACGCCGAGCTGACCGGCTGCGACACGATCGCTCACGGATGCACCGGCAAGGGCAACGACCAGGTGCGGATCGAGGCGGCCGTGGCGACCCTGGGTCCAGATCTCGGCGTGATCGCTCCGGTGCGTGAGTGGCGCATGGGGCGCGAGGAGGAGATCGCCTATGCCCGGGAGCACGGAATCCCGGTGAAGGGGGGGACGGAGGCGCCGCCGTACTCGATCGACGACAACCTCTGGGGGCGCTCCTCAGAGGGCGGACCGATCGAGGACCTCGCGGAGCCGGCTCACGATGACGTCTTCCAGCTCGTCACCACCCCCCAGGACGCTCCCGACGAGCCCGAGCAGGTGCGGGTCGCTTTCGAGCGAGGCGCGCCGATCGCCCTCGACGGCGAGCGGTTGGAGCTGGTCGACTTGCTCGAGCGGGTCGCGAACATCGGTCGCCGGCACGGGGTCGGGATCGTCGATCACGTCGAGGACCGTGTCGTCGGACTCAAGGTGCGGGACGTCTATGAGGTGCCGGCGGCTGCGATCGTGCTTGCCGCCCACCGAGAGCTGGAGAAGCTCGTGTCGACGATCCACCAAAACAACTTCAAGCGCGCGCTCGAAGACAAGTGGGCCTACCTGTGCTACGCCGGGCTCTGGCACGAGCCGCTGCGGGAGGATCTGGACGCCTACATGGACTCGGCGAACGAGCACGTCACCGGCGAGGTCACGGTGAAGCTCTACAAGGGTTCGGCCACGGTGGTCGCGCGCTCCTCGCCGTATGCGTTGTATGACCGCTCACTGGCGGGCTTCTCCGAGTCGGGTGGTGAGTTCAGCCAGGCCGCCAGCCCGGGCTTCATCGAGCTGTTCACCCTCCAGAGTCGGATGGCTCACCAGATTCGCCGGCGTCGAGGTGGGGTAGACGACGGTCCATGAGTGGGATCTATGAGCTCATCGGGCGCTTGGTGGTGCAGGCCATCTGGCTGCGCTACGGCCGCCAAATCAGGATCGCCGCCGGACTCGGGTTGGCGGCGCTGCTGGTGGGAGGCTACTTGGCGGCCAAACGCGAACCTCCGGAGGGCTGACGGACCGCGGGCTGGAGGCGGCTAGCGCCGCTTGGCGAACTGCGCCGTGTAGGTCGTCGCGGCGTTGACCGTAACCGTCTGGGTCAGCGGGCCTCCGTGCAGCCACTTGACCCAGTCATAGGTGCCCCCGTTGATCGCGCTGACCTGGGGCGATGGCGCGCTGATCGTGTTCGTCGACCCCTCGATCACGGTCGAGACGAATGGCCGCCGCTTAGTCACTCCGTTCAGGGTCAGCGACAGCCCCGTCTCCAGCGGGGTCGTCAGCGTCAGCGACACGGTGCGGGGATTGAGCAGCACGCTGTCGGTGTCGGTGAGCCCGCCCGAGTCGGTCGCGGTGAGCCTCAGCTCCAGATGCGACGGGTACTCGTGGTCGGGGGCGAAGAAGTTGCCGCCGGCGGTGCCGGTCCAGGTCTGGACCTGGTGCTCGTGGCAGTTCGAGGGGCAGTGATGGATGATCAGCTCCCAGTCGAGGGCCGTGGCCGGAAGGCCGCCCTGCTGCGGGTCGGTGGCTGCCCCGGCGAAGTCGAACCGAGTTCCGACCCGCCACGTCTGATCGGCCGTCGGACTCGTGATCGTCGCCTCGGGTTTCGTGTTGGTTCCCGTGCTGCCGACGGTGATGGGAACGGCGGCCGTGCCCGTCAGCCCTCCGTCGTCAGTGACCCTGAGGCTCGCGGGATAGCTGCCCTCCGCGGTGTGGGTGTACGTTGGCGAGACCGCGGTCGAGTCGTCGTACTGGCCGTCGCCGTCGAGGTCCCAGGCGTAGGTGAGCGGGTCGCCGTCGGAGTCGCTTGATCCGCTGCCGTTGAACTGAACCGTCAGCGGAGCGGGGCCGCTTTCGGGACTTGCCGTTGCGACCGCCGTCGGCGCTTGGTTGCTGCCGACATAGGCGATCCGCATGATCCGACCGTTGCCGAAGTCCGGGTAATAAAGCGCCCCGTCCGGGCCCTGCTCGAGTTGGACCGGGTTTCCAGCACCGGTCGCAAACGTCTGCACGGTCGACGGAACGGGCCGCCCGTCGGCCCCGGCGCGCATTACCCAGATGCACTTGCGCGCGTGGTCGGAGAAGAACAGCGCCTTGTCGTACTGGGCCGGGAAGCCGGGCGTGTAATAGAACTCCAGCCCGGAGATCGCGGAGCTTCCGGTTGGGCAGGTCTCGCCCGGGACCACCTTGTCCGAGTGCTTGTAGGCGAAGTAGGGCGCCGTCACCCCTGCAGGCTGACCGTAGAGCGTTTCGCAGAGGTTGAGATTGGCGTTGTCGTAGCCGCTTTGCTTGCCGGCGCCCTCGTAGCACGGCCAGCCGAAGTTGAACAGGCCCGAGTTGAGCCCAAAGCGGTTGATCTCCTCCCAGTTGTTCCAGCCAACGTCGCCGACGTACATCTCGGTGAGGTGCTTGGGGAGCGCGAAGCGGAACGGGTTGCGAAGCCCGTAGGCGACGATCCGGCGCTCGTTGGGGTCGGTCCTCGCCGCCAGCGGGTTCTGGCTCGTCCCCTGGCCGGTGCTGGAGTTGATCCTGATCACTGTCCCGTTGAGCCCGGTGGGATCGCTTGCGCTCGCCGGGGTGCGTAGGTCCTGGCTTCGCAGCGCTCCACCCTCGGCCGTCGGTGGGGTCGGGTTCGACCCCCCGGGATCCTTGCAGGGGTTGACAGGGCTTCCGTCTTGGCCCCAGTCGACGCGACTCCAGCTCGCGCCCTCGCCGCCGGCCGCCCACAGCTCTCCCCAGCGGTCGAACTCGATCTGACCCATCGAGTGGCTCGGGTACTGCTGGCACCAGTCCTCGATCATCACCTCCTGGGTCGACATCACCTCACCGGTGGTCGATTTCAGCTTTGAGATCCGACCGCTGACCACACACCCGTCAGTCGTCGGCCCCGGGGGATCGGGGCAGGTGTCGTTCCAACGTGGAGCCGTGGCGCCGATCGCCGCGTCGTGCGTGTAGCTGACGTAGACCCACGGAAACGTCGAGTAACGGAAGTCGAGGGCCATGCCGAGCAGGCCCCGATCCCAGAAGTTCATCACCTGGGGACGAAAGTCCGCGAACGTCGTCGGCGTGGTGTCCGAGAGTGAGTCGTAGGTCTTGATCAGGCCCCGCTTCTCGGCGACGTAGACCCGGCCGTTGGGCGCAAAGCGCACCACCGTCGGCCCGTTCAATCCCGAGATCGCGGTCGTCTCCTGAAAGCCGGGGGGCAGCACGGTCGCCCCAGCCGGCGCCGGTGTTGCGAGCGCGAGCAGGCATGCTGCCAAGCCGACGACGCCCACGATCGCGCGTCCAATCATCGGTCCCCCGCCGCTGCTGAGGCGCGCACGCCTCATCGCCCGTAATCCCATCGTCCGTGACACAAAAGTAGTCTCGCCCGTGCTGAGTGGTGGCGCGACCCTACGACCGAAGCGTGAGATCACGATGAGATGCGGATGAGAGCGCCTACCTGATACCAGGATCGGGTTAGCGCGTGGCGGTACGACCGCGGGTGCTGGAGCCGCACCGTGTGGGGCTCTGTCAGCCGGCGCAGACCCACGCCGCCGAACCCGAGTCGGCCCAGATCTGAGCTGCGATCCGGTGCTGCTCCCCGGGCGATGCGTTCTGGGGCAGTCCCTGACCGCCGTACAGGCGCCAGGTGGAGGGGAGGATCTGATAGGCGCCTCCCGCACCGGACGACGGGTTGACGGCGCCGAAGTTTCCGCCCGACTCGCACATGACGATCCCCTCGGGAATCGCCCAGTCGCCCATCCACCCGCCGACGGTCTGCTGCGCCTGCTGGGCCGAGACCTGCTCGAGCCGCTGGACCTCCGCCGTCCAGTCTGAGACCTGCGATTGGAGGCTCGCGAGCGCTGCCTGCTGGCGCTCGCGCGCCGCGGCGAGGGCGGCGGCCTGGGCCTCGGCCTCCGCACGCACGGACGCGATCTGCGCCCGAGCTTGAGCGATGCGGGCGTTGAAGGCGGCGGCTTGAGCCTCGGCGCGCTCGACTGCCTCCAGCTTGTCGGCGACGTCGTCGCGGAGCGAGCGCACCCGAGCCACGAGGCTCGCGTCGGCCTCCTGGATCCGGCGCAGGAACTCCGCGCGCGTGGCGAGATCGTCGAAGCCGTCCGCGTTCAGCAGCAGGAGCGTCTCGTCCGCGGTCCCGTTTCGGTAGATCGCGACCAGCCGGTCGGCGAGGGCGTCGAGCCCGCGCTGCAGCCGTGCCCGGGCCGCCTCGAGCTCGGTGCGGGCGGTGGCCACCTCTGCCTCCAGCTCGGCCTCGCGCTCCTGGCCGCGCGCGAGCACCGCCGAAAGCTCCGCCTCGCGCTGGGCGGCCATGATCGCCTCGTACTGGACGTCCGCGAGCTCGGCGCTGCGCGCCTCGATGGCGGCGCCGAGCGACGCGGCCTGGCTCTCGGCGTCGGCGATGCGCGTGTTGAGCTCGTCGATCGTCTGGGCGCCGGACACCCCGACCGGCAGGGCCACCGCGGCAGCAGCGAGGGCGACCGCGCCCGCGCACGCCGCCTTCGCGCGCCCGAGCGCGCCAGGCTGAAGTTGCTGATGTCGAGCTTCTGTGCCCATCTCGTCGCTGCCTACGGGGTTAGCTGGCGGGCTCGCGCCTGTGGGCCGGCGCTACGCGTAAGGCCGCGATTCGCCCCTGGCGGCGACACGTCGCCGCCCGCGGTTCCCCCGCTTCCCCGACGAGGTCGAGGAACTCGGCTGAACTCGAGCGCGAGATCCTAGCGAATCGTTAAGAGGCTTTGAGCCAGCCTCAAGAGCCAGTCAGGGCCGTGCCCGCGTCCCCATGGCCTGCAACGGAAGTTGCAGGCGGTGGCTGGCCCTGCTCGAGCTCGGGTTGCCACTCGATGTGACGGAGGCGGGCGATGGCGATCACGAGCACCGCGATCACCCCGACTCCCGCGACCACGAAGCTAGCGCGCGGATCGAGCACGGCCGCGACGGCGCCCCCGAGGAGGAAGCCGATCCCGGGCATTGCGCTCGCCAGCGCCTCGAGCAGGGCGAGCACCCTCGCCTGGTACGTGGCCCGAGTGAGCTCCTGGACCGCGGTGACCAGGGCCACCCACTGGATGCCGTTTCCTGTGCCTCCGACGGCTGCCGCCGCGCATGCGACGACCAGCGTTGGCGCTGCACCTATTCCGAGGTAGGCGACCCCGATGGCGAGCGTGCTCACTACCAGCAGGGCGGGCAGGGCGATTCGCCGCAGCGCGGTGAACAGGAGGCTGCCGATCACCATGCCCGCCCCCCAGCTCGCAAGCAGCAGGCCGTAGCCGAGGTCTCCCGCGTCGAGCGTTTCCTTGGCGAGCGCCACCTCGATCGGGATCACGGTGGCGAAGAACACGAACGCCGCCGCCTGCGCCCCGAGGAGCCGCCGCAGCGGCCGACGCTCGCTCACGTAGGCAAAGCCTCGGCGTAGCCGCTCGCTCCAGCCGCGCTCGCCGGGCTCCGGGGCGGACGTTGGCAGCCGACGCGCGGCCAGGACCGCCGCGACGCAGAGGAACGAGGCGGCGTCCGCAAACAACGCGGTCTCGACTCCGGCGCTCGCCACGACGAGCCCTCCAAGCGCCGGTCCCACTGCCGCGCCGGCGGTGAACGCGACGTTCAGCAACGCGTTCCCCTCCCGCAGCTGCCCCGCCGGGGCCAGTACCGCCGTCGCCGAGGCGCGCGTCAGCGCCCGAGCGGCTGAGGCGATCGCACCGTCGAGGGTGGCTATCGCCAGGACGGCGGCGAGGGCGAAGTCATCGGCGAGTAGCGCGAGCCCGGCGAACGCGACCGCCTCCACTCCGTAGAGGGCCGGGAGCGCCCGCCTCGCCGCGACCCCGTCCAACCGGGCAACCAGGGGCGGGGTGAGAAAAGCCGGGGCGAAGTGCACGCCCAGGAACAGGGCCGCCGTCGCGAGCGTGCTGTCGGTCTGATCGAAGACCAGCACCGCGAGCGCGATCTCTCCCAGCCAGTTCCCGAGCTCGTTGACGAGATACGCGGAGGCCAGCCTGGGGAAGGCCGGGAGCCTCAGCGGACGGAGCGCGGCGGGCATCTCTCAGGGCGAAGTTACCCAGCGGCCGCCTCCCTCCTGCACGGCGTGGAGCGACTCGCAAGTTTGCGCCCTGTTTGGCAGTTCTGCTTGGGTTTTTTGCACCTCCGTTCAGTTTGTGGTAGCTTTTGCCGCGTCCTCGAAATCCACTCGCGGAAGGAGGCGGGGACATGGGTTACCGCAAGGGCTAAGCACCAAAGGCTTTAGACGAAGGGATTTGCGCAGGAGCCGCGCGGCGGCCTGCGCTTTCTTATGCCTGGACTCAGGAGCTGCGCGGTCCCGTGGCACGGGCGGGGATCTGGCCCAGCGCGTAGTCGCGGATCCGGCGATCCAGTGCCAGCTCGGCATCGAAGTCGGCATCCTCGCCGTGGCGGTAGCGCAGGTCCTTGTCGGCCAGGACCTCGATGAAGGCTTCGACGAAGCGAGGATCGAGCTGGGTCCCCGCGACCCGGCGCAGCTCGACGATGGCCTCATATGAGCTGACGGGCTCGCGATAGGAGTCGCGCGCCGTCATCACGTCGTAGGCGTCGGCGACCGCGATCACGCGGGCCAGGGGCGGAATCTCCTCGCCTTTCAGGCCGCGCGGATACCCCAAGCCGTCAAGGCGCTCGTGGTGCGCGACGATGATCTCGCCGATCGGGGCGTAGCCGTCGATCTGGGAGACGATCTGCGCGCCCTCGTAGGGGTGCTTGCGGATCTCATCCCACTCGGCGTCGTTGAGCTCACGGCGAGTCGTCTTCAGGATGGCGTCCGGGAGCACGAACTTGCCGATGTCGTGCAGGAGGCCGGCGGTATGGACGAGCTCCTGCTCGTCCTCGGACAGGCCCGCTTCGGCCGCGATCTCTCGGGCGTAGCGGGCGACGGCGGCGCTGTGGCGCGCGGTCATCCGGTCGCGGACGTCGAGCGTCCGAAGCAAGGCGCTGAGCAGGGCTACCTGGAAGCCGGCGAGCTGGCGGGCTCGCACCTCGAGCTCGTCGGCGCGCTCCTGCGAGAGCAACAGCGCGCCGACCAGCCGCTGAAAGATGACGAGCGCGGCGCCGAACAGGGCGAGCGCTGCGAGCCCGAGCTCTGCATACGCGTACGCAATTCCCACGGCAAGCACCGCCGACGCCAGCTCGGACGGGAGCACGGGGAAGAGCGTCCGCCGAACCTTGGTGGTGAATCGGCTGCCCTCCTCATAGCAGGTGTAGGCGGCGATCAGGCAGAAGTTGATCGCCAGCGTCACGCAGAAGAGGGCGATCACCAGCAGGTAGAAGACGGGGTCGTCCGGTCCGGCATCGGTTGCAGCCGTGGCTTCGTGAAAGCCCCACCCGCCGATCAGCGGGAACCACGCGTACGTGACGACGTTGATCAGCAGGTAGTCCTTGGGATATCGATCGCGGATCCACCCTGCGAGGATCGAGACGACCCCGATTGCGGCAGCCGGCGGACCGCCGAAGAAGGCGATTGCGACCACGATCGACATGAAGCTCGCCGACAGCCGCATGCGGTGCGCGGGCACGTCGATCGCAGCGAGATCGCTGACGACTGCGAGCACCAGCAGCGTGCCGAGGGCGGGCAGGTCCCAGTCCGCGTAGCCCCCGCCCCAGACGGCGACGGCGAGCGCAGCGACGAGGGCCGCAATCTCCGCGGCAAACAGCGCTCTTGACGGGCGCCGGGTCATGCGAAAGTTGCTTCTTCCCTTAGCCAGTCGCCGAGTTGGCGTTGCGGCCCAGGCGCGGCACGGCGCTCGGCTGGCGCATCGAGGCGATGAACTCCTCGAGATCGCCAAGTGAGTACCGGCGCTGGCCGCCGGGCGTGCGGTAGACGGGCACCAGGCCCTGATCCGACCACTTGCGAAGCGATGCAGCGCTGACGCCCAGATGGGCGGCCGCCTCGCTCACGTTGAGCAGTTTGAGACTTCCTTCCATGACTCCCAGCTCTTTCAGAGATCCGCCGGAAAGCGGCGAGAACTTGCAATGACCTCGCTTTCGTAGCCCCTATCGACAGACACGGCAAGAGCCGTTAGCCCGGGTGCCGGAAGATGCGCAGGTCTGGGGCCCCGAACCTCTACGCCGGGAACAGGTTCGGCATCGGTGTCCGTTAAGGAAGTTGCTCGAGAAGGCGCGACGTGGCTTCGTCCGGATCGTCGCCGAGCGAAGGCACGCCCTCGCGGCCGGCAACTAGCCGCGCGGCGCGGTAGCCGTACAGACGCGTACCCGATCCAGCCTGGCGGCGGATCCGGCGCAACGGCCCAGCAACGACGTCGAGCTGCGCCTCGTTGCCGCAGATCACGACGGCCACCGGCGCCAATGCGCGCAGGGCGCTCTGGAAGCGGCGCTCGGCGAGCTCGGCCGAGAGCACGAGGACGCGGAGGCCGGCCCGGCGCAGCGCGAGGTCCAGGGCCTGAACGTAGACGGCCTCGACCCCGAGCGGCGAGCCCGTGTCGAGGAGGAGCACCCCCTCGAGCCGGGTCGCGGCCGGGGCGAGCCGACGCGCGGAATGCAACCAGCCGGTGGCCCAGCGACAGGCCGCTTCGAGCTCGGCCGCCCCGTTGGGGCGTCTGCTCGCCATTTCAAGCGCGGGCAACAGCACCTCGCTCACCGTGCGCTCCACCGAGCGCACGGCGAGGCTCTCCTCGAGCTCGCGGTCCGCCGCCGTCTCGTCGAAGCGATCGAACGCCGCCAGCAGCCGCGCCGGGGAAGCGGGGCCGCGGCCGCGGCGCTTGGCGATGTCGACGGCGCTGGAGATGTTGCCGGTTTCGCGCAGCGCCTCCCGGAGCGCCTCGAGGTCCTTGAGCTCGTAAAGGCGGTGGTTGCCCGGCGTGCGCCGCGGGACCGGATAGCCGAGGCGGCGCTCCCAGCTGCGCAGAGTGCTCGTGCTGACGCCGAGAATCTCGGCTGCCGCGTTGATGCGAATCCCGCTCATTCGTCCCCGTCCATGCCCTACCGTTATTGGCGGCTGGCAGGATCTCAGCAGCTTTTACGGGATTAGGGGCGGTTTTCCGGCGCCGCGCTAGCGATCTTGCAACGGTGGGCCGGCGTTGTCAGTCGTGGCGACTGGCTCGCCCGCGGCCTTGGCCGCGTAGCTCGCTTGCTCGGCCGCCTCGACGAGCCTCTCCGCGGTGTCGCCGTCGGCCGGGCACGACGCGATCCCGATCGCGACGGCCAGGCGGGGCCCCTCGTCCAGCTGGGAGTTCGCGATCAGCTCGGCGAGGTTCGTCGCCATCGGCACCAGTTGCCCGGCGTCCTGGTGGGGGGCGAGGATGCAGAACTCGTCGTCGCCCACCCGAAACGCCTGGTCGACGCCGTCGAGCTGGCGGGTGATCACGCCCGCGACCGCGGTCAGCATTCCGTCGCCGGCCTCGTCGCCGTAGGCGTCGTTGATCTTGCCCAGCCCGTCGATGTCGATCAGAGCGAGGGCGAAGGGGTGCTGGAAGCGTTGATGCTCGGCAAACAGGATGCGCAGCCACTCGTCGAGATGCGAGGTTCCGGGCAAACCGGTGAGCGGGTCGTGACTCGCGCCGCCGCTTCGCCGCTCCACCAGGTCGCGGGTGACGGCGCCCTGGATGGTGCCGAAGGTCTCCGCCAGCCGCGAGACGGCTTGGGCGAAGTCGCCCGGCTCGCCCTCCGGCACGTCGCGGCGCAGCGACTCGATCAGCAGGGTCTGCAGCGCGGCGAGATCGCGCGGGATCAGCTCCGGGGCGGTGGGGCCTTCGCGCAGCCGGGCGACCTTCGCGAGGCGCTCGCGCTCGGCCGCCAGGTCGCCGTCCTGCGCAGCGTCGGGATCGCTGAGACCCTCGAGGATGTCAGCGATCAGTGGTGGGGCTTCCTTGGCGATCCACGGCAGCGACAGCTCGCCGACGTCGCGAAGCGACGTGCGTTCGATCAGGCGCAACAGCCACGCCTTGGCGAGCTCCTCGCGATCGTTAGCCGAGTCGCCCGCCGGACCTCCGGATGCCTTTGCCACGCTCCCCGCAAAGTAGAGGATGCAGCAGTCGCTACTGGGGCGCTCGCAGCGGCTCGCCATCCCCGCAAATGGGCTTACACTCGCCACAGGCGTGACAGCGGACGAGCGAGAGCCGGGCGGCGCGACGCCGCGACCGCAGGGGGCGGAGGGGTCCGAGTCGCCTGGCGGCGACGCAATCATCGGCGCGACTCTCGAGGGGCTGCGTCGCGCCGCTGAGGAGGTCGAGCACATTGCGGCGATCGCCGAGACGCTGCAACGGAGCCTGCTGCGCGAGCGCCTGCCGGAGATCCCGGGCCTGCTGGTGGCTGCCCGATACCTCGCCGGCAGCGCCGACGCGCAGGTGGGAGGGGATTGGTACGACGTGCTCTCGCTGCGCGACGGCCAGGCCGGCGTGGCGATCGGCGACGTCGTCGGCCACGGAATCGACGCCGCTGCCCGGATGGCGCATCTGCAGAGCGCCCTGCGTGCCTACGCGCTCGAGGGCCTGCGCCCGTCGCTGGTCCTCGAGCGGATGAACGGCTTTGCGCGCGAGCTCGAGGGCGGCCCGATGGCGACGCTGTTGTATGCCATGGTCGATCCCGAGGAGGGCCGTCTCCGCCTGGCCTCGGCCGGCCATCCGCCGCCGCTCGTGATCGACCCGTCCGGCAACGCTCGCTACGCCGAGGGCAGGGCCGGCAGCCCACTTGGGGTGGTGCCGTTCCCCTCCTACGAGGAAAGCCTGGTCGCCCTCGCGCCGGGGTCGATGGTGCTGCTCTACACCGACGGTTTGGTCGAGCGTCCGGACGCCTCGCTCGACGAGGGGCTGGAGTGGCTGCGGGGCTTTGCGCCCGGAGTGGCGTCGGACCCGAGGGAGCTGTGCGCCGCCCTGATCGGCACCCGGTTCCGCGACTCGGCCCCGCGCGACGACGTTGCCTTGCTGGCGATCCATCTCGAGCCGGTGCCGGTGAGCGGGGTCGAGCTCACGCTGCGAGCCGAGCCGGAATCGCTGGCGCAGATGCGACGGTCCCTGTCGCGATGGCTGCGCGCTGCCGGCGCTACGGACGCGGAGACCTACGAGATCATGGTGGCGTGCGGCGAGGCGTGCTCGAACGCGATCGCGCACGCGTATCCGCCCGGCGAGGCTTCGTACGTGGTATCCGCGCGACACACCGACGGCGAGATCGAGGTGAGCGTGCGCGACTTCGGCAGCTGGCGCGACCCGCGCGGCGGCTCGCAAGGTCGCGGCCTGCGGCTCATCGACGAGCTGATGGACAAGGTGGACCTCGATCGAGGCAAGGCCGGGACCGTCGTCCGGATGTGCCGGCGCCTGGGAGAGAAGGTGCAGGCGTGAGGGACCGGATCGCGGGATTTGACTTCGACGAGCGCGACGGCGTGGTCGTGGCGCGCGTCGGCGGCGAGATCGACAGCTCGAACGCCAGCGAGCTGCGGCTCGCTCTCAGCGACCGCCTGCCGAGCGCTACCGACGCGCTCGTACTCGACCTCTCCGAAGTCACCTACCTCGACAGCTCGGGTATCCAGCTGCTGTTCGAGCTTGGCAAGCGCCTCGGCGCCCGCCGCCAGATGATGCGACTTGTCGTGCCGGAGAACGCGCCGATGCGCCGCGTGCTCGAGCTGTGCGACATGGCCAGCGTCGCCCCGCTCGATCCTGAGCTCGAGGGCTCACTCAAGGCGCTCGAGCGCAGCGACGGAGACGTCTAGCCGGCGACGGAAAGGCGCTTCGCGGAGAGTCAGGCTGCGCGAACCGCCGCCGGGTGGGTCAGCTCCGGGTCGCGGCGGACCAGGACGCGCCGAAGCGCTCGATCGCCCGGTCGAGCTGCCTGTCGACGTCGTTGCCGCTGCGGAGGATCTCCCCGATCCGATTCGCCAGCGCCTGCAACAGCAGGAGCTCGCTGCGTCCGGTGGGGCGGCTGGTGCGTGTGACGACCGCCAGCACCCCGATCAGTCGGCCTTCGGCGAGGATCGGCGCGGCCAAGGCCCCGCCACCCTCCGGGCCGCCCGCACCGAGCCCCGAGAGAAGCTGTGCCCTGCGGCCGAGGGCGACCTTTCCCAAGCGACCTTCCCCGAGCGCAAGCGTCTCCGGCAGGTCGCTGGCGGTCGCTCCGCGGAGCTCGGTCGCCGCGGCTCTGCGCAACATCATCCCGTCCTCCTCGGCGAGAAACACCGCGCCCCCGTCCAGGTCGTAGAGCGAAGCCAGGCCGGCGAGCATGCCGCCCAGCGCGCGATCGATCTCGGCTGGCGCGTCGCGAAGCGCGTTGTTGACCCCGCCGCCGCGGGGACGTCGCGGCGCCGGTGCCGCTTCGGACTCGCCCGTGATCTCATCGCGCTGGAGTGCGAGCGCCACCGCCTGGGAGCGCGTGGAGGCGCCCAGCTTGCCCATCGCGTTGCGGATGTGCGTGCGGACGGTCTCGGGCGAGAGGAACAGCTCCGCCGCGATCTGCGCCCCGCTCATCCCGCCGGCGAGCAATCCCAGGACTTCGCGTTCACGACGAGTCAGCGGGGTGCGGTGTCGGCCTCCCGCCTGAGTGGTCGTTGTCTCCTCCCGATTCATCTACCTGTCCCCCAAAGAGATGTCCGTCGCGGGCGCCGGGCGGCCAGCCTACCACTAACCGCTTTGAGGTAATGCAGGGCGTGTTTCTTGGTATTTCGCACGGTCGTACGTTGACTCGCCGTTCGGCCGGGTTTTAGCTAGCCACAGTTCCCGTAAGCGACGCGAGCCGTCCCGCATCGGCGACCGGAGCCGGCAGCATCGACTCCGATCCAAAGACTCTCTGGGGGTGATCAGAGAGGTTTTGAGGGGTGAAGGCGCCGGCGGCACGGCGGAGCAAGGGGTGATGAAGATTTCGGATCTAGGCGGAAGTGTGAAGCTGCGTGGGGTGAGCAGCCTGCGGGCTGCACTCGTGGCAGGGCTGGTGACCGCGGCGCTGCTGCTGGTCCCGGCTTCGGCGTTGGCCCAGGCGGTCAGCCCGACGTCGGACCAGTACGAGCCCAAGACGAGCATTGTCTCGCAAGGACCGGGGGAGCAAGGACCAGGGGAGCCCGGTGAGCCTTCGAGCAGCGATCGTCCGACCGGCGATCTGCCGTTCACGGGCCTCGACATCGGTCTGTTGATCGCGGCTGCCGGCGTGCTCGGCGCCTCCGGTTTCGTCCTGCGCCGGCTGTCGGCTTCGGACCGGCAGTAGCGCGGGGATAGGAATGGGGGTCGAAGTAACAGCACCGCAAGAGGCCGGGTCGAGTCGCCGCCGGAGTCGCCTGCGCGCGCTCGAGGCGCAGCGTCTGATCGATCGGCTGGCGCTGCGGCTGGCGCCGTCGGCGGCGGCGGGACTGATCGCCTACTCGCACATGGGCCAGATCGGCGTGGGCCTGATCGTGTTCGCCGCGATGCTCGCGGCGACTCAACTGGTGGACAGCTCGCGATTCCCGCTGGCGCTGATGCCCGCCGCCAGGATCGCAGTTGCGCTGGCGGCGCCCGTCCTCGGTGGCGCGTTCGCGTGGCTTGTGCTCTCGGCGGCGGGCGATCCGTATCCGGTCGCGCAGTATCAGGCGGTCATCCTGGGAGCCTGGCTCGTGGTCGCCCTCGGCTCCTGGATCAAGATGCGTCTAGCCGATGGCCTGCGAGCGCGGGTGGCTGTGATCGGCCACCGCGACTTCGCGGCGGACCTGGCAGGAGAGCTCGCGGCGTCGGGTGTCCGCGCCTACAAGGTGGTGGGCTGGATTGGCCCCGAGGGCCCGGCGGAGCAGGGTCGCCTGCACTGGCTGGGCGACCTTCGCGACGTGCGTGCCAGCGTGGTCGAGGAGGGAGTCGAGCTGCTGATCTGTGCCCCGTCAGTGGCCGACACGGAGGGTGACCGGATCGAGGACATCTGCGCCCGCGTCGCTGCTGAATGCCTCGATCTGCCGGTCCGACTGATTGCGGCAAACCAGCTCTACGAGGAAACCTTCGGCCACGTGCCGATCGGAACCATCGACGCCGCCTGGTACCGCTACATCATGCATCCGAACTTCCGCGCCGCCTCGCCGACCTCGAAGCGGATCTTCGATCTCGTCGCCGGGGCGGTCATTGGGTTGCTGATGCTTCCGTTCATGGCGGTTGCGGTCCTGGCGATCAAGCTCGGCGACCGCGGCCCGGTGTTCTACCGCCAGCTCCGCCTCGGCGAGCATGGGAAGTCGTTCCAGATCCTGAAGCTGCGCACGATGCGTGTGGACGCTCAGGCCTCGGGCGCGCGCTGGGCGGCTGCAGACGACGATCGGATCACGCGCGTCGGGCGGGCTCTGCGC
>JBKPDQ010000165.1:0-20778 GCA_046728015.1 Actinomycetota bacterium
GTGTTACTCACCCGTTCGCTGCTTTGCCCCAGGGCAAGCCCTGGTTCGTCGCTCAACTTGCATGTGTTAGGCACGCCGCCAGCGTTCGTCCTGAGCCAGGATCAAACTCTCCGTGAAAAGTGACTCGAGGGTTTCAATCCGCCGCCGGGGTCAACCGAGGCGGCTCCTCTGTCTACACGTAGAGCTGTCATGCCTAGCTGCCCGCCGCGTACACAATGCGACGAGCGGCATGACGGGGTTTGGCTGCCCGTCGTCGGCATGCGCCGGCGACGGGTCGGACCTGTTTCGCTGACCGGGGTCGCCCCCGGTCCGCGCGCTGCTCAGTTTTCAAAGACCGCTTCTTCGCCCGCCCGGAGGGACTCCCCGGACAGGCTCGAACCGCCTCGGAGGCGACCAACGAGTATAGCCCGGCAGGCGCGTGCTTTACAAGGCTGCGGGCTTCGCGGACGCGGCAATGTAGCACGCAGGGGCGAGGCACGAGCGCGACGCGCGGAGCCGGCGTCGCTACGCGGTCTCGAGCCGCACGAAGCGCCGCTTTCCAACCTGCAGGACCTTCCCGTCGAGCTGGGCGGCGTCGAGGTCGAACGCGTCGCCGTCGAGCGTCTCGCCGTCGAGCTTCACGCCGCCCTGGCCGATCAGGCGACGCGCCTCGCTGCTCGAAATCTCGAACTCGCTCGCGAGGACTGCTGGCAGATGGACCTTCCCATCCGGGCCCGCCTTCACGCGCACGGTCTTCAGGTCGTCCGGCACCTCGCGACGCACGTGGATCTGGTCGAAGCGTGCCTCAGCAGCGGCGCCCGCGCCCTCGCCATGGAAGCGATCGGTCAGCCGGCGGGCGAGCTCTCGCTTGGCCTCGCCCGGATGCCGGGCCTGATCCAGCTCCTCGCCGACCAGCAGCGAGTAGTAGTCGCCCATCACGTCGTCGGGAATGCTCATCAGCTTCCCGAACATCTCCTCGGGGAGATCGGTGACACCCACGTAATTGCCGTACATCTTGCTCATCTTGCGCACGCCGTCCGTGCCAACCAGTAGCGGCATGGTCAGGATCGACTGCGCCTCGAGCCCGTACGCCTCCTGGACGTCGCGAGCAAAGAGCAGGTTGAACTTCTGATCCGTCGCACCGAGCTCCACGTCGGCGCGGACGGCAACCGAGTCGTAGCCCTGAAGCACCGGGTAAAGAAGCTCCAGCGCCGAGATCGGCTCCGCGGCCTCGATCCTCCGCGTGAAGTCCTCGCGCTCGAGCAATCGGGCGACCGTGAAGCGCCTGATGAGATCGAACAGCTCCACGCTCTCCATCGCCAGCCACTCGCTGTTTCGCCGCAGTTCGGTGCGATCCCGGTCCAGGACGGTGAACGCCTGCTCCTGATAGGTGAGCGCGTTCGCCTCGATCTGGTCGGCGTCGAGCACCGGTCGCGTCGCGTCACGGCCGCTCGGATCCCCGACCCGCGCCGTGTAATCGCCGACGATCAACACCACCGTATGGCCTTCGTCCTGGAATGCGCGTAGCTTGTTGAGCACGACGCAGTGGCCAAGGTGGATGTCAGGGCTGGTCGGGTCGACTCCGAACTTGACTCTCAGCGGCTCGTCCCGCGCGAGCTGCTCCGCCAACCGCCCCTCCGGCAAGACGTCCACGGCGCCGGCCGCGAGCCGAGCCGCGGCCTCTTCGGCGGCGGCGTTCTCCCCTTGGGCGCTCACGGAGCCAATGCTAGACTCACGCACCCGCCAGGCGGGGTGAACGGGAATCGCGCCAACCGCGAGACCGGGCCGCTGGAACCGGGGCGATCGCGCTCAGGACGACGCCTTCCCCTCGCCGCCCGCTACCGGGTGAGCCGGCGCGCCACTCCCCTGCCGCTTCGATGATGGAAACAACGGTCCGACAAAGACGTCGAGACGGCTCAGCGCAGAACGGCGCCCCGCCCCAACCGCCGAGCCCTCCCAAGTCACCCGTGGCCGAACAGCCGCGCAAGCCGCGGCTGCGGAAGCTGCGCTTCGCGCTCGTCTTCCTGGGCCTCTCCCTGCTCGCCTTCGTCTCCTGGATCTTCGGGATCATGATGGCCGTCGCCCAGGACCTGCCGGAGCTCGAGAATCGCGCACAGTACGAGCGCGCCGAGAACTCGATCGTCTACGACGCGACCGGCCAGAAGCTGGCGACCCTGACCAACAACGAGGGGCGGATCCTGCTGCCGTCGGACGAGATCGCAGCCTCGATGAAGTCGGCCGTCGTGGCAATCGAGGATCAGCGCTTCTATGACCACCGCGGCGTCGACTTCCAGGGCATCGCCCGCGCCGTGGTGCAGGACATCCTGGCGCAGTCAGCGCAGCAGGGCGCGTCGACGATCACGCAGCAGTTCGTCAAGAACGCCCTCACTGCCCAGGAGGACCGCACGATCTTCCAGAAGCTGCGGGAGGCTGCGCTCGCATATCACCTCGAGCGTCAGTGGTCCAAAGACAAGATCCTCACCGAGTACCTGAACTCGATCTACTTCGGCGAGGGCGCCTACGGCATCGAGGCCGCCGCACGAACCTACTTCGGCTACAACCACCCCGGCTGTGGTGAGGGCGACGATGCGCCCAGCTGCGCCTCCGAGCTCCTCCCCTACGAGTCGGCTCTGCTGGCAGGATTGATCTCATCGCCGGCCGCCTACTCGCCGCGGGCCAACCCCGAGGCGGCCGCCGCCCGCCGCAACCTCGTCTTACAGCGGATGGTGGAGACCGGCGCGATCACCGAGGAGGAGTACGCCGACTACTCGGTTGCGGACCTGCCCGACGCCGACGACATCGCTCTCCCGGCCGAGAACTCCGAGGCCCCCTACTTCACCTCCTGGCTGCGCCAGCAGCTCGTCGACAAGTACGGCGCGGGCGAGGCCTTCGGTGGCGGCCTGGAGATCACATCGAGCCTCGACCTCGACCTCCAACGCCAAGTCGAGTCGATTGCCTCCTCCACCCTGTCCGGCATCGAGCCGACCAGTTCGGTCGTCGTGCTCGACAACGACACCGGGACCGTCCGCGCCATGGTCGGCGGCCCCGACTACTCGAAGGCACCGTTCAACCTCGCCACCAACGGCCACCGCCAGCCGGGATCGGCCTTCAAGCCGTTCACGCTGATCACCGCCCTCGAGCAGGGCCACTCGAGCAGCGAGGTCTACGCCTCGTCGCCGCAGACGATCCCGTTTCGCAGTCGGTTCGAAAAGAACGGCGAGACGAGGACGGTCCCCGAGCTGTTCGAGCCCAAGAACTACGAGGACAACTACCTCGGGTCCGCCTCGATCGCGACCGCCACCACCTACTCGGACAACTCGGTGTACGCCCAGCTCGGAACCCAGGTGGGCCCGGCCAACGTCGCCGCAACCGCTGCGGACATGGGCATTGAGACCGGTCTGTCCACGGAGGCCGAGTACTCGATCGACGGGGGCCCGTTTGAGCCGTACAACCCCGCGCTGATCCTCGGCGGGCTGGCCGAAGGCGTCACGCCCCTGGAGATGGCGCACGCGTACGAGGCGATCGCAACCGGCGGCAAGCGCATCAGCGGCACGATGGCATCGGAATCCGGAGATCCGGTGGGCATCATCGAGGTCCGCGACCGGGGCGAGGACGGGGTCGCCGGCAACGACGACGGCGAGCTCGTCAAGGACAACGAGGGCAACAGCGGCCAGAACAAGGTGATCGCCAAACAGGTGATCGATCCCGGAGTCGCCGCTGAGGTCAAGACGCTGCTGACCTCCGTCGTCACTTCGGGAACCGGCGAGAACGCCCAGAGCGGCGAGCCCACCTGGGGCAAGACCGGCACCACCGACGACAACGGCGACGCCTGGTTCGTGGGCTCGACCGAAGAGCTCACGATCGCGGTCTGGGTCGGCCACGCCGACTCCAACACTCCGATGGAGACCGAGTTCGGCGGCCAGCCGGTCGACGGCGGCACGTATCCCGCGATCATCTTCTCGAGGATCGTCGACGCCTGGGAGGGGATCCAGGACGCCCGCCAGGCAGGGCGTGAGGTGGAAGAACCACCCACCAGCACACCTCCGACCGATTCGGCCACCCCGGCACCTGACGCTACGGCGCCAGCCCCCGAGACCGACGACGGAGGCGGCGGAGGCGCGCCCGAGACGGGCACGAGTGACGCTGGGGCCGGTGCCGGCGCGCCGGCGGCACCCACCGGCGGCGGCGTCGCTGCCGGCTGACGTCCCGCACCCGCTCTCCTTCGCTGATCAGGCAGCGGCCCGCAACGGCCGCGACAGGAACAGGCTGCCGGCCGCGCAGAAGCGCCACGGGTAATCGGCGGCCCGGCTGATGCCGATCCGCGGGCCGGTCGCCACCTCGACATCGCGCCACTCGGGCTCCCGCGGCCGGAGCTCGAACGGGGGCTCGGTGAGCGGCTCTCCGTTCATCTCCAGCCCGATCTCCAACGCCTCGGTGAGCTTCCCCGGCCCGGAACAGAGCTCTCGGAGCTCCTCGCGGCCCCGTCGGCGCCGCATCTCCTCGACGCTCCACCTCGGCTCCAGGGCCCGAATCAGCACGGCCGCCGCCTTGCCGTCGGGCTCGCACACGAAGTTGAGGCAGCTGTGGATGCCGTACGAGAGGTAGACGTAGGCGCGCGCGGGCGGTCCGAACAGCACCGACGTACGCTGTGTCAGCCCGACGTACGCGTGGCACGCCGGGTCGTCGCGCTCGTAGCTCTCGGTCTCGACGATCACCCCGCCCACGCCGCGGATGAGGAGTCCGCAGCCGATCAAGTCTCGCGCCACGGCGTGGACCGAGCGCTCGAAGAAGCTGGAGTGCAGCGTGGTCACTCCCGCGCCGACTCCGCAACCTCTCTCAGGGCCGTTCGCGCGGCATCGAGCTGCTGCGCCAGTCGAGCTGAGCCGGTCCCACCGGCCGACACCTTCGAGTCGATCGATCGGCCCGGCTCGAACAGCTCGTAGTACGAGGAGTCGAGAAGCTCGGAGTGCCCGGCGAGCTCGTCGAGGCTGAGGTCCGAAAGCCTGCGGCCGTTGGCAAGCGCCGTGCGAACCAGCTCGCCGACGACGCCGTGGGCTTCGCGGAAGGGCATGCCCTTGCGCACCAGCAGATCCGCTACGTCGGTGGCGATCAGGAACTCGTCCGAGGCCGCCTGCGCGAGCCGCTCGCGATCAAAGCGCAGGCCGGCGAGCAGCCGCTCGGCAGCCTCGAGGCAAAGCTCGAGCCCGTCTACGGCGTCGAACAGCGCCTCCTTGTCCTCCTGGAGGTCCTTGCTGTAGGCAAGCGGCAGCCCGTGAAGCACCCCCAGCAGGGTGTTGAAGTCCCCGGCGATGCGCGGCGCCTTGGCGCGCAGCAACTCAGCCGCGTCGGGATTCTTCTTCTGGGGCATGATGCTCGACCCAGAGGAGAAGCCCTCAGCCGGCTCGCAGAACCCGAACTCGGAGCTCGACCAGAGCACGATCTCGGCGCCAAGTCGCGACAGGTGCATGGCGCAGATCGCCGCTGCCGAGAGGTAGTCGAGAGCAAAATCCCGGCTTGCCACCGCGTCGATCGAGTTCGCCGAGGCCGATGCGAAGCCGAGCTCCGCGGCCGTGCCGTCCCGGTCGAGGTCCCAGTTGAGGCCCGCCAGCGCCCCGGACCCGAGCGGCATCTCCGAGGCCGCCTGGCGCGCGGCATCGAACCGCCGGGCGTCCCGTCGCAGCATCCAGAAGTACGCGAGCAGATGGTGTCCGAGGGAAACCGGCTGGGCGCGCTGGAGGTGCGTGTAGCCCGGCATCTGCCACTCAGCGTGTCCCCCGGCGAGCTCCACCAGCCGATCCATCAGCAACGCGATGAGGCGGACCGCGCACCGGGCCCGCTCGGCCACGAACAACGCCAGGTCGGTCGCGACCTGATCGTTGCGCGACCGGCCTGTGTGGAGCTTGCCGCCAAGCGGGCCGACGAGCTCGGTGAGCCGGCGCTCGATCGCCATGTGGATGTCCTCGTCGGCGTCGGTGAAACGGAACTCACCCGCTTGAAGCTCCTCGCCGATCTCGTTGAGCCCTCGTTCCAGCCGTTCCAGCTCTTCGTCGTCGAGCACCCCGGCGCGGTGAAGCGCTCGCGCGTGAGCGATCGAGCCCCGCACGTCTTCGGGCCAGAGGCGACGATCGAACGAGATCGACGCGTTCAGCCGCTGAAACAGCGGATCCGGTGGCTCTCGGAAGCGGCCCATCGGCGGATGACTATACGGTCAGGCGGAGGCTCCTCCGGCCAGGCGCTACACCCACTGTCCCTGCAGTGCCTCGGCCAGCGCCTCACAGACCCTGTCGACGTGACCCTCGGTGATGTGGCCGAAGAAAGGCAGCGCCAGTAGACGGGCGCTCGCGTCCTCGGCGATGGGAAACTGCCCCTCCCTGAAGCCCAAGCGCTCACGGTAGTGCGGCATCAGGTGGATGCACGGCATGTAGGCCTTGGCCTCGATCCCGCGCTGGTCGAGATCCGCGACCACGGCGTCGCGGTCGGCGCCGACGGGCAACCGAACCGCGTAGATGAACCAGCTGCGACGCTCCCGGCCGCGGTCGACGCACGGGAGCACCAGTCCGGTCGGATCGCCCTCGCCCGCCGGGGCCCCGTAGTCGAGCGACGCGAGACGCTCGCCGTACATCGTCGCCACCCGTTCCCTGGCCGCAAGCAGGTCATCCAGCCGCTCGAGCTGTGCGACACCGAGTGCCGCCTGGAGCTCGGTGAGCCGATAGTTGAACCCGAGGCGCTCGTGGTCGACCCAGCTCATGTCCAGGGCCCGTCCCTGGTTGCGCTCGCTGCGGACGATCCTCGCCATCGCCGCGTCGCGCGGGACCAGCATCCCTCCCTCCCCGGTGGTCAGCTGCTTGTTCGCGTAGAAGGCAAACGTGGCCGGGTTTCCCCGCGCACCCACCGCGACGCCCTCGCTGTCGGCGGCGCCCAGCGCCTCGCAGGCGTCCTCAAGGATGCCCAGCCCGCGCTCCGCCGCCAACGCCTCGAGCTCGGGCATCGCCGCCGGGTAGCCGAGGATGTGGACCGGCAGGACTCCGGCCGTGCGCTCGCCGAGCGCGGCGGGCACGGCCTCGGCGCCGAGATTCAGCGTCACCGGGTCGACGTCGCAGAAGACCGGGGTGACGCCTTCGTACAGGAGGCAGTTCGCCGAGGCGACGAAGCTGAACGGGGTCGTGACCACCTCGTCGCCTGCGGCCCAGCCGAGCGCCCTGACGCCGAGGTGAAGCGCGGCCGTCCCAGAGGAGACGGCGACGGCGTCCTCGACGTCCACCCGTCCGGCGAACTCGCGCTCGAACCGCTCCTGCATCGGCCCCAGCGATAGGCGTCCGGAGCGCAGCGAATCGAGGGTGAGCTCCTCCTCCCGCGGGCCGAGGTCAGGTCGTGCGAGCGGTATCCGGTCGGGCGGAGTCAACTGGCGCGGAGGCTATCCGCGTCCTGCCAGTGACCCGGCCGCGCCCGGACGCGAAGCGGAGGACGCGGCCGGCTTTGGTTGGAACGCGTGTTCGAGGGAATCGACGAGCGCCTCCCAGGACGCCTCGATGATGTTCTCCGAAACCCCGATCGACCCCCACGTCTCATGGCCGTCGGACGAGTCGAGGAGCACCCGCGTGACTGCCCCGGTGCCATGGTGGGAATCCAGGATTCGGACCTTGTAGTCCACGAGCTCGATGTCGGCAAGGTGCGGATGGAGTTCGCCGATCGCATCGCGCAGAGCCCGGTCGAGCGCGTTGACCGGGCCGTTGCCCTCCGAGGTCCTGACGTAGCGGTGCCCGTCGACCCAGATCTTGATCGTGGCCTCGGTGTCGACGCCGCCGTCAGCGCGCTTCTCGGTGATCACCCGGAAGCTCTCGAGCCTGAAGAGCGACTGGTACTCGCCGGCCTCGCGGCGCAGCAGCAGCTCGAACGAGGCGTCTGCGGCCTCGTAGTGATAGCCGCGGTGCTCGCGCTCCTTGATCCGCTCGACGGCTCGCTTGGCGGCGTCGGCATCGAGGTCGATGCCCGCCCCCTCTGCCCGCCTGAGAACGGAGCCCTTCCCCGAGAGCTCGGAGATCAGCACGTCACGGCTGTTGCCGACCAGCTTCGGGTCCAAGTGCTCGAATGTCCGCGCGTCAGCCTGCACTCCGGCGACGTGCATTCCGCCCTTGTGCGCGAACGCGTTGCGGCCCACGTACGGCTGGTCGGGATCGGGGTTGACGTTCGTCAGCTCGTCGACGAAGTGAGCCGTCTCGGTCAGCAGTCGCAGCCGGTCGGCCGGCACGCACTCATAGCCGAGCTTGAACTGCAGCGCCGGCAGAACGGAGACCAGGTTGGCGTTGCCGCAGCGCTCGCCGTAGCCGTTGATCGTCCCCTGTACGAGGCGGGCTCCCGCCTCGACGGCGGCCAGGGAGTTGGCAACGCCGCACTCGGCGTCGTTGTGGGTGTGGATGCCGATCTCGACCCGGTCGCCCAGCTCCGCGACAACGGCGGCGGTGGCCTCGGCGACCTGGCTCGGCAGGCTGGAGCCGTTGGTGTCGCAGAGGGTGAGGTCCTCGGCGCCGGCCGCGGCCCCGGCGCGCAAGCACTCCAGCGCGTATCCACGGTCGTCGCGCCAGGCGTCGAAGAAGTGCTCGGCGTCGTAGACGACGCGCTTGCCCTCCGCTCGGCAGAGGTTGATCGAGTCGACGATCATCGCGAGGTTCTCCTCTGGCGACACCTTCGTCACCACCTCGAGGTGAAGCGCCCAGGTCTTTCCCACCAGCGTGCACACCGGGGCCGCGGAATCGACGAGCTGGCGCAGGGCCGGATCCTCCTCCGCCGCGATCCCGCGCCGCCGGGTCATGCCGAACGCGCAAATCGTGGCCTGCTCCAGCTCGACGTCCGTGAGCAGGCGAAAGAGCTCCGCCTCCTTCGGGTTCGAGCTCGGAAAACCCGCCTCGACGAAGCGGACGCCGAGGCGGTCGAGGGCCTTGACGACCCGCACCTGCTCCGCCGCCGAGAGGGTCATCCCCTGACCCTGCATGCCGTCGCGGAGGGTGGTGTCGTAGAGCTTTACCTGAGTCAATTGATGCCTTTCCGATTCGAGGGTTCGAGCGTGGCGTGCGCGACGGAATGCCGCGCGGCCGCGAGCCGCTAGGCGCTCGCGGCGGTGCTAATTCGCTCGATGGCCTCGAGGAAACTCGGCATCAGGACGTGACTCTACTCGGTTGCGAGACCGGGTCCAGCCACTCCGCGTACTCCTGTGCGCGTCCGTGCAGCGCGTCCTCGAACTTGGCCTGAATCACCCGCGTGATCTCGCCGGGCTCGCCGAGTGAGTGGTCGTCGATCTCGCGCACGGGGACCAGCTCGGCGGCGGTGCCGCAGAGGAACGCCTCCTCGGCCAGATAGAGCTCGGCTCGCGCGAGGTCGCGCTCAGAGACCTTGTAGCCGAGGTCGCGCGCGATCTGGATCACGGAGCGGCGGCTCACCCCGTCGAGAATCGAGGCGGCGTGCGGCGGCGTGACGATCGCGCCATCGCGGACCAGGAAAATGTTCTCGCCCGACCCTTCGCAGACGAAGCCACGCTCATCCAGCATGATCGCCTCCTCGTACCCCGCCCGGGCGGTCTCGGTCTTGGCGAGGATCGAGTTCAGGTATTGACCGGTCGCCTTCGCGTGGGGGATCAGCCCCGCCGGCGACATCCGTCTCCAGGAGGAGACCTTGGCGCGCACGCCCTGGCGCTTTCCCTCCTCGCCGAGGTAGGAACCCCACGGCCAGACGGCAACGGCGACGTCCACGGGCGCCGTTTGGGCGTAGAGGCCCATCTCGCCGTAGCCACGGAACGCGATCGGGCGGATGTAACAGCTGTTCAGGCCGTTGCGGCGGATCAGCTCGTGGGTGGCCGCCCTGATTTCCTCCGTCTCATACGGCAACTGCATGTAGACGAGCTCGGCCGAGTTGGCGAGCCGCTCCAGGTGCTCTCGATGGCGAAAGACCGCCGGGCCGCTCTCCGTCTCGTAACAACGGATGCCTTCGAAGACGCCGGAGCCATAGTGGAGACCGTGCGACAGTACGTGTACGCTCGCGCTGTCCCACGCGACGAACTCGCCGTTCATCCAGATCCACTCTGACTTTTCCACTGCTCCCTCCGTGTGTTGCGGGCGCAGGGAGTATGGCGCAGCACCCAGGGGCGGGCAAGCGCCCGCAGTCGCCCTGTGGGCATACGACCCACGGGTGTAGCTACTCCTGGGCCAGCGCCAGGATCTGCTCGCGGCCCATCTCGTCAGCCATCTCCGGATGCTTGTCCTGGATGTGCTGTTCGGCGTCTGCGATGAGCTCGTCCTCGGTCTCGCCGCGCGCCTGATAGCCGCATTCGCAATTGATCACATAGGCCATCTCGGCCCCTCTCCTCCCGCCGTGTGGATCCTCTCGCGGTGACCGCGCTAAATATGCAAGGCGGCGGCCTTGCCCGGAGCGCCTACGAGCCGAGCTCGGCCAGCACGGCGCGGGTCATCTCCTCGGTGCCAACCTCGACCTCGCCGGGAAGATCCGACATCGGCGGGGTGTCGGACTCGACCCAGGCGAGGTCGGGGGTGCGCACGCCCTTGGCGAGGGCGGCCTCGACGGCCTCCTCGACAGCGTCGGCGTCCTTCGGCCGGTCAAGCCCGTGGCGAAGCATGAGCGCGACCGACAGGAAGGTCGCCAACGGGTTGGCGGTGCCCTTGCCGGCGATGTCCGGCGCCGATCCGTGAACGGGCTCGAACACGCCGGGTCCGTCGGAGCCCAGGCTGGCGGAGGGCAGCATGCCCAGGGAGCCGGTGAGCATCGCGGCCTCGTCGCTGAGGATGTCGCCGAACATGTTCTCGGTCAGCAGCACGTCGAAATCGGCAGGGCTCGAGACCAGCTGCATGGCAGCGTTGTCGACCAGCATGTGTTCGAGCGCGACCCCCGCGTAATCCGCCGCCACGGTCTCGACAACCTCCCGCCACAGTCGCGAGGTCTCGAGCACGTTGGCCTTGTCGATGGAGGTAACCCTTCCGCGGCGTCCCCGCGCCGCGTCGAACGCCACCCGAGCGATCCGCTCGATCTCAGCCGCCGAGTACTCGCAGGTGTCGTGCGAGCGGTCGCCGTCGCGTCCCGAATCGCCGAAGTAGATGCCGCCTGTCAGCTCCCGCACGACCAGCAGGTCGGTGCCGCGGATCCGCTCCTCTCGCAAGGGGCTGGCCGTCAGCAGCGACGGGCTCGGGCGCACGGGCCGCAGGTTCGAGAACAGCCCGAGCCCCTTGCGAAGGCCGAGCAATCCCTGCTCGGGTCGGGGGGCGTCGGGATCGGTGGAGTCCCACTTCGGCCCGCCGACGGCTCCAAGCAGCACCGCGTCGGCGGCGCGGCACGCCTCGAGCACCTCGTCGGTGAGCGCCACGCCGTGGGCATCGATCGAAGCTCCGCCGACGAGATGCTCCGTGCAGTCGAATTCGCCAAGCGCGTCGAGCAGCTCCCTTGCCGCGGCGATGATCTCGGGACCGATTCCGTCCCCGGGCAGCAGGAGGACGCGAGGCGAGCTCACGTCGGCTTTCGCGCCGAGATGTTCAGGCGCACAAATTCGAGCGTCAACGGCCGGGGCATCGATCCCAGTACAACATCGATGTAAGTCTCGTGGAGCGCCTTCGGGAGGTACGCGAGGTGGGAACCCGGGCCTCCGGCGCGCAAGAAGCTACGGGGGTCGGGCGGCTGGACACGGCGGTGCTCGAGCCAGCACTCGACGTCTCTAAAGCCCGCCAACTCGAGCCGTGCCCGCGTGTCCTCGACGCTCGCGAAGTTCCAGTTGGTCCGAAACCCGCGCAGGTACGGCGCAAAGCGCTCGTCTCCCTGAAGCGCCTCGAGATTTCGGACCAGCTCGGCCACGTTGCCCTCTCCCCCACACTGCGCTTCGAGCTGTCCTCCCGAGTCGAGGCATGCGAACAGGACCTCGAACAGCCGCTTGTGATTCGAGATCCAGTGGAAGGTGGCGTTGGAGAAGATCGCGTCGACCGCCTCCGCGAGCTCCAATTCGACCAGGTCGGATACCCGCAGCTCGACCCGATCGTCGCCGGCGAACGTCTCGCGGGCCATCTCGATCATCGACGGAGAGGCGTCGACGCCGATCACTCGGCCTCGCGGCAGGCGTTCGAGGAGGAGCCGGGTTACGCGTCCCGAACCGCAGCCGGCATCGAGCACAGTCTCGTCGCCCGCCAACTCGAGCCGGGCCAGTACCGCTCGCCCCCACTCCTCCTGGGGGTCGGCGACACGGTCGTACGTGGCAGCGTCCCAGTCGACGGTGCGGTCGTCGGGCATCAGCCGAGGGCGGTCGTCACCGGGCCGTGATCGGCGCGGCCCGACGCCTCGAAGGCGTCGATCGCGGCCTCGCGTTGAAGCGTGATGCCGATGTCGTCGAGACCGTGCAGAAGCCGGTGCCGAACCTCCTCGTCGATGTCGAACCGCACCACGCCGCCAGCGTAGTCGACGGTCTGATCGTCCAGGTCGATGCGCGCAGCGCCCGCCTCGGCAACTCCCCGACACACCTCCTCGTCACAGATCACGGGCAAGAGCCCGATCTTGGTGCAGTTGACGTAGAAGATGTCGGCGAACGACGGGGCGACGATCGCCCGAAAGCCGAAGTCCTGGAGCGCCCAGGGCGCGTGCTCGCGGGATGAGCCGCAGCCGAAGTTGCGGCCGGTGACCAGGATCGGGTTGGGCTCGAGCTCGATCTCGCCGTCGCGCATCCAGTCGTAGAACAGGAACTCGCCGAATCCGGTGCGCTCGACGCGCTTCAGAAACTGCTTGGGAATGATCTGGTCCGTGTCGACGTCGGCGCGGTCGAGCACCGAGACCTTGCCCTCGATGACGTCAACTGCGTCCATCACGCCTGACCACTCGGGCTAGGGAAGTCCCGGGGCAGACGGCTGAGCCTGCCGCCCCGCTTGCGTTGTAGCCCGATACCACACCGGACGCGAAGCGGAGGATGTCGCCGGAGTTGCTCATGGCCATTCTCTGATGTCAACAAAGCGGCCCTCGATCGCGGCCGCCGCGGCCATTTTCGGGGAGACGAGGTGTGTGCGCCCGCCTTTGCCCTGGCGCCCCTCGAAGTTCCGGTTCGAAGTTGACGCGCAGCGCTCACCGGGCCGAAGGATGTCGGGGTTCATCCCAAGGCACATCGAGCAGCCGGCGCTGCGCCAGTCGAAGCCGGCAGCGCGGAAGATCTCGTCAAGGCCCTCCCGCTCTGCCTCGGCCTTGACCTGCGCCGAGCCCGGGACCACCATCCCGCGCACCGAGTTCGCGACCTTGCGCCCCTCCAAGATAGAAGCCGCTTCCCGCAGGTCCCGCACGCGCGAGTTGGTGCACGAGCCGATGAACACGCGGTCGAGCTCGATTTCCTGCATCGGCGTCCCGGGCTCGAGCGCCATATAGGCGAGCGCCCGCTCCGCCGCGTCGCGGTCGACCGGCGCGTCGAGCGCCGCCGGATCCGGAACCGAATCGGTGACCTCGACGACCATCCCCGGAGTCGTTCCCCACGTGACCATCGGCGATAGCGACGCAGCGTCGATCTCGACCTCGGCCTCGAATGCGGCGCCCCCGTCGCTCGGGAGTGCGCGCCATCGCTCGACCGCCGCCTCGAAGTCATCGGGGGCGCCGGGACGGCCCTCGACCCAGGCGAACGTCGTGTCGTCCGGCGCGATCATCCCCGCCCGGCCGCCACCCTCGATCGTCATGTTGCAGATCGTCATTCGGTTCTCCATCGAGAGCCTCCGGACGGTCTCGCCGGCGTACTCGACGGCGTGCCCGACCATCCCGCCGGTGCCCAGACGACCGATCGTCGCCAGGATCATGTCCTTGGCGGTGACACCGGCGCCGAGCTCCCCCGAGTAGTTGATCCGCATCGTCTTGGGCCGCTTCTGCACCAGACACTGGGTCGCGAGTACGTGCTCGACCTCAGAAGTCCCGATGCCGAAGGCCAGCGCGCCGAACGCGCCGTGTGTGGACGTGTGGCTGTCGCCGCAGACGATCGTCAGCCCGGGCTGCGTCAAGCCGAGCTCCGGGCCAATCACGTGCACGATTCCCTGACGCTCAGAGCCGAGCGAGTGGATCGGGATCGCGAACTCCTCGCAGTTTCGCTCGAGCGCCTCGACCTGCTTGCGGGAGAGCTCGTCGGTGATCAGCCGGGCGGCGGGTGTCCCGTCGGTGGGGACGTTGTGGTCCGCCGTTGCGACCGTGCGGTCTGGGCGCCGGACCTTGCGGCCTTCCAGCCGCAGGCCGTCGAAGGCCTGTGGTGACGTGACCTCGTGGACGAGGTGCAGGTCGACGTAGATCAGCCCGTCGGCGACCTCGTGGGCGTCCCAGATCTTGTCGAACATCGTCTTCGCCATCGCTAGCCCCTGCGAAGCCCCGCGGCGACGACGGCGAGGAAGCTTGCCGGCGCCTCGGAGCGGTTCTCGAAGTGATGCGGGAGGTCGGCGTCGAAGGTGACGCTGTCGCCTTCGCCGAGCTCATGCCCCTGGCCGTCGATCATCAGTGTCACCCTGCCCGACAGCACCACAGCGGTCTCCCGCGCTCCCGGCTCATGCAGCGGCGGGTCGCCCGCTCGGCCCGTCGCCGCGCCTGGCTCGAGCAGATGCCGGGAGACGTCCGCGCGCTGGCCCGGAAGCGGGGGCGTGAGCTCTTCGGTGCGATGGCCCTTGCGGCTTCGGCTGCGGCCCTCGCCGGCTCGAACGACGACCACGTGCCCCGCCTCGTCGAGCCGCAACAGCTGCGAGAGAGTCAGCTCCAGCCCACCGGCGATCTTCTCGGCCACCGCAAGGGTTGGGCTCGTCTCTCCGCGTTCGACCTGCGACAGCATCGGCGGGCTCACGCCAGATCGCTCGGCCAGATCGCGGAGCGAGAGATCCATCCCCTCGCGCAGTGCCCTGACCCGGGATCCGAGCCCGCCATTCTCCGTCGCGGTAACCGCCACTCTCGGAGCGTACGCTATCACGTACGAAAGTACGCCATACCGCCCACCAGCACGTGAGCGCAGCAAACGCCCTCCATGTCGCACGGAATCTGACGCTCAAGGCGGGTCAGGGGCCTGGAGTCGCCGGCTCGGAGGCGGCCTGCGCCGTGACGCCCTCGGCCTCGCGTACCGCAGCCCCTTCGAGCGCGTTCGAAAGCGCCCGCACGTAAGCGCGCGCGGAGGCCTCGAGGATGTCGGTCGCCACGCCCTGACCGGATGCCAGTCGCCGGTGAGCGCGGAGCATGACCGTGACCTCGCCGAGCGCGTCCTCGCCCTCCGTCACCGCTGAGACCGTGTACTGGCGCAGCTCGGAGTCGACTCCGGCGGCCTCCCGGATCGCGCCGAAGATCGCGTCGACTGGACCGTCGCCGCCGGACTCTCCGACAGCTTCCTCGCCGGACGGCATCGTCACGGCGACGGTCGCCTTGGGGTCGCGGCGCGATGACGCCTCGACGTCGAACCACGCGAGCTCGTAGCGCTCCGAGCCCTCTCGTACCTGGTCGGAGACGATCGCCTCGAGGTCGAGTGCCGTCACCTGCTTTTTCTTGTCCGCGATCTCCTTGAAGCGCTTGAACGCCTGGTTGAGAGCATTGCCAGAGACCTTGAAGCCCAGCTGCTCCAGCGCATCGCGCAGCGCGTGGCGCCCCGAGTGCTTGCCGAGCACGATCGAGTTCGACTCGAGACCGACGTCCCTGGCGTCCATGATCTCGTAGGTTGTGCGCTCCTTCAGCACGCCGTCCTGGTGGATGCCGGACTCGTGCGCGAACGCATTGCGACCGACGATCGCCTTGTTCGGCTGCACCGCGTAGCCGGTGAAGCGGGACACCATGCGGCTGGTCCGAGCCAGCTCGCGCGTATCGAGGGTCGTGTCGAGACCGTGCTCGTCGCGGCGGGTCCGCAGCAGCATCACGATCTCCTCCAGCGAGCAGTTCCCGGCCCGCTCGCCGATCCCGTTCACGGCGCACTCGACCTGGCGCGCGCCGGCCAGCAGGCCCGCGAACGAGTTGGCGACAGCCAACCCGAGATCGTCGTGGCAGTGCACAGAGGTGCGCACGTCGCGCAGTTCCGGCGCGAGCTCGTACAGCCGCTCGAAATAGCGGCGGTACTCCTCCGGAGTCGTGTAGCCGACCGTGTCGGGGATGTTGATGACCGTCGCTCCCTCCGCGACGGCGATCGCGCAGACCTCGGCGGTGAACTCGACGTCGGCGCGCGTGGCGTCCATCGGCGAGAACTCGACGTCCCCGCAGTAGGACTTCGCCAGCGCCACGGCCGCCTTCGCCTGCCCCTTCACGTCTTCGCGCGTGGTCTGCAGCTGGTGGGTGATGTGGATGTCCGAGGTCGAGATGAAGGTGTGGATGCGAGGCCGCTCCGAGTCCTTGATCGCTCCCCACGCGGCGTCGATGTCGGCCTTGTGCGTGCGCGCCAGCCCGCAGATCACGGGGCCGTGGACATTGCGCGCGATCGCCTCCACAGCCTCGAAGTCGCCGGGTGAGGTGATCGGAAAGCCGGCCTCGATCACGTCCACGCCAAGTCGCGCGAGCTGCTGGGCGATCTCCACCTTCTCCTGGGTGTTGAGCGAGATCCCGGGTGACTGCTCTCCGTCGCGCAGGGTGGTGTCGAAGATGTGGACGCGGTCCGCGTCGGCTACTTCAGGGACGTCGTTGGTGTCGTGGCCCGGCATGGGCTTCCTCCTTCTCGGTGCGAATGAAATCTCTTGCAGTCGCGGCTAACGCGCCGCCCAGCGTTACTCCCCCCGCAGGGGGAGGAGAAGGAGGAGCGCCAGGCTGTTGAGCCGGTACGTCATTCGCTGCCGGGCAGCGTACCGAACCGTTGTTCCGCGCGCGAGCGTTTGGCCTCGTCGTAGAACATTCGCGCCCACGGGGAGCGCGGGCGGCCGAGCCGGAACGCACCGACGATCGCGACCGGGCTGAGGAAGAGGCCGACCGCCGCCACGCCGAACTTCTGCTTGGCCGCGTTGACGAGGACGAACCCGATGCCAACCGCGCCCGCTGCCGCGACGGCTGAAATCACCGCGTCCTCGACGTCGGTCGCGACGTCGACCCACGCGGAGAGACCGACCAGGGCCATCCCGGAAAGACAGGCGGCGACAATCACGGCGTCGATCGACCGGCGTCCCTCCTCGGACCAGTAGACGTCCTTCAGGTTGAGCCAGAGCGCGAACTCGTCCAGCGTCAGGCCCGCTCCGATCCCGAACAGGACGGCCAGGACCTCGTGCCAGGGCGAACCGGGAGCGACCGTCACCCCGACCCAGCCGACGATCAGCAGCAGCAGGATGCCCCAGACGAGGTGGTGGATGTGCGTGCCCCCGACCTTGACGTTGCCCGGCCACCAGCTGACCTGAGCGCGGATCATGTGTGCGCTGGTGCGGATGAATCCCCAGCTGAGCAGGAACGAGATGAAGAAGAGGAACTCCGGCTGACGACCGGTGTCGACGATCGCCCGCTCGTACAGGCTGCCGATGCTCGCGAGCGTGATCAGGGTGTGAGCACGACCTTGCCGACGTTGCGCCGCTCGGCGATCATCCGGTGCGCGTCAGCCGCGCGCTCGAAGGGAAAGGTCTCGGCGACGACTGGATTGAATTCGCCGCGCTCCAGCCCTTCGACAAGAGGCGGGAGCAAGCGATCCAGACCCTCGCGTTCCCACCACTTGACCATGTTCAGGCCGAAGATCCCCTTGTTCTCATTCAAGACCGCGAGCGATTTCCACCAGGGGCTGGTGGCAAACGGCATCCGCGCCAGCACCCCTAGGAGCGCCGGCACGTTCCGTCCGCCGGCGGACTTCCCCTCGATGTAGCCGTACATGATCAGCCGCCCGCCTTCACGAAGCAGCCGGTAGTCCTTGCGAAAGCTCTTCGGCCCGAGCGCGTCAAACGCGACGTCGATGCCCTCGTTGCCGGTGATCCGCCGCACCTCGGACTCGAAGTCCTGCGTTCGGTAGTCGATGGGGTGATCCACCCCCTGCTCGCGGAGCGTGGCGTGCTTGGAAGACGATGCGGTGCCGAAGATCTCAGCGCCGGTTAACTTGGCCACTTGCGTCGCGGAGATGCCGACTCCGCCGGCGGCGGCGTGGATCAGGACTCGCTCGGACGCCTTCAGCCCACCCATGATCACCAGGCCGGCGTAGGCGGTGGCGTAGTTGACCGGAAACGCCGCGCCCTGCTCGAACGAGAAGCTGTCCGGCAAGGGGATCGCTTGCTCGGCGGGCACGGTGACGAGCTCGGCCTGGCCGCCGAACCGGGTTCCGGCCATGACGCGATCGCCCGGCTTGAAGTCCTCGACTCCCTCCCCCGCCGCCTCCACCTCGCCGGCGACCTCGTAGCCCACGACGCACGGCGGTCGCGGCGCGTCCGGGTAGGCCCCCGACCGCGCGAGCAGGTCGGCGTAGTTGATCCCCGCCGCCTTGACGGCGATCCGCACCTCACCGGCCGCGACGGGCGGGTCCGAACGCTCCTGAACCTCCAGCACGTCAGGATCGCCGTGGCGAGGGATGACAACGGCACGCATCCGGGGCACCCTATCCCGGCGAAAGTCGAGGCGGAGCCGAGACTTTCGCCGGGTCAGAGATCGACGGCGCGGCCGACGAAGAAGCCCTCGGACGAGGCGATCTCGTCGATCACGTTCTGCGGCACTGGGGCATCGGTCGTGAGGGCCATGACCGCCTCGTGCTCGCGGGCCTCCGCCCCGACCGCGGCCGAGACGATGTTGACGCCGTGCCCGCCGAACGCGGTGCCGACGCGCCCGATCATCCCCGGCTGATCGGCGTAGCGGAAGATCGCCAGGTGGTCGGCAAAAGGCATGTAGAAGCTCTGGCCCCAGACCTTGACCAGGTAGGGCACGTGCCGCGGCCCGACGCCGGTACCGGCCACCTCGGCGGCGTCCTCCGCCTCGCCAAGGCGCACGGTGATGAGCTCGGTGAAATCCTCGGACGCCGCCTCCTTGAGCTCCACGAGCTCGATTCCGCGCTCCTCGGCCACGGCGGGCGCGTTGACCAGGTTCACCGGTTCCTCGGTGTGGCCGGACAGGATCCCCACGAGCACCGCGATCCCGAGAAGCCGAGTGTCGTGCTCGGCGATGCGGCCATGAAATTCGACGTGAACACGATTGATCGAGCCGTTGCCGAGACCCTGGGCGAGGCGGCCCAGCTTCTCGCAGAGGGGAACGAAGGGAGCGAGCGCCTCCATCTCCTCGGGCCGAACGGCCGCGATGTTGACCGCGTTCGTGACCAGGCCACCGGTCAGCGCCGCACGGACCTGCTCGGCGGTGACGACGCCGGCCCGATCCTGCGCCTCGGTGGTCGAGGCGCCGAGGTGAGGGGTGACGACGACGTTGTCTCGCTCGAACAGCGAGCCGTCCGAGTACGGCTCCTGCGGAAAGACGTCGAGGGCCGCGCCCGCGACCTTGCCCGAGTCGAGGCCCGCCTTGAGCGCCTCCAGGTCCACCAGCTCGCCCCGCGCGCAGTTGATGATCCGGACCCCGTCGCGCATCTTGGCGATCGCCTCGGCGTCGATCCAGCCCTCCGTCTCGGGCGTCCTGGGGAGGTGGATCGTGACAATGTCGGCGCGCGCGTACAGCTCATCGGTCGTGTCGACGCCCTCGACCCCGAGCTCGCGAAAGCGCTCCGCCGAGACGAACTTGTCGTAAGCGACAACCTCCATGTCAAACGACAGCGCGCGCTTGGCGACGAGCTGGCCGATCCGGCCGAAGCCGATCACGCCGAGCGTCTTGCCGTAGAGCTCGTTACCCGCGAACCGCGATCTGTCCCAGGCGCCGGCGACCAGCGACTCGTGCGCCTGCGGGACGTTGCGGCACAAGGCGAGGGCCATCGCAAGCGTATGCTCGGCGGCCGCAACCGAGTTTGACTCGGGAGCGTTGGCTACCACGATCCCGCGCTTGGTAGCCGCCTCGACATCGACGTTGTCAACGCCGGTGCCGGCGCGACCGATCACCTTGAGACGGTCGGCGCGCTCGATCAGCTCGGCCGTCACCTTGGTCGCGGAGCGGACCAGGATCGCGTCGAACTCTCCGATCCGCTCTCGAAGCTCCTCGTCGCTCATGTCCAGCCCGAGCTCCACGTCGAATCGCTCGCGCAGCAGCTCGACGCCCGGGTCGGCGATCTTCTCCTTGACCAGGACCTTCATCAGCCACCGCCGGCCGCGACGTCGCCGGAGACGGGGTCGCGCTGCACGCCGGGCGCGTTTGCGACCACCCAGTCGATGCAGGCCGTGAGCGCCTCGACGTCTGCCGGCTCGACGGCGGGGAACATGCCGATGCGCAGCTGGTTGCGACCAAGCTTGCGATACGGCTCCGTGTCGACGATTCCGTTGGCCCGCAGGGTCGCGGCGATCGCGGCGGCGTCCACCGCCTCGTCGAAGTCGATCGTGCCGACGACCAGCGAGCGCTTTGCCGGCGTGGCGACGAACGGCGTCGCGTAGTCGGTCCCCTGCGCCCAGTCGTAGAGATGGGACGAAGACTGTTGCGACCGCTCGACGCACCACTCCAGGCCGCCCGCGTCGAGCATCCACTCGATCTGGTCGCAGAGCAAGAGCAGCGTCGCAACCGCCGGCGTGTTGTAGGTCTGATCCTTGCGCGAGTTCTCCAGCGCCACCAGGAGGGACAGGGACCCGGGTTGCCAGCGGTCCGCCGCGCCGTCGAGCTCTTCGATGCGGGCGACCGCCGCCGGGCTCAGCATCGCGAGCCAGAGTCCGGCATCGGAGCCGAACGCCTTCTGTGGTGCGAAGTAGTAGGCGTCGATGCCCTCGGGGTCCAACCGCAGCGCGCCGGCCCCCGAGGTGGCGTCGATCAGCACCAGGG
>JBKPDQ010000166.1:0-19877 GCA_046728015.1 Actinomycetota bacterium
TTCCCAACCCTGTCGGCGGAGGTGACCCGATCGCTCACGTCGTTGTGGACGCGGTACGCGGGCAAGGCACCGACGAACGGACGCACCGAGATTCGCGGCAACGTCGTCACCTGCGTGCTCACGGAGGCCGTGGCCGCTTTCAACCGGAGCATGATCGCTCCGCAGACCCTCGACACCGTTCGGGGTGTCGGGATGCTCACCCCGGCGGCGTACAGACAGGAGGCTGTGGCAGCCGTCGTAAGGGTGACGCGACAACGCGTCGCCTCGTTCGTGAGCAGCCACGACCGGGACACCGACGTTGCCACAGAGGTATTCACCCTGGAGCCATCGCTGCGCCGAGGAGCGCCCGCGTTCGGCGAGAACCGATTCGGGCGAGCTTCCCGGCTGCCGCCGCCACGCCCGCCAGGCGCCCTAGCGGAGACGATCTAGCGATGGTCTCTGGTACGCCAAGCGCGAGTACGAACGTCCGTCTCGCCGAACTCGAGGCCGAAGCGCGGTACGCCCGCGAGCGCTACCAGCTCTACCGGGCAAAGGCATACGGTCCGCGATCGACCAGCCCACGACGCCTCGACGAACTCGAGCGCCAATCGAAGCTGGCGAAGAGTCGGCTGGATCGGGCGAAGGCCGAGGACGGCCGGAGCGGGAGCGTGCTCAGCGCGACCGCTGGGCTCGAGAATCAGCACGCTGGAGCCAGGCTCGTCTGATCACCGACCCGAGCCGATCGGCGCCGGCCCACGCCGCGAAACACAGTCCGCCGACCGTCCCGGTCACGGTCATCAGAACCCCGGCCGCCGCCGCCGCCGCCACCCCGTCGCTGCCGAGGATGAGCACCGCGGCCGCGGCGCCGGCGGTGGGACCCACCGGAAGCTGACCGAGCGTCACCACGGCGATCAGCACGGCGATGGCGTCGAAAAATGAGGCATCGATGCCGACCGCATGCAGCAGCAGCCAGTTACGGAAGATCTGCGCGAAGACGGCAACCACGATGTAGCCGACCACGCGGCTTCCACGGCCGAGCGTGCGGAGCACGGCGAGGCCGCTCCAGAGCTCGCGGCCCTTCCGCAGAGCGAGATGCCGCAGGCCGGCGCTGGCCGTCCCGATCACTGCGAGAAAGACGATGGGCAGCCACCACGGCAGACCGAGCGGCTCGATCAGGGTGAACGAGGCGAGCGCGGCCAGCACCGCCTCGACGGCGAGGATCGGAAACTCGGCGGCGATTAGCGTCGGCACCTGCGGACTGACGTCCGGGGACGAGCGTCGCAGCGCGGCGATCCGCGCGGCGACCCCCAGCTGGGTGTTGAGGACGCTGCCCAGGACCTGCATGCTCGACGCGCGATAGAGAACGCGACGATCGACCGTGCCGCCGGCCGCTTGGATGGTCAGATGCCACGCCTCGCTCCTGGCGAGTAGCGCCACGATCTGCAACAGCACCGTCACCGCGAGCACCCACGCCGTGACGTCCGAGATCGCTGACGCGAACTCGTCGCGCCGTCCGGCGAGGACGATTACGAGGACCGCCGCCGTCGCCAGCGATCCCACGACCGCGACCAGCGTGCGTCGGCGGCGACCGAACTCGCGGATGCGTGCAGTCAGCTGAGTCAGCCGACCCGCGCCGCGTGGCTGCGGCGACGGGCGGATCGCTTGGCCACCCGCGTCAGGGTCGCCGCTTTCGTGTAATGGGTCGCGGGAGCCCATCGACACGACGCTATCGCGCAGATGGCGACGCCAATGCGCTACCGCTTTGAACGAATAGCGAAATAGCCGCTTCTCTTCCTAAGCGGTACTCGCTTCGTCGGTGCCTTCCAGCTGCTGGCTAGGCTGGCTCGCCCTCGGTTGGTCGGTGACGGACGCGTCGTGCTCGGGCTACTACAACGACGCCCGCAAGCAAGCCGACGGCGGCCAGCCCGATGATCAGCGGTGTGGGCATCCCCTCGCCGCCAGCCGGAGTCATCCCGGCCGCAGACGGAGTGGCTTGCGCGACGCTGACCGGGTCTAGCTCAGTGAGCGTCTGTGGAGGGAACGGGCGCATGCCATCCGCCACCTGAGCGTATGCCTGAGATTGTTCCGCCCGCAATGGCACCCATCGATAGGCGCCTTGCTCGCCTGGCACACCGATGTAGCCAGCATCGGAGGCGAACACCACGGGAAAGTTGCGCCGAAGCGAGCCCAACCCGCGATCGGACCCGAGGTTGAGGTCGACGCGGATCCACGCCTGAGCCCCTGACGGCGCGCCCACCGTGCCGTGCTCCATCGTCGGCTCGATCAGCTTCAGCTGAAGCGCAAAGCTCTCATCGCCCGCGGCTGTCGCGCAGCCAGACGCTCCGCACGCTTCGAACGTTGTCCCGGGCGGCAGCTTTGCGATCGCGGGCGGCGTCGTGACCAGCGCCAGGAAGGCGGCGAGCACGACGGGAAGCGTGGCCGTCCGATCCATGTCCTCCTCGTGGAGAAGATACGCGTGGGAAGGGCTCGGGGTCCGTGAATTCACCGCCTTCCATGCGAAGCGGCTACCGCCTCTCGTCCGAAGCGCAACTTCTCGGCGAGATCACCGGGCGTAGCGGTCCAACATCCGATGACCCGGTCACAGAGTTCCCTCGGGGCTGGCGATTCTGTGGCGGGATGCAGGTCATCGTCTGCGACCACGCGAACCTCCCCGATCCCTGGTTCCAGGAGGCAGTGGGTCACAGCAATTGGCGCGAGGGGCGAAAGCTCATCCCGGATGCCTGGATCGAACAGGCGCAACCGGGTCAGCAGGCGGAGGACGAGCCACAGTCCTGACTGCCCGGCCCGCCACTCTCGGGCTGCTTCTCCTTTGCGCGACTCACTATTCCCGGGCCGATGTCACGGCTAATCCCACTTGACGGGCCCTTATCCCCTCTCCCGTTAGAGATTCACCGCAACGTACTTCGTCTCGAGGTATTCCTCGATGCCCTCGTTGCCGCCCTCACGTCCGATCCCTGACTGCTTGACGCCGCCGAACGGCGCCCCGGCGTTGGAGACCATGCCCTGGTTGAGGCCGATCATCCCGGTCTCCAACCCCTCGCAGACGCGCAGGGCGCGCTTCAGGTCGTTGGTGAACACGTACGCGACGAGGCCGTACTCGGTGTCGTTGGCGGCCGCGATCGCCTCCTCCTCGGAGTCGAACGAGGCGACCGGAGCGACGGGTCCGAAGATCTCCTCCTTGAGCACCCGGGCATCGTCCGGAACGTCGGCGAGCACTGTGGGCTCGTAGAAGTAACCGGCGCCGTCGACCGCCTTGCCGCCGACGATCGCCCGCGCTCCCTTGTCGGTGGCGTCCGCGACCAGGTCGTCGACCTTCGAGCGCTGGTCATCATCGATCAGCGGGCCAACGTCCACTCCCTCCTCGGTCCCGCGACCGAGCTTGAGCTCGCCCATACGCTGGGCGAGCTGCTCGGCGAACTCGTCAGCAAGCGAGCCCGCGACGTGGAACCGGTTCGCGGACGTGCAGGCCTCGCCGATGTTGCGCATCTTGGCCACCATCGCACCCTCGAGCGCGGCGTCGAGATCGGCGTCGTCGAAGATCAGGAACGGCGCGTTGCCGCCCAGCTCCATCGACACGTTGAGCACGTTTTCCGCCGCCTGAGCGATCAGCTTGCGCCCGACCTCGGTCGACCCCGTGAAGCTGAGCTTGCGCAACCGCGAGTCGCCGATGATCGGCTCGGAGACCGCGCTCGACGACGAGCTCGTGATCACGTTGAGCACCCCGCCCGGCAGGCCGCACTCCTCGAGAAGCTGAGCGAGCGCGAGCATCGAGAGCGGCGTCTGTTGCGCCGGCTTGATTACCATGGTGCAGCCCGCGGCGATCGCCGGACCGAGCTTGCGCGTGCCCATCGCGGTGGGGAAGTTCCAGGGCGTGATGAAGTAGCACGGGCCGACAGGCTGTCGCATCACCAACACACGCGACGCGGCGTTGCCGGCCACCTTGTAGTAGCCGTCCATTCTCAACGCTTCGCCCGAGAACCAGCGGAAGAATTCGGCTGAGTAGGCGATCTCGGCCTTCGATTCGGCGACCGACTTTCCCATCTCGAGGGTCATCAGCAGCGCCAGCTCGTCGGTGCGCTCGTTCAGCGCCAGGAACGCGCGGTGCAGAATCTCCGAGCGCTCGTTGGGAGGCGTCGCGGCCCACTCCGCCTGCGCTTCGACCGCGGCGTCGAGCGCGGCGCGTGCGTCGTCAGGGGTGGCGTCGGCGATCTCACAAAGCGTCTCGCCGGTCGACGGATCCTCAACAGCAAGCGTGTCCCCGCCGCGCGCGTCGCGCCACTCGCCTCCAATCAAAAGCTTGGTCGGGACCTTGTCGACAACGGTGTGCTCCTGCGTGGCGATGCTCATCTCGACCTCCTGTCGCGCGTGCAACGCCAGCGTACCCAGATGCAGGATCGCGACCGGGCCGCGATGCCGGGAGGGGCGTTGCAACGCTGGTCGAACCGCGACTTGGGAGACCCTGGGTTGTTTGCGCTCGGGGGGACTCGATGAGATTCCGACCAGGACATGCCCTTGTCGCGGTCTGCGCGGCTGCGCTGTTGGCCCTGCCGGCGACGGCCGGCGCGAACTGGGTGATCAAGGGTCGCGGCTTCGGCCACGGGGTCGGCCTGAGCCAATACGGCGCGTACGGATTCGCGCAGCACGGCCGCAACTACGAGCAGATCCTGAATCACTACTACAAGAACACCAAGGTCGGAAAGGGCCGCACAGGGCGGGTCCGGGTCCTGCTGGGGTCGCAGGGGACCGTGGGGTTCAGCAACGCCGAGTCGGCGTGCGGACGCGACCTGAACCCGAGCAAGGACTACTCGTTCGCGGTCGGTGGATCTCGGGTCTCGCTGCAGGCACCGAACGGGAGGAAGGTCCGGTCTTGCGGCAAGGAGGCGCGGGCAAAGGGCGAGCGCATCATCTCGATCGCCGGGTTCGGCCGCTACCGGGGCGATCTGATCGCAAGCGTCGACGGCGGCTCGCTTATGGTGATCAACTCGGTCGGAGCCGAGGGATACGTGAAGGGCGTGGTTGCGAACGAGATGCCCTCGTCCTGGCACCAGCAGGCCCTGCGCGCGCAGGCCGTCGTCGCGCGCTCCTACGGCCTCGCCACTAAGCGAAGCGGAGCCTTCGACCACTACGACGACACGCGCAGCCAGGTCTACCGGGGGCGTGACTCCGAGACGAAGGCGACGAATCGCGCGGTCAAACGCACCAAGCGCAAGGTGGTCAAGTACAAGGGCAAGATCGCAACCACCTACTACTTCTCAACGTCGGGCGGCGAGACCGAGAACTCCGAGTTCGGCTTCTCCGGCGGCAGCCGCCAGCCCTATCTGAAGTCCGTCAACGATCCTTATGACGACATCTCGCCGGTGCACAAGTGGAAGGTCACCTACTCGAACTCGGAGATGGAGTCCCGCCTCAAGGCCCTGTTTCAGGGCAATCTGAAACGCATCCAGATCCTCGACACGGGTCGCTCGCCTCGCATCGTGCGCGCCAAGATCGTGGGCTCGTCCGGGAGCACGACGGTCACCGGAGACACGCTCCGCAACCGGCTCCGCCTGCGCTCAACCTGGGCGAAGTTCATCAAGAACTGATCGCTTCGGCGATCAGGACGACCGTTCCGAAGACGGCGGCGAGCGCGAAGATCACGGCGACCAGGCGAACCGGCGGACCGCCGTGGATGCCGGTCTCGTGCACGGCGGCATGACCCTTGCCCCGGGCGATCAGCCCGCGGTTGACCGGGAACGCGAACAGACCGGCGACGGCGAGCGCGAACGAGAGGCTGCCCCAGAAGAGGACGGTGTCGAGGCCCGCATCCATCGCGCCGGGGATCAGCACGAGGATGAGGTTGTCGACGATCTCCATCACCGCGATGCTGAGCGTGTCGGATGCGAAGGCGATCGGGATCACGGTCGCCAGGGCCAAGCCGGCGCGCAACAGCGGCAGGCTGGTGAGCCCGTAGCCGAACAGGAACGCGAGGCCGATCGCCAGCGCGATCGTGCCGAAGTTCGAGAAACCGGCCGCGGTGCCGATCGCGACGCCGGCGACCTCCCCGATCGCGCAGCCCGTGAGGCAGTGCAGCGTGGCGCTCGCCGCGATGGCGGTCAGCGCGGCGCCCTCGGTCGGCATTGCGTGGTTGTGATCGGCGGAGCCACCGACCGATTCGACGTGGGTAGCCGTGTGTTCCATCCAGGTCACCGTAGCATACTCCCCAGGGGTATGCCGTTCAGCCGTCGGGATAGGGCTGCAGCGGAATCCCGTGGTCGGTATCCCGCATGCCGATCTCGTAGGCCGCGGCGCCCACGCACTCGAGCCGGCGCGGCTCAGAGCCCTTCGCCTCAACGGTCAGCTCGAGGTCCGAGATGGAGCAGTTGAGCGTGTTGTGCTCGGGCCCTGCCGGGTCGGCGTAGACCCAGGCGACGAAGTTTCGAGGCTCCGAGGCCACACTTCCCGTGACCCTGATCCCCTTCCCGCCGAGCTCGAATTCGCACTCGGTGGGCTCTTCGTCGATCTTTGTTGAGCGGATGCGGTCGAAACCGCCGAGGCGATGCTCGATGCCGTCGAGCCGCAGCATGCCGTTGCCGACCCAGGGGGTGGTCATGCCGGCGACCTTGATGCGGCCGAGCGCCGCGTCGAAGTAGCAACCGTCGGACTCTCGAAACTCGGATGCCTGGATCCAGACCCAGCGCTCGGCGTGCTCGGCGCCCCAGTTGTGCCCGATCATTCCCGGCCAGCCGTGAACTTCGATGGTCTCTCCGGCCACGGTGACCGAGCCGTCGAACCGGGCGTCCGGGTAGGGGGAGAGGAACTTGGTCTTCGGCAGCGGGGCGCGGTAGAGCCACGCGTAAGGGAGGTGGTGGAAGGCGCCGGCCTCCGAGCCGTAGCGCAGGTCCCAGGACGCCTCGAGCGACTCCGTCGTCGCGGAGCCGCGCGCGACCCCCGGATCGAGCACGGACTCGCCGACCTTGATGTACGCGCCCGTCGGGACGCTCAGCTGCGGCGGCGGGACAGTGACCTTGGTCGCGCGCGGTCCCGGCGGGTCGGCGTCAAAGAGCGTGAACCAGACCGAGGCGTTCGGCTCCAAGCCGGGCCGCTTGTGCACCGTGTGCCGGATCCAGATTCCCTGACCCCCGCCCGGGCGAGTCGCCTTGATGTAGAAGCTCTCGTAGTGCCCGGCCCCGGAGGACACGCCGGGAAAACGGGCCTCGGTTCGCACGCGCGGACCCTAACATCGGCGCGGTGCGGGAACGAGCCGGTTTCGAGACCGCGGCGAAAGCGGTGGGTGGCGTCCTGCTGCTGCTGTTGGCCGCGGGTGCCCTCGCGGCCGCAGTGCTGGCGTTGGGCATCGGCGACCGGGATCCCCTCGACGTGCGAGTCGTGAGGATCGCCGCCGGGGCGAGCGCCACCGCTCGCTCAGCGTCCGACCCGCTGGACTGGAGCCCGCCTCGTCGCGAGCAATTCGAGGGACGAGCGGCGATCGGCACCTCCCACGTCCTCTATGCGAAGAGCCCCGGCGGGGTCACGGCGTCGGCACGCCGGACAGCGCGCTGGCGGCCGGAGGTCGAGGCCGCGGCGCGGCGTCACGGGGTGCACCCGGACACCCTCGAGGCAGTCATCTTCCTGGAGAGCGCGGGACGTCCCGACGTCATGGCGGGTCCGACGCCCGAGGCCGCTTCCGGGCTGGCCCAGATCATTCCCTCGACGGCGATCGACCTGCTGGGCATGGACGTCGACCTGCCGGCCAGCATTGCCCTGACCCAGCGCATTGCGAAGGCGACGAGCTCACAGCAGGCCGCGCGCTTGCGCAAGCAGCGGGCGCAGATCGACGAGCGCTTCGTGCCGGAGGCCGCGATCGAGGGCGCCGCGACGTATCTCGACATCGCCGAGGAGCGGTTCGGCGAGCCCGGGCTTGCTGTTGCCAGCTACCACATGGGGATCGGCAACCTGGAGAACGTGGTCCGCGCCTACGCCCGCGCCCCGGAGTCCGAGCCTGTCGGCGGACTCGTCGCCGCAGACGGGCTCTCGTACGCGCAGCTCTACTTCGACTCGGGCCCGGACAGCCACCGCAACGTCTACGAGCGGCTGCGCAGCTTCGGCGACGAGTCGTCGGACTACCTGTGGAAGGTCCTCGCTTCCCAGGAGATCATGCAGCGCTACCGCCAAGACCCGGACGGGCTCTCGCGCACATCAGAGCTCGCCACTGCGAAGGCCACGCTAGAGGAGGTGTTCCATCCCGAGGACGACACCGAGGTCTTCGAGGAGCCGGACGACGTCGAGGCGGGACTTCGCGACGGCGATCTCGTGCCGCTTCCGGACTCCCCTGGGCTTGGGTGGATCGTCGATCCGCAGATGGGCGAGCTGGCGAGCGAGCTGGACCGGGAGCCGGAGCTTTACCGGGCCCTGCGTCCCGAGGCGCTCGCGACGCTCAGCTACATGGCGACGGCCGTGCGAGAGCTGAGCGGAGCGTTCGCGCCGTTGCGGATCACCAGCACGGTCCGCGACCGCGCCTACCAGGAGCTGCTGATCGGCTCAAACCCCGAGGCCACCGACGAGTACTCGCTGCACACGACGGGGTGGTCGTTCGACGTCCTGCGCGACTACGAGAACCGGCGTCAGGCCGAGGCGTTCCAGTTCACCCTCGACCGGCTCAGCGCCCTCGCGCTGCTGGACTACGCGGTCGAGCCCGGCGCGATCCACGTCACCGTCTCGGAGCTGGGCAGGCAGCTGCTGCCCGAGTAGCCCCTCTAGGTCTTGAAAGTCAGCACGTCGCCGCCGGAAACGACGTAGTCGCGCCCTTCGGTCCGGAGCTTCCCCGCCTCTCGAGCGGCTGCGTATCCGCCGAGCTCGACCAGGGCCTGCCAGTTGATCACCTCGGCGCGCACGAAGTGTTTCTGGAAGTCCGTGTGGACCTCGCCGGCGGCGTCCCACGCCGTCGAGCCGCGGCTCAGGCCGCGCGCCGTGGCCTCGGCTCCATGGTGGGCGGTGAAGAACGTGATCAGGTCCAGCAGCTCGAACGCGGCGTGGACGAGGCGGTCGAGGCCGGACTCGGAGATCCCGAGCTCAGCGCGAAGCTCGGCGGCCTCCGCGGGGTCGTCGAGCTCGGAGAGCTCAGCCTCGACGCGGGCGCTGATCGCGACGATGGCGGCCCCGGCGGCGCGGGCGTGCCCGGCGAGGTCGTCCGGGGGCGAGTCGATGCCCTCGGAGACGTTGGCGACGTACAGGGCCGGCTTGGAGGTCAGCGCCTGAAGCCGAGCCGGCCCCTCGGGGGCATCGGGCGGGGCAGGAAACTCGCGCACACCCCGACCGCTGGACAGCCCTTCAACCACCGTCTGGAGCCAGTCGCGCTCGGCCGCGGCCTCCTTGTCACCGGAGCGGGCCTGCTTGGTCACGCGCTCGAGGCGAGCCTCGGCCTGCTCGAGGTCGGCCGCGTAGAGCTCGGCCTCGACCAGCTCGGCGTCGGCGACGGGATCGACGCGGCCCTCGGTGTGGGCCACTCCCGCTGCGTCGTGGCAGCGGACGACGTGGCAGATGGCGTCGGTCTCGCGAATCGCCGCCAGGAAGCGGTTGCCGAGCCCTTCGCCTTCGGAGGCCCCCCGGACCAGGCCGGCGATGTCCGCGAAGGAGATCGTCTGCGGGACGAGCTTGGTTGCGCCCACGGTGCGGGCGATCTGTGGTAGGCGCTTGTCGGGCACCGGGACGGCCGCGACGTTGGGGTCGATAGTGGTGAACGGGTACTCCCCCGTCTCGGCGCGGGCCTGAGTGAGGGCGTTGAACAGGGTCGACTTGCCGGCGTTGGGCAGGCCGACGATTCCAATCCTCACGTGGGTCGCGACCCGTGCTGGATGACGGCGGGCTCCGGAGCGCCGTTGCCCTCCGCGCTCCTGTTGGCGTCGATCGCGAGGTCGATGAGCCGCTCCTCTGCCGGTTGCGGGCGCAGACCGGGGACGAGGGCGCCGAGCGCAAAGCCGAGCGCAACGCCGCCGAGGACGTCGGACGGGTAATGCATGCCGAGGTATGGACGCCCCACGCAGATCAGCGCGGCCAGCGTTCCGAGGGGGAGCCGGGCCTTGGGCTCGACGCGGCCGAGCGCGGTGGCGGCGGCTACCGAAGATGTGGCGTGGGCGGAGGGAAAGGAGAGCTTCGTCGGCGCGGGAGCGAGCGGAGGGTGCTCTTCGATGAGTGGACGTTCTCGGCCGACCCCCACCTTGACGATGAAGTTGATTCCCACCGCCGCCGGGCCTAATGCGCCGGCGATCGCCCAGCTACGCCGGCGTCGGCCGTCGATCGCTGCCCCCCCCGTCCCGACCGCGGCCCATACCGCCCCGTACTCGCCCGCGGCTCCCAGGGCGCGCATGACCGCCTCGACGGGTGGCTGGTGTCCGCGGGTGCGCAGGAAGCGAAGCACCGCCTGATCGGCGCGTCCGAGTGCCGCCAGCACGGGATTGCGAGGCGCGACCCGCCGGCCGGGCAGGCCCAAGCGGGGTCGCCGTTTCCTCTTTCTTCGCGCAAGCCGCTCCAGCACGGGCGGGAGGATAGGGCGGCTAGAGCTCCCGACGCAGCAGCTTCGTGGCGCTCTCCCGAACCCGGTGATGCACGCCACGCCCGCGCCAACGCTCCGGGTCGATCTTCTCCGCGCGCGTCAGGTCCCGCTCGAACTCCTCGCCAAGCCGACCCGCGAACTCGCTGTCCCAGATGCAGAGCGTGACTTCGTCGTGCAGCTGGAACGAGCGGTTGTCGAAGTTCACGGTGCCGACGGACGCCCACGCCCCGTCGACGACGAGGGTCTTTGCGTGCAGCATCGTCGGCTCGAACTCGAAGATCTCCACGCCGGCTTCGAGCAGGCGACCGTATGCAGCCCGGCCGGCGACGCGCACCAGCTCCTTGTCCGTGTGGGGGCCGGGAACGAGCACTCGAACGCGCACTCCGCGCTCGGCAGCCTCGGCAAGAGCCTCCGTGAAGGCCGGCCGTGGAACGAAGTAAGCCGCGGTGAGCTCCATCGTCTCGCGCGCCGAAGCGATCGCGAGGTAGTAGAGAGCCTCGACGTTTGTGTCGCCGACCTTGGCGCTCGAACGGACGAGTTGCATGGCGCTGCCCCCATCGATCGGCTCGAGCTTGGGCAAGTAGCCCTCCCCGGCGAGGACCTCTCCCGTGCCCTCGAGCCAGTTCTCGGCGAAAGCCCCCTGCAGCCCCCGGACAACCGGACCTCGTACCCGCACGTGGGTATCGCGCCAGTGGTCCGGGTCCTCCGCGTCGCCGGTCCACTCGGCGGCGATACCCACCCCGCCTGTCATTCCCACGGTTCCGTCGGCGATCAGCAGGCGCCTGTGGGTCCGGTTGGCGACTCGGCGCACGGCGTAAGGCTTGGGCGGGCGAAACTTGATCACCCGAACGCCCGCCTCCTCCATCGCCCCGATGAGTGACCTGTCCATCTTCGCCGCGCCGAGCGCGTCCAGGATCACGTTGCACTGGACTCCTGCCTGGGCCTTTCGGCACACCGCGTGGGCGATTTCCTCTGCAATGTCGCCGCGCCAGTAGACATATGTCTGCAGGTTGAGGGTTCTCTCTGCCGACTCGATCGCTTCCAGGAAGGCCGGGAAGATCTTGTCGCCGTTAATCAGCAGCTCGGCCTTGTTGCCGTGGGAGATCGGCGCCCCGGTGAGAGCCTCGGCGGCGTACAGGAACGCCTCGGAATCCACGTCGACCCCTTCGGCGAGGTCGTACCCGAAGGCGCCTTCGCGCCGATGTCTGAGGCTATCGGCGCCATACCAGGCGAGCGCGGCTCCGATCAGCACCGCCGAGAGCCTGTGGCGCCGCCATGCCTCGCGCCACGCCGGCTCCGGGCTGCGCAGCCTGGGTGGTTGCACCCGCAGCTTCATCCGGTGATGACCGCAAAGGCGCCCGGCTCGATCTCACACCGCCCGGCGGCACCGGAGACGAGCTCCCCGTCGACATTGAATCCCGTGGAACCGTCGGTCTCGATTCGTACGCGTTGCCCCGCGCACGTGGTGACTCCCTCCTGGGATTCGACCCTGCCGACGCGCATGCCGTAGGCGTACTGGATGAGGCGAAGGCGCGACCCGGCCTCCATTACGACGGCATCCAAAACTCCGTCGTGGGGATCGGCGTCGACATCGGCGCCGGCTCCGAATGCGCCGGTACACGCGACAGTCACCTGCCACGCAGAGCCCGAGAACGCGGTGTGGCCGTCGCATGCCACTGCGCACGCCACAGGCTCGGCGCCCATCCCAGCCCGCAGTGCGCCGATGGAGTAGGCCAAAGGCCCAAACGGCCGTTTCAGGCGGCCGGCCTGATGAGCCGCAACGGGTGACAGCCCGGCGCTCGCCGCGTTGACGAACGGCCGCGCAGCCATGTCGTCGACGCTGATCCAGCCCAGGTCGAGGCGGCGGGACGCTCGCCCCTCGACTGCGAGTCTCACCGCCTCCTCGACGTCCAGGGGCAGGCCGAGCGCACGCGCGAAGTCGTTTGCGGTTCCGGTCGGGATCACCGCGAGGGGAGCGCCGGAGCGACTCGCGAGGGCCGCCGCTGCGCCCAGGGATCCGTCCCCGCCCGCGACGACGATTAGCGCGGGATCGTGCGCAACGGAGCCCTCGGCCTGATCGAGTTCGAGCTCCTCGACATTCGAGCCCGCGTCTCGAAGGAGCTCGGCTACGCGTTGCGCCTCGCCGGAGCCAGACTCCCGATTGGCCAGCAGTAAGGCCGACGACGTCACTAGGCGTACGCCCGCGAAACCCTGGCATCCATGCCCGGCGTCGGGTACCCACGCCGATGGCTAAGAAACAATCCGGCCGCGTGGCGGTCCCAGAGCAGCTCAGCTAGTACGAGCATCTATTCAGGGCGAGCGAGGAGTACCTGCGCCTGCGGGCCGCCTGAGGCGCACCCGGCGGCCATCCGATGTACAAAGCGCAGGCGGATGAGCGATCCCAGCCCCGAGTTCGGCCTCGAGATTCCTGGCACCGACGTGACCTCGTTCGTGCTCGGCGAGGCGGCGGGCCGCGGGGACAAACCGGCGCTCATCGACGGCCCGACGGGCCGCGAGCTTTCCTACTCGGACCTCGCACGGTCGGTGCGCGCGCTGGCCGCCGGCCTGGCGTCGCGCGGATTCGACAAGGGCGACGCGCTGGCGATCTACATGCCGAACGTCCCCGAGTACGCACTCGCGTTTCACGGCGCTGCCTCCGCCGGCGCACGCGCGACCACGGTGAATCCGCTCTACACCGCGGCTGAGCTCGCCCACCAGCTTCGCGACTCGAAAGCCAAGCTTCTGATTACCGTAGCGCCGTTCCTCGACGCGGCTCGCGAGGCCGCGGCCGAGGTTGGCCTCTCAGACGTGTACGTGGTCGGCGACGCCGAGGGCGCCTACCCGTTTTCAGACCTGCTCGGCGATCCGGACGGCGCGCCGGAGGCCGAGATCGATCCGGCGGCCGACCTGGCGGTCCTGCCGTACTCGAGCGGCACAACCGGCCTTCCGAAGGGCGTCATGCTCACGCACCGCAACCTGGTCGCCAACGTCCTTCAGACCCAGGCAGCCTTTCCGATCAGGTCCGATGACACCCTGATCGGCGCACTGCCGTTCTTCCACATCTACGGACAGACCGTGATCATGAATCAGGGGCTGTGGGCCGGAGCGACGATCGTGACGATGCCTCGCTTCGACCTGGAGCAGTTCCTCGAGCTCATCGAGCGGCATCGGGTGACCCAGGGCTACGTCGTGCCGCCGATCGCGCTTGCCCTTGCCAAGCATCGCGCCGTGGAGGGGCGAGATCTCTCGTCTCTGCGCACCCTGATGTCGGGGGCGGCCCCGCTGGGTGCCGAGCTCATCGAGCAGGTGACGACACGGATCGGCTGCGAGGTGATCCAGGGGTACGGCTTGACGGAGACCAGCCCTGTGACGCACGCGATGCCCGCCGACGGCGAGAACAAGCCCGGGACGATCGGCACGCCGCTCCCGGAGACGGAGTGCCGGATCGTGGATCCCGAAAGCGGCGCCGATGTCGCGGAGGGCGAGCGCGGCGAGCTCTGGATCCGCGGACCGCAGGTGATGAGCGGCTACCTCGGTAATCCGGAGGCGACGGCCGCCACGATCGACGCAGACGGCTGGCTGCATACCGGAGACATCGCCGTACGGGACTCCGACAACTACTTCACGATCGTCGACCGCCTCAAGGAGCTGATCAAGTACAAGGGCTACCAGGTGCCGCCGGCGGAGCTCGAGGCGCTCCTGGTCACCCACGCGCAGGTCGCCGACGCGGCGGTGGTCGGGGTGCCCGACGAGGAGTGCGGGGAGCTGCCGAAGGCGTTCGTGGTCGCCGCCGACGGCGGCCTCGACCCCGGCGAGCTGATGGCATGGGTTGCCGAGCGGGTCGCGCCCCAGAAGCGCATCCGCATGGTCGAGGTGGTCGACGAGATCCCCAAGTCGCCCTCGGGCAAGATCCTGCGCCGCGTTCTGAAAGAACGCTCGTCGTGAGCGAACGGCGCACCACGTCGGCGACCATGGTCCCCGGCTACCGTCACCGCCCGGGGAACCACTGCGGCTCGACCGCGCTCCGCAATCTGCTCGCCTTCAGCGGCGCCGAGGTCTCCGAGGAGATGGCCTTCGGCCTCGGGGCCGGGGCGTGCTTCTACTACGTCGCGCTCGACGATCAGTCGCCGTCGCGGTTCACCAACGGACGAACGGCCCGTCTCGAGGAGCAGTTCGTCGAGCTCACCGGCGCGGCGTTCGAGCTGTCGACCGACAACGACCCTGATCGCGCCTGGGAGCTCGCCCGCGGTGTCGTGGACTCCGGCCGGCCCGCGATCCTGCTCACCGACCTCTACTACCTGGACCACTACGGCTCCTCGGCGCACTTCCCGGGCCACGCCGTCGTCCTCGCCGGCTACGACGACGAAGTCGCGTACCTCTCCGACACCGCCTTCGAGGAGCTCCAGACCACCCGCCTGGAGAACCTGAAGCGAGCGCGCCACGCCCAGCTGCCGGTGTTCCCGCTCGCGGGGCACATGCTGCACGTACCCGACTCCGAGCCGATCGGCGACCTACGCGGGGCAATCCCTGCGGCGATCCAGCGCTGCGCCACGCGAATGCTCGAGCCGCTGCTCGGCGACCACGAGGGCCTGCCGGCGTTGCGGCGATTCGCTGCCGAGGTCGGGCGCTGGCCGGAGAAGATCGAAGACTGGCAGTGGTGCGCGCGCTTCAACTACCAGGTGATCGAACGGCGCGGGACCGGCGGCGGCAACTTCCGGCTCATGTATTCGCGCTTCCTGGCGGAGGCCGATCACCCCGAGGCCGAACTCTGCGAGCAAGCCGCCAGCTCCTGGACCGCACTCGCCGAGGCCCTGCGCGAGGCATCGGAGTCCGAGACCGCAGCGCCGGCGCTCTGGAGAAGGATCGGGGAGGAGGCCGCCGCCGTGCTTGACCGCGAGGAGCGCCTCTGGAACGCATTGGCCGGCGGCTAGCTCAGGCGAGCAGCCTCAGCACCGCGCGCTCGATCCGCTCGCGATCCGGAAACTCGCCGGGCTCGGCGCCTCGAACGATGTGCTCGAGGGAGCCGCGAATCGTCTCGCCCGAGTCGAAGCGGTCGAAGACACGCGGGTCGATGTAGGAGCTGCGACATACGGCCGGCGTGTTCGACAGGTACTCGGCGACCCGCTTTGTCGCCTCGGTTGCGATGCGCTTGCGCGCCGTCGGCGAGAGCTCCGAGCCATCGTCGTAACCGGCGAGCTCGACCGCGGCAAGCACGGTGGCGTTCCAGGTGCGGAAGTCCTTGGCGGAGAAGTCGCCGCCTGTGGCCTCCCTCAAGTACTCGTTGATCTCCGTGGAGCGCACGTCCGTCCACCGACGGCCGTCGCGATAGGCCAGCAGCTCGTGCCCGCCGCCGGTTCGCTTGGCCAGCGCCTTCAGGGTGCGAACCGCCTGCGCGTCGGCGAGCTCCTGGCGGTGGCGCTGCGCGCCCTTCGCCTTGTAGTCGAAGACGGCGTGACCGCGCTCGAACTTGACGTGGCGCTTGCGCAGCGTCGCGAGGCCGAACGTCTCGTGCTCCTCCGTGTAGCGCTCCGTCCCGATTCGAAAGAACCCCAGGTCCAGCAGGCGAACGGCGCAGGCGAGCACCCGATCGCGCACGAGGCCGCGCTTGCCGAGGTCCGCGGCAACCCGCTGGCGCATGCCCGGGAGCGCCCTCGCGAAGCGCTCCATCTCCGCGAACTTCAGGCGCTCGCGATTCTCTCGCCACGTCGGGTGGTAGAGGTACTGCTTGCGGCCCGCCGCGTCGTAACCCGTCGCCTGGATGTGCCCCCGCGGATCCGGGCAGATCCAGACCTTCTCCCATGCTGGTGGAATCGCGAGCTCTCGAATGCGCTCGAGGGTCTCGCGGTCGTCGATCCGCTCCCCGGTCTCCTCCTCGTACCCGAAACCGCGACCGCGCCGACGCCGCCGGATCCCCGGACCCGAGCAGTCGACACGTCGCAGCCGAGGCATCGGAGGCGACCCCTACCCGGCGTTCGGACGCCGCAATCGGTCCGACTCAGGCTTTTGCGCGAGCGAAGTAGCCGAACGGGGGCCCGTTGCGTTGCACCACGCGCAGGCCGGCCGCTTGTGCGCGCTCCTCCAGCGCTCGCGGCGAGGTGAAGTGGGGATCGCCCGCGAGCTCTCCGACCACCAGCCGCCCGCCGGGGCGCAGGACCCGAGCGATCTCGCGCATCGCCGCGCCCGGATCCGGGATCTCGCCCAGCACGGCGACGAGGACCACCGCGTCCATCGAATCGTCGGCGTACGGCAGCGCCTGAGCGTCGCCGCGCGTCGGGCGGATGTTGGCCAGTCCGCGCTCGGCGGCCCGGCGCAGGGTGTGGTCGAGGAACTCCTGCTGGAGGTCGAAGATCTCCACGGTTCCGTCGGGACCCACCCACTCGGCGAGGGCGAGCGTGTAATACCCGGTGCCCGGACCGATCTCCAACACCCGCTCCCCCGGCTGGGGCGCCAGCGTCTCGTGCAGGCGCTCCCGCGTGATGAACGGATGCGGAGCCTCGACCCAGAACCGCTGGCCGTAGGGGCAGGCCGAGGGATTCTTTCGCCACCACCACGCGGCGGCGATGAGCGCGGCGCCCGCCAGCAGCGCGAGCTTGCCGATCACTGTCCTACTCGCCCGAGAAGCCGATCGTGTGCGGGGCGCCGGCGATGCGCACGAAGACGACCTTGCCGAGATCGAGCGCGAGCGTTCCGTCGTCGGTCTCGAGGTCGTGCCAGCCGCTGTCCTTCTCGACCGCCTTGCGCAGATCCGCGAGCGGACCCTCCTCCAAGCGAACGCTGACCACCTGCCCGCCGGCGATTCCGATCTCGACTCGCTGCGTGTCGGTCATCAGTGCGCCTCCGCTGGCTCGACGATCTCCGTCAGCACGCCGCCCGTCGCGCGTGGGTGGAGGAACGCCACACGGCTGTGGCGGATACCGGTTCGCGCCTCGGAGTCGATGAGCTCGACGCCCTTCTCCTTCAGACCCGCCAGGGCCGAGTCGATGTCGTCGACGAGATAGGCGACGTGATGAAGGCCCCCGCCGCGCTTGGCGACGAACTTGCCGACGGGCGTGTCCTCGCCGAGCGGCAGCAGCAGCTCGACGTGACCGTCGCCGACGTCCAGCAGCGCCGCCTCCACGCCCTGCTCGTCGAGGGTCTCCCGGTGCACGAGCGCCATCCCGAACGTGTCCTCATAGAGGGAGATGGTGGCGTCGAGGTCGTCGACGGCCACCCCGACGTGGTCGATCAGCTCGAACACCCGGCGGAGTGTATTGAGGCTCGCCGGGGCTCAGGCCGGATCGTCCGAACGCGGCTCCGAGGCCAGCGCCTCGGCCGGCTCCGAGGCCACGGCGATGACCGTCGTCGGCTGCTCCTCAGGGTCGCGGCGGCGAGCCATGATCCGCTGGATCTCATCGCGCTCGATCGACTCGTTTTCCAGCAGACGCTCGGCGATCTCGTCTAGGAGGTCGCGGTGGTCGGAGAGCAACTGGTGGGCGCCGCGGTACGCCTCCTCGGCGATCGCGGTTACCTCCTCATCGCGCGTCTGGCGCAGGCGCTCTGAGACCGTGTAGTCGTCGCCCGGCACCTGGTGTGAGCGAATCTCGGTGCCCATGCCGTACTCGTAGACCATCGAGCGCGCAATCGAGGTCACCCGCTTGAGATCGTCGGAGGCGCCGGTGGTGACACGTCCGAACGTGATCTGCTCGGAGACACGACCGGCGAGCAGCACCTTCATGTAGTCGATCAGCTCGCCACGGGACTTCAGGTAGCGGTCCTCCTGGGGCAGGTTGAGCGTGTAGCCCAGGGCCTTGCCGCGCGGGACGATCGACACCTTCTGGACCTTGTCGACGGTCGGCAGGAGCTCGGAGACCAGGGCGTGCCCGGCCTCGTGCCAGGCGACCACGCGCTTCTCGTGAGCGGTGATCACCTTGCGTGTCTGCAGTCCGGCGACGACGCGCTCGAACGCGTCGTCGAAATCGGCCTGCGCGATGAAGTCGCGCTTGGCGCGGCCGGCGAGGATCGCCGCCTCGTTGGCGAGATTGGCCAGATCCGCGCCGGTCAGTCCGGCTGCGTGACGGGCGATGCGCTCCAGATTCACGTCCTGGCCCAGCGGTTTGCCAGCCGTGTGGACCTCGAGGATTCGCTCGCGCCCACGCATGTCGGGCGGGGGCACGAACACCTGCCGGTCGAAGCGCCCTGGGCGCAGCAGCGCCTTGTCGAGCTTTTCGAGCAGGTTCGAAGCCGCCATCACGATCACGTTGTCGCGCGCGTCGAACCCGTCCATCTCGACCAGGAGCTGGTTCAGCGTCTGATCGCGCTCGCCCGAGATGTCCGAGCCCCGCTGGGCCCCGACCGCGTCGAGCTCGTCGATGAAGATGATCGCCGGTGCGTGCTCGCGCGCCTGGTGAAACAGCCGCCGGATCCTGGCTGCACCCAGGCCGGCGAACATCTCGATGAACGAGGAGGCGGACTGGCTGAAGAACTGCGCTCCCGACTCGTGCGCGACTGCCTTCGCAAGCAGGGTCTTGCCCGTGCCCGGCGGCCCGTGGAGCAGGATCCCCTTCGGGACCTTCGCGCCCAGCTGCTTGAAGCGCTTGGGGTCGGAGAGGAAGTCGACGACCTCCCGCAGCTCGTCCTTGGTCTCGTCCACGCCGGCGACGTCGTCCCAGGTGACCGCGCTCTTGGACCGAGGCGTGATCTGCTGCGGCTTCGTCCGCGGCATCAGCTTGAGCGTGCGCCAAACCAGGTACACGAGCAGGCCCATGAACACGACGGGCAGCCAGAGCGTGGCGTAGCGCTCTAGCTCGTCGTAGCTCATACCGAGAATGGCGAGTTGGTCCATGGTCGCTCCGACGGAGCGTGCCCCGTCCTAAACGGTATCGGCAGCCTCCGCCTCGGCCCGTAGCACCTCTTGCAGGGCGACCCGGCCTACCTCGAGTTGCTCGGGGGTGGGCTCACGCGTGGAGAGCAGCCGCTGGATCTCGTGCCCGGGGCCGTGCACGGCGCGGCCGATCGGGCTGGAGGGATTGCGCTCGGCGAAGACGAACAGCTCCACCGCGGCGCCCACCCCGGCGACTCCGGCGAGACCGCGAGTTACGGGGCCGGGGTCGTCAACGAGCCGCTCGACCAGGACCTGCCCGGCCACCGAGAGGAGCAGCATCGGCGCGATCAGGTTGGAGCCGCACCGCCGATGCTCCTTCGGAACCTCGATCGGGTCGGCCCCGACCTCATAGGCGCCGATCGCCTTGTGCTCGACGCCGTGGTAGGAGGCGAGGTCTCGATCGCGGAGGGCCGCCAGTGCCGGCAGCGCGCCGAGCAGCGCCACCGCGGCCTCGCGGGCGGTCGCTCCCGCCGCCGAAGGGTCGGCGGG
>JBKPDQ010000167.1:0-6538 GCA_046728015.1 Actinomycetota bacterium
TGGCCCACGTCAGATCGACGCGCGGCTAGGCGAGGGGCTGGCCCCTTTGACCAACGTCCGCTTCCGCATCGGCTATCTCGGGCTCGGCCATGACTCCGGAGACCTCTACGGGAAGGTCGTCGGCGAGGAGGTCTCGAACGGAGGATGCATCGCCCGCATCCGCCTCACTTCCGTGGATCCCGTCGACCAGAAGATTCTCGAGCAGTTCCTCGAGAACTGATGGGGATCGCGCTAGGTTGGCGCTGAGGGTCTTCGTGCACGCCAACCCGCGCGGGCCATGGGGACGGACGCGCCCTGGGGCCGAACCACTTCTGATCCGCACGATGTTCGGGATGATCCTCCCCAAGGTGTCCTTCGCCAGAACCTCGTCCCGACTCGGTGGCGGACGTTTGCGATTTGGCTGAGGTCCAGCACGGCAGCACGGCGAGGGTTGGTGAGAGAGGCTCTCGACGTCCGGAGGTTATGGAGTCGTCGGCAAGGGTACGGCAGGGTTCTAAGGGCGCGAAGGACTCTCTAGGCTCGTCCCCTCAGGTGAAGCCGCCTCGGGGACCCACTCCTCCGACCCGAGCAGGTCGTCGATTTCCTTCAGATCAGCCGCAAGACGTTCTATCGCTTCTGCGACGACCCGACCTTTCCCGTCACGCGTTTACCGGGCGGGACATTGAGGGTGAACGGAGTCGCATTGATGACTTGGATTGCTAATAACACGCAAGGTCACCGGATCAATAGACAGATGCGTCCGCCCGGTAACCCCGCGGAATCTAGGGGTGAGGCGTCGACGTGACCCAGCGTGCGTTGGGGGATGCGTTGAACGATGATGCGGTCGAAGGGGTACCCGGTGAGGTTTGCGCAGAACCTTGTCCGACACCCGCCGCCAGCGCCACCCTGTCCCGGTCGAAAAGGTGATCCGCCCGGCTGGTGCGCATCGCCACCGAGCGCGCACGGCGCAAGCGTTTTGATCCGGTTGCCCACGCCCGGTGGCAGCGCCGGGTGAGCGGTGGCAAGATCTCCCACTGGGTCGATCGCGCCCTGACCGAATCCCGCAGCGATCGGCGTGATCTACCTCGACTGTAGCTGTCTTCTAAAGCTCCTACTCGAAGAACCGGAGAGTGCGGCCGTTCGGGAGGCCGTGGACCGCGAGGACGAAGTGGTGGTGTCTCGCTTACTGAACTGGAGACGACCGTGCAACTCCATGCCGGCTGGCGGAGTGGTGAATTCCGCGAACGCCGGTATCGAACCTATCTGGCGCAAGTCGAAATGTTCCGCAGCGTGGAGCCGTTCCACTTCCGGAGCTTGCCCGGAACGGTCTTTCAAACCGCCCTCCGCCAGCACCGCATCGCCCGCGATCTTCACTGTCGGTCCCTGGACCGCCTTCATCTCGCGGCCATGGAAGAGCTGGATCTCCGCCGCCTGATGACGAATGACAGACCCCAGGCTATCGGCGCCCGCGCCCTCGGATTCGAGGTCCTCGCTCCGGGGCGCCCGGGCTGCTGACCGCTCGTTCCTGCGCTGGCAGAGATGACCACGCCTCGTGACATCCTCCGCCGCGAGGCAGAGGTCACCGAGGCCCAGATCGCGCAGATGCTGGTGGAGAGTCCCCGCGCGATCTTCGAGGCCTTCGGCGTGCCGCTGAAGCGGCCGGGCTCGCCCCCGGCCCTTACTCCGCCTCGATGTCCGAGAGCAGCGCCGCCGCGTCGTTGAGGAGGGTCGTCGGCGATCGACGGCAACAGGTGACCGCCCGCCTCCAGCCTCTGCAGATCGGAGGCGTACCGCTGCACCCCGCGCAGGGCCCGTGGGGTAGACCTGGTGCTAGTCGTTGTCGGAGTCGGTGTTGTTGGTGACGTTTCGACCATTCGACGAACACCGTGCCCTCGAACTTCCGGGGATCGATGGGGCGGCGCACCAGGATGCGGGTGTTGTAGGGGTGGCCCCCGTCGATGATGCTGCCGGTCATGCGCGACGGGGTCACTACTCCGACTGTCTGTAGGGCCCGGTCGTGGTGCTCGCCGCCCCCGCGATGAGCGTTTCGGCCCGGCGGCGGAACGCGCGGGACGGGCCGCGGCTCAGGCCGGTCCTCCGGGCCGCGGGGTGACGTGCCCGCAGCGGGCGCACGTGCGGTTGGCCTCCGAGCCGTAGAACTCCTCGTAGGCCCGCGAGACGGGGTCGGCGCGGTAGTCGGATACGTGCGTGACGCTCGCGTGAAGCTCTGCCCCGCAGGCAGCACAGAACCAGGTGAACCGGTCGCGCTCGTCAGGCCGCCGCGCGCGCTCCAGCACCAGCACGAAGGCATCCGGCGAGAAGCGCGGCGAGTGCGGCGTGCCCGCCGGGCAGTGCACGATCTCGCCCTCCCGGATCACGGCGACCTTCTCCTCGCCGCCGGGCGTGCGGTAGTGAAGGTTCATGTCGCCCTTGATCATGTACATGACCTCGTCGCTGGGGTCTTCGTGGAACTCGCTGCGGAACTCGCGGCCGCGGGCGACGAAGGCGATGCTATCGGGCGCCTGCCAGAGCACTCGGTTGGGCCGGCCGGAGCCCAGAATGGCGTGCATGACCTCACCGAGATTCACGGCCTTCATCTCATCCATGGTGCGGCCCCCTCGCGAGCATGCGCGCATTATGCCCCGACCGCGGGTGTGCGTCATCCCTGATCTCGGGTGTGGACGCTGGATTTCCGTCGCCGCGGGGCGGGGGATGATGGCCGCGAGCTTCTCCATGAACTCGATCGGCTCGAAGAGCAGATGCGAGGTGCCATCGTGCCACACCGTCTTGAGCTCGACCAGGACGCGCCCGTCGCCGCGGAGGCGGACGCGGTTCTGGGCGAGGGGGGACGGAGGAGATAGCGGCAGAGCTGTTCGAGGCGGGCGCGATCGTTGGGGGGGACCCAGACGTTGGCGTGGAGATCGAAGCCATCGAGCTGGGCCTGGCGCGGTCCGCGAGAGGCGGCGTGCCCCAGGTCCGGCTCGTCGCCGAGGAGGCGGACGCGGGCGCCGGGACGGGAGCTGAGGGCGACACGACCCTGGACAGAGGCGCCGACGAGGCCAGCCAGGACGGGCGAGGTCTCGGCGAGCGGTGGGCCCGTGGGCCCCTGCTCCTTCGAGCAGGAGGCCCTGGTCCGTGCCCTCACTCGAACGCCGTGAAGCCCACCCGATCCGTGAAGGAGCTGTTGAACGCGCCGAGGGCATTAAATTGCCGGTACACCCCGAGCCAGTTGTCCAGCTTCGTGTACATCTTCCGGAGCAGATCGTTGTTGCCCGTGATGCAGTCGAAGTCGAGTCCCCAGTGCGGGCACCCGCCAAGCGAGTACATGCGGGTCTCGTAACGATACATCACCTCCTGGCCGGCGTAGGTCCCCGTCAACATGTCCATCTCGATCATGGCGGTGTTCCTCCCGCTCATCATCGACAGGTTGGCGCCCGACGCCTTGACGAAGCGCAGCGCGAACGGCGACGTCTGGTATTGCTCTCCCTGCTGGCGGGCCCGCTGGCCAATCTGATGGATGCGATCAATGGCCGCCTTGAAGTACTGGGTCGTGTAGTTCCCGGCATCATCCTGCAGCGAGAAACCCACCTCCGCCGCGAACCGGCATCCTGGTTCAGCCCGAGGTTGTAGATGTCGAACGACTTGTTGATGTAGCTCGCGTCGACCAGGCTCGCCATGGACTCGGTGAGCGCGAACGGCACGAGCCCCGGAAACGTGTTGAGGAGCGCAACCACGAGCTCGAAGGACACTTTGAAGCGGCTGAGAAGCTGCGAGATGATGTTGCGGTGCCCCGAGCTGCCGGTGATGGTGTGCGGCTTGGGGACGATGTGCCGCTGCGTGACCAGGCACGAGAAGTAGGGATAGTAGGTCTCTGGAGGCGCGCCCGGATCCATGTCGATCACCCTTCCATCCTTCAAGGGATAGGGATGGATGATGACCTCGTAGTTGCGCGTATTCTGGAGCACCTTCGGGAAATGGCCAGGAGTGCTCGTATCCGGGCGGAGATCGCTCATCAGCTTGTCGAGCGTGGTCTCCATGCGAGTCTCCTCCAGCCACATCTGCATCACCTCGAACACCACGGAGTAGATGACCCCGAAGCAGCCCATGCTACAGATGGCCGAGTAGAAGCAGTCATCATCCTGGATGAGCTGGACGAGGGGATCCTTGTACTTCGCCGGGTCGGTGATGCCGTTCTTCGGCTCGATGCGATAGAAGTAGACGCCGTCGGTGGGCTCCTTGCCTCCGGTGGTCGGGCCATTCCAGCGCCCGGTCGTCGCGAGCACCAGGGAGCAGACCATGTCAGGGAAGCAAGGTGATGCCCGAGCCGTGCGTCGACGTGGACGTCGCACCGATGATGGTCTGCCCGTCATAGCCTCCCATGTTCATGAGGCCCAGGTCGCGCTGCTCCAGCGTCTTGTTCAGATCGTGGATGGTGTGCCGGCTTCCATCTCGATGAGGGCGTGGTTGTTCTCCGGGTCGTAGGTTGGCCAGGACAGGGGTCCCAGCGAGAGCGGCAGCGGGCTGCGCAGCGCCGAGGGCGAGAGCTGGCCCGCAATGGGCGATGGCTCGCTGGCGACGCGGCAGAAGCCATGGGTGTTGACGAGGAAGTCCGGCGTCGTGGCCACATCGGAGTAGGAGTGCCCCGAGCCCGCGGCCTTCACCGCGCAGCCCGTGGCCAGCGCCCGCGAGAGTATGGCCGCAATGGACTGCTTGTCCGTCGAGTCATGGAGTGAGCGCGGGTAGAAGAGCTGGAGGGGCTCCACCACCTGATTGGCGATCTGGTTCGTCCATGTCTGCCTCGGCCCGCTCGACGGCCCTCCGAAGAAGTTGGTGGTCCCTCCGGCCGCCCTCTTCTCTACCGGACTCGTCTGGACGAGCTGCTCGATGATGCGCGGGACGAGCTCTCCCTCGTCCGCGCCCTGATCAATGGAGCGCAGAATCTGCTCCAGGGTGCGATTGACGGACGTGGGCACCTGAACGTCCCGGCCAGGCGTGGATGCAATCACCAGCTCCGGGTGGATGGACTTGAAGTTGCTGACCAGTTCCCTCGCCGTTTCGACGAGCTTGTCTGTGAACAAGGCAGAGGCTCTCTAGAAGTTGTAGTTGATGGTCCAGCCGTGGCAGCGATGAGCGCGCCCCACCGCTCGGTGAGGGCGGAGATGGTCAGCAACGGGTTGACGCTGGGCGACATGGGGGCGACGGAGCCGTCGGAAACCCCTCTTGCACCTGGGTCCCCTGCGTCGAGGAGGGGACCCGTCCCTTGTGGTCGACGACGCCCTGCTCGGCGGAGCGTAGACGACATGAACGCCCTCTACGGGCGATCGCCCCGTCCGTGGTTCCCGTCACGGTGACGTAAACCTCCCATAATCCGACGTTGGCTGCCTCAGGAGCCCCGATGGCACAGCGGCGCATAGTCAGGACAAAGGCCCTCTCTCCGCCGTCGGTCCCGCGCGCGGGGGGCGGGAGCCGTCCGGGGCCCCCCTGGCCAAGCCCCATCTCCCTCCGGCACCCGTCCAGTGAGGGAGAGCGTCACACGTTTGGCCGGCGATCGCCCTCTGGCTGCCAAGGATGCTGCTCCCGCCGGGGCGCCCAGTCAAGGAGCGACCGTGGGGTCGCGGCGGGGGGCGGCGACCGATCAGTGCGGGAGGGCTACACGATGGCGGCGGGGGCGGGCGCGGCGGGGCCAGGCGGCTCCGTGGAGTGCGCGCGGGCGAGGTGGGCGAGGATGGTGCGCACGACCACGGAGTCCTGCACGGTGGCGATGACCCGCAGCCGGCCGCCACAGCGCGGTGATGGGAATACACTTCATCCCATCGTCTCTGCGATGTATATACATTGCGTGGTACAGACTCAGCTCTACCTCGACGACACCATCCATCGGCGCCTGCGGGAACTCGCGAGAAAGCACGGCCGCACGATCTCGGACCTCGTGCGCGACGCTCTGGTGAGGGCGTACGGCGCCGGCGCGGACGAGCGGGCGGCGACGCTTCGCGGGATCCAGGGACTATGGCGCGATCGCACCGACCTCGGCGAACCTCGAGGGTTCGTGAGACGGCTGCGGCGCGATACGCACCGACTCCGTCGCCGACGGGCCTGACCGGGATCCTCCTCGACTCCGACGTCATCATCGAGGCGCTCCGCGGTCGAGGCGACATCGTCGACGCGATCCGCGGTGACCATCGGGTACGACGCGCCCTGGCGCCAGGTGCATGCCTTGCTCCTGCTCGCGGCCGAGCGCACTCCGGGCGTGCGGAGAGAGCCGCGGCCGTACGTGCTGCAGAAAGCGCTGTCGGACTTCTACGTGGAGTACGAGCTGCGCGCCCACATCGAGCGCGCGGAGATGCGCTTTCAAGTCCTGTCCGATCTGCACGCGCAGATCCAGGACGCCTTCAACGAGTTCGGCGTTCAGATCATGTCTCCCAACTTCGAAGCGCAGCCCGAGCGGCCGGTGCTCGTCCCTCGATCGGCCTGGCACGCGGCGCCGGCGTCGCCAGCCGGAGAGTCAGTGTCAGCCACCCGCCCTCAGGGCAACGCGCCGGCCGCGTCCGCCTCGGACGGT
>JBKPDQ010000168.1:0-10916 GCA_046728015.1 Actinomycetota bacterium
AGGCGCTCGTGGAGGCCTGCCTGCTGCTGGAGGAGGGCGTCTGCACCGCGCGCGAGATCGACCTCGGGATGATGGCCGGCGCCGGGATGGACCCTCGCCGCGGCATCCTCCCGCCGTTCATGGGCGCCGACCTGAAGGGACTCGATGAGATCTACGCGAAGCTCGAGCAGGCCCAGGCCGAGCACGGCGAGCGGTTTGCGGCGCCGCGGCTGCTTAAGCGCCTCGTCGCCCAGGGACGGCTGGGCCAGAAATCGGGACAGGGCTTCTACGCCTACCCGCGGCCGGCCGAGGGCGACCAGACCGAGACCGTGAAGCTGGAGCTTCGCGAGGACGTCGCGATCGCCTGGTTGGCGAACCCGCCGATGAACGCGATCTCGCCTCAGGTGATCAAGGACCTGCGCGCGGTCTGGGGTCGGGTTCAGGAAACCGACGGAGTGGGGGCGATGCTGATCTGCTCCTCGATTCCGGTCGTGTTCTCGGCCGGCGCCGACATCAAGGCCTTCACCTCGATGGACGAGGCCGGCGGCCGCGAGCTGATCGACGGTGGACACGAGCTGCTCCGCGAGCTCGGGCAAAGCAAGGTCTCCACGGTGGCGGTGGTCAACTCGATCGCCTTCGGGGGCGGCTGCGAGCTGGCGATGGCGTGCGACTTCCGGATCGCGGCCGAGTCCGCGATCTTCGGCCAGCCTGAGATCAAGCTGGGGATCATCCCCGGCTTCGGCGGGACCCAGCGGCTGCCGCGACTCGTCGGGCCCGGCAAAGCGCTGGAGATGAACCTGATCGGCGACGCGGTCACCGCGCACGAGGCGCTGGAGCACGGACTCGCCACGCGCGTCGTCCCCGATCACGAGCTGTTCGAGACCGCCCTGGCCTGGGCTCGCAAGCTCGCCGGTCAGGCACCCCTCGCGGTCGAGGCGGTCAAGCGGGCATCGGACGATCCCGACCTCGACGAGGGCATTGCCCAGGAGAAGGCGGGCTTCGCCACGGCGTTTCAGACCGAGGACGCGCGCGAGGGGATCTCCGCGTTCCTCGGCAAGCGCAGTCCGAAGTGGCAGGGGAAGTGAGCACCGCGAGCCGATCGACATCCGCCCCTCGCCTCGCCGAGCTGATCGATGAGGCCGAGCGCGTAGTGGCGCTGACCGGCGCCGGCATTTCCGTGCCGTCGGGGATCCCGGACTTCCGCACGCCCGGGGCGGGAATCTGGGAGAGCGTCGACCCGATGGAGGTCGCGCACATCGACGCCTTCCACCGCGACACGCGACGCTTCTGGCAGTTCTATCGCCCCCGCTTTCAGAGCCTCGCCGACAAGCAGCCCAACGCCGCCCACCACGTCCTGGCGGATCTCGAGGCCCGTGGCTTGCTGGAGGCCGTGGTCACCCAGAACATCGACCGCCTGCACGCCAAGGCCGGCACCGAGCGGCTGGTGGAGGTTCACGGATCAATCGCGACCTCCAGCTGCACCACCTGCCGGGCGAGCTACCCGCTGGAGGGCGTCGGCGAGCTGTTTGACGACGACGGGATCGCCACCTGCGCCTGCTGCATGGGCAAGCTCAAGCCCGACGTCGTGCTGTTCGGCGAGCTGCTTCCCGAGGCGGCCATGGCCGAAGCCCAGGAGCTCTGCAGCAGCGCCGACCTGCTGCTGTGCGTGGGCTCCTCGCTGGAGGTGTATCCGGTCGCGGGTCTCCCCGAGCTGACGCTCGGGGCGGGTGGCCGGGTCGCGATCGTCACCAAGGGCCCGACCCCGTACGACTCGGCCGCGACGGTGAAGCTCGACGGCGACGTCGTCGAGGAGCTCATGGCGGTCGTCGCGGCGCTCTAGCTGCCGGGGCGCCAGCCCTGCGGCGACGCCAGCTGTTTCGGTCGGCGGAGCCCAGGCGATGTGCGCTGGGAAGGAGTCACGCCTTGGCGTTCTGGGGGCGTATTGGCGCCTTTGTCACGCATACCGTGACAAAGGCGCCACTGAGCCCGGAACCGGCCCCCCGGGGCGGACCCTTACCCAGCCTCCCCTTGACTGGCATCGGCACGGAGGGCCCTGTCAGCGGTACGCCTGCCGGCGGCGCAGGAGGCGCTCGCACAGGCGCAGCGTCTCGGCGACCTCGGCCTCGCGCGCCGAAGAGAGATCGCCGCGAAGAGCCTCGTTGGCCGCTTGCCCCGTGATCGAGCCGCGCTCCCTCAGCTCGGCCAGCTCTCTCGCCAGCCGCGGGGCGGTGCCCTCGAGGTCGGAGAGCAGCGCCTCGAGGGCGACCCGCAGTTGAAGCGCCGCGTCGCGCGCGCGGCCGGCATCGAGATCGCCCCGCGCCCGTACCAGCAGCGACTCGTGGGGAGCGACTGCCTCCCGGCGGCCCAGGACGGCCGCCACGCGCTCCTGGGGTCGGAGGGCCTCGGCGCGGCGCGGACGCGCCTCCGCAGGCAGATCCACCGCTTCCTCCCAGCGGCCCCGCGAGAGGCCGTCGCCCGTTCCGTAGCCGATCCGCACCGCCAGGGCGTGGGGGGCTGTCGCATCGGCGACCCCGGGGTCGAGCGTCGCCGTCCGATAGGCATGCACGGCGCGGTTGACGATCGCCAGCGCGACTTCCAGCTCTTCGGACAGGGACTCGGAGTCCGTCCGGATCTGCTCGAACCAGTGCGCGGCCGCCTCGGGATCGCTCAGGGCCTCCGGCCGGACCACGGTGAGCGTCGTCAGGGGCACCGGCTTCGGCTTGGCGTCCGGGTCGATGTCCTGCGGCCGCGGTCGGCGCAGGCGACGGCGCGGCGCGGGCGGAGCGTCCGCGACCGCGACCACGAGCACGCGCTCCGGCTCTCTGGCGAGGTACCGGCCCTGCTCGAGCCCGAGCGCCCCCGCGAACTCGAGCTGGACGAATGGGAAGCGCTCGAGGTCGGTCACGACGCTCGGGACGCTAGTCGTCTGAGTGGCTACTCGCCGAGGTGAGCGCCAGACGCGCGGCCCGAGCCCCTCTCGTCGTGGCCCTTGCGGTTCGGCGTGGCGAAGCGAGAGGGAGAGGTCGGGACGTTCGGGTTGTCGATCTCGGCGATGCGCTCGATCAGCCGCTGCCACTGATCCGGCTTGAGGATCTCGTTGAACTGCTTGGAGACCGAGCCGGCGCCCGGGCCGTAGAGCGGCTGGTAGCCGACGTGGACGTGGTCCGCGTGGTCGGCCATCGCGAAGGTGTTGGCGCCGAAGTCCATCAGCGAGATGATCTGGTCGGCCTCCATTGTGCCCTGGAGCGCCATCACGTCGTGCACCACCGCCTCGGTGATCGACCCGCGGCCCTGGTTGCCCAGCACGGGGATGCCGTTGATCTGGGCGATGTCGACGGCATTGCCCGACGAGTGCTGGCTGACGTTGCCCGACGCCGTGTAGTAGCTGTGGCCGCACTTGAGCGACGTGATGGTGAGCCGGAAGCCCCGTTCCGCCAGGTACTCGAGCATTGCCAGGATGCGCCGGTCGATCTGGCCGGTGCGGATGTCCTCGCGCCCGCAGGAGTAGATCTCGAGTCGCGGGTCGGCGAGCACGCGCCGGACCAGCTGCGGCTTCGACATCAGCAGCACCTGCCCGGTGCTCGCCTCGCCGGCGAACGGGTCCTCGCCCGCCGCGCGATAGATCGCCGTGGCCTCGAGCAGCTTCCAGCCGTCGAGGATCGGCTTTGGATCGATGCGCGGAGCGCCACGGCCGGCCGGCTGGATCGCGAAGTGCAGGTGAGGCGCCAGCTTGTCGGTCTTGGAGATCCGTCCGAGAACGGTGCCGGCGATGACCTTCGAGCCCTCCTTCAGCTTGCGCATCTCCATCGTCTTGCGGTCGAACCGCAGCACGCCGGAGAAGTAGGCCTTGAAGCTCTCATAGCCCGGGAACCGCTCGGCGAGCAGGTCATTGAGCTGGCCGGAGAGATCGGCGCGGTCGACGTTGCGCGGGCGCTCCGGGAAGGCGTAGAGGCGCTCGCGCACGTCCTCGGTGTTCTGAAGCGCGCCGTCGCCCGCGGCCTGCCTCGAGGGCTTGCGCGTCGCTCCGGCGCTCGCAGGCTGGGTCGGCTTGTCGTCCGCCTTCGGCGACACGAGCCTGAAGTCGTCGGCGCTGAGGCGGTTTCGCTTCGGCACCGGGTAGACGTCGGAGATCCGCCCGAGCTGCGCGTAGGTGAAGCGGTTGCCGTAGGCGTCCTGGAGGACCAGGTAGTTGCCGAGCTTCTTGTTGTGGCCGAGCTCCTTGATGACGCCGTCGTTGACAGCGACCACCGGCGCGCCCTCGCGCGAGTAGATGTTGATCCCTCGACGTGTGGGTGAGCTTGAGATGACATCGGCGACGTTGCCGACGGAGCGCTTGCCGGGCTTGGAGCGCTTCAACGCCTGGCGCTCGGAAATGTCGTCGGCGTACCGCGCGCTGGCGGCGACCGGGAAGCGGGCGCCCTCGGTGAGCCCCGTCAGCGAGCCGACCAGGTCGTCGGGGAGCCGCCCGTACTGGCGCGCGTAGAGGATGACCTCGTCGACGTACCAGTCGGCGTGGTTGTAGGCGAAGATCGCGGTGCGCAGATCCTCCTCTCCCCCGGCGGCGCGCAGGTAGCGGGCGGCGGCGCAGATCGCGTCGAGCGGGTTGTAGGGATCCTTGCGCCCGTCCTCGTTGGCGTCGACTCCGTAGGTCCTCCAGGTCGAAGGCAGGAACTGCATCCAGCCCACGGCACCGGCCGTGGAGACGTTGAGGTTGGTCCCGAACGCGGTCTCAATGCGGTTGATCGAGGCCAGGATCTGCCACGGGATCGCGTACTGAGTCCCGCAGGCCTGGTAAATCGGGAGCAGGAAGGGCGGGATGGTGAACTGGTCGATTACGAAGTTGGGGACGCCGATCGGCGCCGGACCGAAGTCGGCGATCGTCAGCGAAGGGTTGGCCTTGGTCGGCGTGCCGTCGGGCTTTCTCGTCGGTGGTTCCTCCATCGGCTTGCGGTCGCCGTCTCCGCCCTGACCGCCGCCGCCCTGACCGCCGCCCCGGTTGGCGCCGTGGCCGCCCGCCGGGCCCTGCCCGCTCACGCCCTTGTCGTTGCCGCCCTCGCCAACTCCGGGAGGGTTGCCGGGAGGCGGCGTGGTGTCGGGCGGAGGAAGCGTGCCGCCACCGTCACCGTCACCGGGCGGCGCGGGCGCGGCGTTGACCTCGCTGTTGTCGACCGGGTCGCTACAGCCCGGGTCGGCAAGATCCTTGAGGCCGTCGCCGTCGTCGTCCGCGAGGTTCGCGCACTGGGGGAGGACGTCCAGGTTCAGGTCACTGCCGCCCGGCAGGTTGACGGACACGCCGTCCTCGCCGACTCCGAGCAGCGGGCCCGATGCGTTGACTGTTCCCGCCGTGACCGCGACGCCTAGTCCGGCGAGCGCAATCGCAAGTAGAAACAGCCTTCTCATCCCTAATCGTCCCTTTGCTGAGGCCGTCGGCGACGTTCCATGTCGCCAGGCCTGGCGAAACGCCCGCTCCCGGACGCACGGAACGCTACTTGGTCCCCTGGAGCTTTGCAACGTAGAACCGTGCCTGTACCCACCTTCGTTCAATCGGCACCTCGGGCACGAGGCTTAACGCGAAACGAACCAGCCTGACGCCCCGTGGGACCCGTGATTCTCTAGGCTGGGCGCGGTTTGAGCGAAGCGCCCGAAAGCAACAGCCTGCGTGCGCGCGGCGAGGAGGCCGTGGGCGAGCTTGCCCAGGCGCTGCTCGAAAACCCGCTCTTCAGCTCGGCGGTCTCTCGCGCGTTGGGCGCGGGCGAACGGGCGGTTCAGGCCCAGCGTTCGGCGATAGGTGCGGCCGGGATCGCGTCCCAGGCCGACGTGGAGCGCCTCGAAAAGCGCCTGCGCCTGATCTCGCTGCGCATCGACGAGCTCGAAGACCGTCTCGACGAGCTCGAGGCGCGCCGCTAGGCCGCGAAGGCTTCGGCGCCGAGCCTTCCGGCGGCCGTCGCTGCGGCGGAGAGCTCGTCCTCGGAGAGCCGCTTTCCGCCCTCGAGCTCGCTGACGACGAGGAACGACGCGACCGCGACGCCGCGCCGGCGCCCGACCTCGAAGAGCGCAGCCGTCCCGAGCTCGACCGCGCTTGCGCCGACGGCGAGCCATGCGTCGCGCCGGCGAGCGCGCTCGGGGTCGTAGAAGAGGTCGGTGCTGGCCACGGTCGCCTCCGGCCTCGCGTCATCGACCCGCTTCAACCGGTCCTGAAGCGCGGCGTCGGGTCTGGACGCGGAGTTGGCGCCGAGCGCCCTGCTCGCCCCGTCGTCGGCGACGGCCTCGCCGACCAGAACGACGTCGCCAAGCTCGAGCCGGCCATCCAGTGCCACGCAGGTGTCGACCCTGACCGCTCGGCGCACGCCGAGCGTCGCGAGCTCCTCGAGCACGATCGCGCCGCTCGGGCCGCCGATCCCGGTCGACTGGATCGTGAGCTCGTGGCCGGCGCGCGTGGTTCCGGTGTAGCCCCAGAGGCCGCGGCTGTGGTTCGCCATCCTCGGCTCGATGAGCAGCGCCTGGGCGAGGGCGAGCGCGCGCCCGGGGTCGCCCGGAAGCAGGGCGTCGCCGGCGATGTGCGCCGTGGGGCGGAGATGGGTGGTCACCGACTGCGGATTATGCTGCCGTTGTGACCGGCGAGCGCGAAGGAGACACGTCGGAGAGCGGCGAGCGAGGCGTCGCCGAGGCGCTGCGCTCGGCGATCCAGCGCACCCTGGAGGCGACGACCAGCGCGGAAACCAGGGGGCGCGCGGCCGACCTGCTCGACGAGGTCGCTCGCCGTGGCCAGGAGGCCGGAGCCGATCTGGCAAAGCGCGGGCAACTGGCCGCCGACGAGCTCGGAAAGCAGCTGGAGGCCCTGGAGGCGCGTTTGGCCTCGATCGAGGAGATGTTGCGACGCCAGGGCGCCGGCGACGACGAGCCGCCGGCGTCCCAACGCGAGACCGACGCACCCGAGCCCGATTCTCAACCTGAAGCTGAGCGTTAGATGACGCCCGGGCGCCGCGTGGTGGTCACCGGCATCGCGAGCCACTGGGCGACCGAGCTCGCGCGTCGCCTCGAGCGCGATCCAGGGATCGACTACGTGGCCGGCATCGACACCCACCCGCCACCCGCCGATCTCGAGCGCACCGACTTCATCGAAGCCGACCTGCGCAGCCCGCTGCTGTCGCGGCTGCTGCCGTCGACCGAGGCCGACACGGTGGTGCACTGCGGGATCCTCTGGTATCCGGAGCCGGGCAAGCCGGCGGGCGCCCTGCACGAGATCAACGTCATCGGCACGCTCCAGCTGCTCGCCGCCTGCGAACGCATGCCGACCCTCGAGCGGGTGGTGGTCCGTGGCTCCGCGGCCATCTACGGATGCGAGGCTGCCGCGCCGGCGTTCTTCACCGAGGACCTCGCCCGCAAGGTGCCGCTGCGAACGAGGTTCCAGCGCGACATCTCGGAGCTCGAGGAGTACTTCGAGAACTTCGCCCGCCGCCATCCGCGACTGACCTGCTGCATGCTGCGTTATCAGCCCGAGATCGGCCCGGAGCTGGAGACGCCGCTGGTCCGCTATCTGAAGCTGCCCGTCGTGCCGACCCAGCTCGGTTACGACCCACGGCTGCAGCTGCTGCACGCCGACGACGCCACGGCAGCGCTGGAGGCGGCCGTCAGAAATCCGGTGCGCGGCGCGGTCAACGTCGCTCCGAGTGGGTCGATCTCGCTCAGCCGCCTGCTTCGGCTGGCGCGACGGCCGGCGCTCCCGCTGCCGCATCCGCTGTTCGGCCCGGCGATGGAGCGGGCGGGTCGGCGACTCGGCGTCGGCACCCTGATCGGCGACGCGGTTCGCATGCTTCGCTACGGGCGCGGCGTCGACAATCGTCGCCTGCGTTCCGAGATCGGCTACGAGCCGCGGTTCGACGCCGAGGGCGCTGTGCGCGACTTCGCGGCCAAGAGCGAGGGCCGGCGGATCGGGCCGAGCCTGCACGCCGGCGCCATCGCCGGTCGCTTGGCCGGAGAGGTGCGGTGACTGTCGGCACGGACACGCGAGAGGGCCCGCTCGCCGGGCCGGAGGCGCTGGCGGACTTCCTGCGGAACATGCGCGTGGGCGTGGAGTCCGGTCTCGACCCGCTGACTGCGGCGCAGCGCGCTGCCGAGTCGCTGCCGCAGCAGCTCCGCGACGCCGCCGACACGATCGTCCGCCGGCTGCAGGGCGAGTACAGCGAGGACGAATGGGGGTTCGACGAGGAGCTCGCCGAGGCGGTCTTCCCGCTGTTCGACTTCCTGTATGAGGTCTGGTGGCGGGTCAAAGCGGAGGGCGCCACGAACGTTCCGTCTCATGGCCGCGCGCTCCTGGTCTCAAATCACGCCGGGTCGCTGTTTCCGTTCGATGCGTCGATGATCACGATGGCGCTGATGAAGACTCATCCGCTGCCACGCTGGCCGCGGTTCATGGTGCTCGACTGGGCCTTTGCCCTGCCGTTCATCTCGACCTTCATGCGCCGCGTCGGAGGCATCCCGGCGAGCCCGTACAACGCGCGCCGGGTGCTGGAGCAGGACGAGACCGTGATGGTCTTCCCGGAGGGGATCAAGGGCACCGGCAAGCCGTTCTCGGAGCGCTACAGGTTGCAGCGGTTCGGGCGGGGCGGCTTCGTCGAGGTCGCGCTGCGCACGGGGGCCCCGATCGTCCCGATCGCGGTCGTCGGCTCGGAGGAGATCTATCCCAAGCTCGGCGAGAGCCGGACGCTCGCTCGCGCCACCGGCGCTCCGTTCGTGCCGCTGACTCCCACCTTCCCCTGGTTCGGGCTGCTGGGGCTGATCCCGCTGCCGTCCAGATGGCGGATCGAGTTCTGCGAGCCGATCGAGCTCTCCGAGTATCTGCCGGAGGCGGCAGACGATCCCCGGGTTGTGTTCGACCTCTCGGAGGAGGTTCGCGACAGGATCCAGTCGAAGCTCTACGAGAACCTGATCAAGCGAGGCTCCGCGTTCCTCTGAGCGCCGTCGCGGGCGATGCCGCTCCCCTGAATAGACTCCGAGCCGGAGATGGTTGCTGCCGGTGCGACGCTGGGAGGCGAAGGGAAGACCGGTGTCAGCGTGTCCGCCGAGCAGCTGCGGGAGCTGCTCGATCGGACGCTGACGGAGCTCGACCGCGACGAGCGACTGGGCCCCCTGATCCGAGCGACCGGCATTCGGCTGCGACTTGAGTGCCCCGACGTCGGCTTGGTCCTCAACGTCGCGGCCTCGGAGCGCCCGGAACGACACCTGCGATGGGCCTTCGCCGACGACGTCGACTGGGCGCCGCGACTGGAGCTGCGGATGAGCTCGGACGTCGCCAACGCGTACCTGCAGGGCGCCGAAAGCCTCGCCGTCGCGATCGCCCGCGGCAAGGTTCGCGTGCGCGGAGACTCGAAGGTCGCGGTGCTGTACCTCCCGACGACCCGCCTGATCGTCGAGCCGTACCGCCGCTGCGTCCGCGAGCTCCATCCCGACCTCGCACTGACCTAGTTTGTTAATCCGGATTGACGTGGCGGTCGACCCGGCGTAGCCTCCCGCGAGGAGATACGGCAACAGGCCGCAGTGGGCCAAGCCGCCCGACCGCCCCCTGGCGACTGGGGCGCGAGCGCGAAGCCCGCGAGGTGCCGACGGCGCCGCAGGCCGACGAAGCGGGCCGTGAAGCCCGCAGGCGACGGGGCAACGCGACCCCGTCGCCTCACGTAAGCGGCTCTAAGGCGGCCCGTAACACCCGGCCCGGCCGCGCCACCGTAGGATCGGCGCGGCGTGGCTGACGAGGCGATCTCGATCAACGAGGCGGCGCAGATCTCGGGGGTGTCGCCCTCGACCCTGAAGCGGTGGGCAGACCAGGGCGTTGTTCCCGTCCGAGACGGCCGCTGGACAGTTGCCGCCGCGGCGCAAGCGCGCGTCGTTTCGCGAATGCGCGACCGCGGCCACGCTCTCGGCGAGCTGCGCCAGGCGGTCCGCGACGGACGGCTGGCGTTCGGTTACGTGGAGGACCTGCTGCCAGCGAGCGAGCGGATCTACACCCGCGGCCAGGCCGCCGAGCGAGCCGGCCTCGAGGAGGAGCTGATCGAGCGGATCATGAGCCTGCTCGGCACGCCGACGGCGATCGAAGGGACGCTGACCGAGCAGGACGTCGAAGCCATGGAGCAGATCGCGGAGGTGCTTCGGGCCGGCTTCCCGCTGGTCGCCGTGCTCCAGCTCATCCGGATCTACGCGCAATCGATCCGCAAGATCGCCGAAGCGGAGGTCAGGCTCTTTCACCTGTTCGTCCACGAGCCGCTGATTCGCCAGGGGGTCGACGCCCTGGAGATGGCGGAGGAGATGGAGGGCATGGCGCGGGACCTGCTTCCCCTCACCTCGCCGTTCATGGACTACGTCCACCAGCGCTACCTCCGCTTCTACATGGAGCAGGACGTGGTCGGCCACATGGAGACCGAGCTCGGCGAGGCGCGCCAGCTGGGCCGTGTGCAGATGGCCTTCTGCTTCGTCGACCTGACGGGCTTCACCCGCTACACCGAGGAGGAGGGCGACGAGGAGGCGCTCGACCTGGTCGAGCGGTTCATCGAGACGGTCGAGGCGACGCTGCCGGCCGAGGCGCTGGTCGTCAAGACGATCGGCGACGAGGTGATGATCGTCTCTCCCGACCCGGTGACGCTCACCGAGTGGGCTGTCGGCTTCCTGACCTTGTTCCAGGAACGACCGCAACCGAGAGTGGGGTTGCATTGCGGTCGGGCGGTGTATCGCGACGGCGACTACTTCGGGGGCGAGGTCAACCTCACGCACCGGGTTGTCGCCCGGGCGCTGGGCGGCGAGGTGATGGTGACGGCGGCCGTCGTCGACGCGATCGGCCCCTCCGCCTACCTCGAGTTCGATCCGATCGGCCGGGTGGAGCTGAAGGGATTCGGCGAGCCGGTGGAGTTGTTCGTGGCCCGCGCGAGAGAGCCGCAAGAGGCCTAGGG
>JBKPDQ010000169.1:0-11295 GCA_046728015.1 Actinomycetota bacterium
GCTTACGTCGCTAAGGCGGCTCACCAACAGACCCCGACCCAGATCCATTTACTCCACAGCACCGATCCAACCGTGCCCCGGGCCGGACACGCCGCGGTAGTCGCCGGCGACTTTCAGGCCACCCTCGACCGGCTGCGCGAGGCCGGCTTCGAGGTTGACGAGGCACGAGAGCTGTGGGGCGAGCGCAGGGCCTTTGCGCGGGCTCCAGGCGGTCACCTGGTCGAGCTGATGGCTGCGCCCCCCGCGCCATCGACGTAGGGGCTAGACGAGCAGCGCGTCGACCTCGTCGGCGATCATCCGCGCCAACGGCAGCGACGACGTCGCGGCCGGCGATGGCGCGTTCCGCACGTGAAGCGCCGGACCGAGTCTGGAGATCACGAAATCGTCGACCAGCGAGCCGTCCCGGGCCAGCGCCTGGGCCCGGATGCCGGCCGGGCCGGCGACGAAATCGCGCGCTTGGAGCTCGGGCACGAAGCGTTGCGCCTCGGCGACGAAGGCCCGCTTGCTGGCGGCATGGCTGAGCTCGTCGAGGCCGGTGCGCCAGAAGCGCCGCATGAGGCGCCACGTGCCGGGCCACGCCAGCGTGTCGCGGAGGTCGGGCGCCCGAACCCGCCACGGGCGGTAGGCGTCCCGGGCCCCGACCATCAGCGCCGACGGGCCGAGCAGAACTTCACCGTCGTGGCCGCGCGTCAGGTGGGCGCCGAGGAAGGGCAGGTCGGGATCGGGCACGGGGTAGATGCTCGTCTTGACCAGATGCGCGCGCTCCGGGCGGAGCCGCAGGTATCCGCCGCGGAAGGGAACGATCCGCGGCTCGGGCTCGGCCCCGGCCGCCACTGCAAGTCGATCGGACCACGCCCCCGCGCACACCAGCGCCACCCGAGCGCTCGTCTCGCCCGCGCGATGTCGCACCAGCGCGCGCCCGTCGCGCTCGGCGACCGTGTCCACCGGGCAAGCCGTGATGATCTTGCCGCCCCGCTCGGCGACGTCCTCTCCGTAGGCGGCGGCCACCTCCGCGAAGTCGACGACGCCGGTGTTGGGCGAGTGCAGGGCGGCGATGCCGACGGCGTGTGGCTCGAGCTCGCGAATCTCCTCAGGGCCGACTCGACCCAGTCCCGGCACTCCGTTCTCGACCCCGCGGCGCTCGAGCTCGTGCAGGCGGTCGAGCTCTCCCTCGGAGGTGGCGACGATGAGCTTGCCCGTGCGCTCGGTGCGGATCCCCCGCGCTTGGCAGTACTCGTAGAGCTCGGCGGCGCCCTGCACGCAGAGTCGTGCCTTCACCGATCCTGGGCGGTAGTAGATCCCCGCGTGGATCACGCCGCTTGAGTGACTCGTCTGGTGCGCACCGATCCCGGGCTCGCGATCGAGCACGCAGACGTCGAGACCGTCGTGGCGCAGCGACAGCTCCCGTGCCGCAGCGAGGCCGACGATGCCGGCGCCGACGACGACGACGTCGCACTCGCGTGGCGGCTGGGCCGTGGCGTCCATCGGCGGCGATCCTAGATCGTCGCGACCCGGCGGCTCTGAAGCTGGCGCGCTGTGCTGCCGCGAGACACCGGATAAGTGCCGCCGGTATTTTCGTCGCGTGGCCCTGCCGTTGAAGCCGCCGCTGCAACCGCAACTCGCTCTCTCGCGCAAGACCCTGCCCGAGGGCACCGAGTGGGTCTACGAGCCCAAGTACGACGGCTTCCGCGTGCTCGCCTTCGTCGACGGCGACGACGTCTACCTGCAGTCGCGCGGCGGCAAGCCGCTGCGCCGCTACTTTCCCGAGGTCGAGTTCCCGCTCGGCCAGTACGTTCTCGACGGCGAGCTCCTGATCCTCGGCGCCGACGGTCATGAGCAGTTCGACGCGCTTCAGAACCGGCTGCACCCCGCGGAGTCGCGGGTGCGGATGCTGGCCGAGCAAACACCCGCAATGCTGCGAGCGTTCGACCTGCTGGCGGAGGGCACGGAGAAGCTGCTGAAGAAGCCGTTCTCCGAGCGGCGAGAACGACTCGCGAAGCTGATCGCGGGACTCGGCGGACGCAAGAAGACCGTCGCCGGGTCGTTGGAGCTGACGCCGCTGGGACGGACGACGGCCAAGGCCGCGCCCTGGCTCGAGGGCGGCGAGGGCGTGATCGCCAAGCAACTCGACGCGCCGTATCGCCCCGGCGAGCGCAAGGGGATGGTCAAGGTCAAGCGGCTCCGAACGGCCGACTGCGTGGTGATGGGCTGGCGCGTCGGCAAGGAGGAGGGCACGGTCGGCTCGCTGATCCTCGGCCTCTACGACAAGGGCGAGCTTCGCGTGGTCGGTCACACCTCGGGCTTTCGCGCCACGGAGAAGCGCGAGCTGGTGGGCAAGCTCGCCCCGTACGAGACCGGCGAGCGCGGCTCGGCCGAGCCAAGTCGATGGGCGGCGGACCGCGACCTCGAGTGGATCGGACTGCGCCCTGAACTGGTCGTGGAGGTAGCTTTCGACCACGTGAGCGACGGTCGGATCCGCCACGGCACCAAGGTCCTGCGCTGGCGTGACGACAAGGACCCGAAGGACTGCACCTTCGATCAGCTCGACTCCTAGCCGCCGCGACGATCGTTCCGAGCGCTGCCAGGCTTAGGCGCGGTGTACTTCGAGCCCGACACCGCGCTGCTCGACGCGGCCCAGGCGCTCACGATCGCGTTACCCGCGGCCGGTGTGCCCGCCTGGCTGGCCTGGGCGAGCGGGCGAGGCTGGGCGTTGGTGGCGCCGCTGTCCGTGGTGCTCAGCGTCGCGGCGATCCTCATCGCGAACGCCAGTGCCGACGTGCTCACGTGGGTTGCGTTCCTGCTCGTCCCACCCGGTTGCGCGCTGGCGCTCGGCTGGGCTGCTCACGGCGCCCGGCCGTGGCTTGCGCCGCTCGCCGCCCCGGCGCTGGCGATCGCGCTCGCCGCGCCCGACGATCCCAGCGGTCGGCTGGCTCGCCTCGTGCTCATCGTCGGCTCCTGCGTGACGCTGGGCCGATTGCTGGCCGGAGCGACGCCGCTGCTGTTCCTGAAGGCCGGAGTGCTCGCGATGGCGACGATCGACGCCGTGTTCATCTTCGGCGATTTCTTCGGGGAGCAGAACGCGGTGTTCAACGCCGCCGCACCGGCCGAGGGCCTCCCGCGCCTCCAGGTCGCCGACATCGGCGACGTCTCGACAGACTACGGTGACTTCTTCGTCGCGGGAGTCGTTGGCGGGATCCTTGCCGCCGAGCGCTGGAACCAGCCCTTGGCGGCCGTTGCGACGTTCGTGGCCGCCCAGGCCTTCAACCAGTTGTTCCTGGTCGTCGACTCGCTCCCGGGCACCGTGCCGCCCGCGGTGGTGCTGATCGCGTTCGAGCTGCTCTCCCGCGAACCTGGGGTTGAGCACCGTATTGGTGCTCAGTCGGGAGCTCGCGCCGATCCTTAGCGCTTCTGTTTCCTCTTCGCTGCGTTCGTGTTCGGCTCCCGCGGTGACTTTGAGGAACGTCTTGGGCGCGAATCCTCGAACTCGTCCTCGTAGCCTTGGCCCGTCCGCGGCTTCGAGCCGAAGCCGCGCTGTAGCCCGCCGGGAACGCCCTCCGGCGGCCCGCCAGGCTGCGGATCGCCGGCCCGGCCGCGGTGGGTCGGTCGGTCACGGTCGCGGCTCGGCTGCACGCGCTTCGGCTCGCCCTTCTGCTTCGGGAAGTGCGGTGGCCATGGCGCGTCACCCAGACCCTCCTCCTCGTCGCGGCGGGCGAGCTCGAGCAGCCGTTCCAGGGAGCCCGGCCGCTTGTCGATGTCTACGGCCGGATCACCCAGCTCGCTGATGCGGTCGGGCACCGTGTCGAGTCGCAGGTCGGCCGGCTCGACATCCAGTACCTCGCCCCAGCTCAGCGCGCACGAGACGCGGGCGTCGGGCGTCGGGCGAACCGAGTAGCAGGACGCCACGGTGCGGTCGCGGGCGTTCTGGTTGTAGTCGACGAACACCCCGTGGCGCTCCTCCTTCCACCACTTCGTGGTGGCGAGGTCGGGGGCTCGGCGCTCGACCTCGCGGGCCATCGCGAGCGCAGCGCGTCGCACCTCGAGGAAGTCCCACTTCGGCTCGATCCGGACGTTCACGTGGATCCCTTTCGAGCCGGAGGTCTTCGGGTAGCCGTCGAGGTCATGCTCTGCGAGCACGTCGCGGACGACGAGGGCCGTGCGCCGAACCGCGTCCCACTCGATCCCGGGTGTGGGGTCGAGGTCGACGCGGAGCTCGTCGGGATGGTCGAGGTCCGCGCGCCGAGCTGGCCAGGGGTTGAAGTCGATCACGCCGAGGTTGACCGCCCAGACCAGGTGCGCGGCATCGTTGGCGACCAGCTCCTCGGCGGTCCGGCCAGAGGGGAACGCAACGGTCGCCGTCTGCAGCCAGTCGGGGATGTTCTTAGGCACCCGCTTCTGCCAGATCGGGTCCTCCATGATCCCGTTCACGAATCGCTTCATCACGGTCGGGCGCTCCCGGACGTGGACCAGCGCCGCGTCGGCGACCGTGACGTAGTACTCGGCGATGTCGAGCTTCGTCCAGCCCGGCTTCGGGAAGTAGACCTTGGCCGGACTGGAGAGCCGAACCTCACGACCCGCCGCTTCGACCTTCGTGTACTCGCCTTTGGCCATCGATCACTTATAGCTTCCCTCGCGATGGATGCGCTCGAAACGATGACCTACGCGCGCGATGGGCGTATTGCGCGCGTCACGCTCAACCGGCCCGAGCGAGGTAACGGGATCACGCTCGAGATGCCGCGGGAGCTGGCGGCCTGCGTGGAGCGCGCCAACCTCGACCCCGAGGTGCACGTGATCGCGCTGGCCGGAAATGGCACCGGGTTCTGCGGCGGCTATGACCTGGTCGCCTCCGCCGAGGGCCGGCCCGACGACACTGCCTCCGACGACGTTCCGGAGGGCTCAGCGCTCGATCCCGGCGTCATCGCTGCGAACCACGACCCCGACGCCATCTGGGACCCCGTCGTCGACTTCCAGATGATGTCCCGGAACGTGCGCGGCTTCATGAGCCTGTTCTGGTCCGAGAAGCCGGTCGTCTGCAAGGTGCACGGCTACTGCGTCGCGGGCGGCACCGACATGGCGCTCTGCTCGGACCTGCTGGTCGTCGCCGAGGACGCGAAGATCGGCTACCCGCCCGCTCGCGTTTGGGGCGTGCCGACGACGGCCCTGTGGGTCCACCGCCTCGGGCCGGCCCGGGCCAAGCGGCTCCTGCTCACCGGAGACTCGCTTTCGGGGCGCCAGGCCGTCAGCTGGGGGCTCGCCACCGACTGGGCGCCCGCCGACGATCTCGATCGCGTCTTCGAGGAGCTGCTCGAGCGAGTGGCTCGGATCCCGGTCAGCCAGCTCGTCATGCACAAGCTCCAGGCCAATCAGGCGATCCTCTCGGCGGGCCTCCTTCAGACCCAGGCTCTGAGCACGCTGATGGACGGCATCGCCCGGCACACGCCGGAGGGATACGCCTGGCAGCGCCGGGCCGCACAGGCCGGATTCAAGCAGGCAGTGCGCGAGCGCGACGAGCCCTTTGGCGACTTCGGCCTGGGTGGGTCGGGATAGCCGCTACGGCACTCGATGGACCTCGAACATGTTCGTGCCGAGTCCCTGCTCCGGCAAGCCGGCCGTGATTCCGATCAGGTCGCCCGATTTCGCCACACCCTGCGTGAGCGACAGTCGGGCGCAGTCGTCGAGGAGCGCGCGGAGGCTCGTCCAGTCCTCGGCGATCACGCACTCGACCCCGAACAGGAGGTTGAGACGACGAACCGTCTCCAGGCGCGGCGAGATCGCGAGCACCGGCACCTGCGGGCGATGCGCCGACACCAGCCGCGCCGTGCGGCCGCTGCGGGTTGGCACCACCAGCGCCTTGAGGCCGAGCGTGTAGGTCGATCCGACCGCGGCCCGCGCCACCGACCCCGCGACGTCTGAGGAGTCGGCCCAGGCGCGGTTGAGCAGCCACTCGCCGTACGGCAGGTCGGGCTCGGTCTCCCGTGCGATCAGGTCCATCATCTGTACGGCCTCCACTGGGTACTGCCCGATTGCCGTCTCCTCCGACAGCATCACCGCGTCGGTGCCCTGCCAGATCGCGTTGGCGACGTCTGAGACCTCCGCGCGAGTCGGGCGCGGGGATTCGACCATCGAGGCGAGCATCTGCGTGGCCGTGATCGACGGGCGCGAGTTGCGCCCCGCCAGCGCGAGCAGGCGCTTCTGCACGACCGGAAGCGAGGCGATCGGCAGCTCGATCCCGAGGTCTCCGCGGGCGACCATGATTCCGCTGAGGGCGGCCTTGACGATGGACTCCGCGTTCTCGGCCGCCTGCGGCTTCTCGATCTTGGCGATCAGGGGGATGTCGGCCCCGGCGGTGCGGATCCGCCGCTCGACGGGGTCGAGGTCCTCCGCGCGCCGAACGAACGAGACCGCCAGCAGATCGATGCCCTGCTCCACCGCGAAGTCGATCCACTCCAGGTCCTCACGTCCGGCCGCAGGCAGCGGCAGCTCCACCCCGGGGAGGTTCAACCCCTGGTGCGAGGCAACCGGGCCGCCCGCTTCGACGATGCACCGCACCTCGGTCCCCTCTGCCTCGCGACACCGCAGGCGAATGCGCCCGTCCGCGAGATAGATCTCGTCGCCGCTGTGGACGGCGGCCGGCAGCCCGTCCCAGCTCACCGGCAATCGGTCGGGGCCGGCGGTCGTGGCGGCTGTGGTCAGGACGATCTCCCGGCCGGCCTCGACGTCCACGACCCCGGATCCCATATCGCCGAGGCGAAGCTTCGGGCCGGGGAGGTCTCCCAGCAGGCCGATCTCCTTGCCGGTTGCCTGAGCGGCCTGGCGCGCCGTTGCGATCCGCCCGGCGTGCTCTTCGCGCGTGCCGTGGGAGAAGTTGAGCCGGAAGACGTCTGCGCCAGCACGGATCAGGGCGGCCATCGTGTCCTGTGTTGTCGTCGCCGGCCCGATCGTGGCCACGATCTTCGTGCGCCTGCGATCACCGTTCTTGTTCGGTCCGTTGCTCACGTCGGCTTGATTCGTTCCGTGGGCGGCTCTTCCGGCACGGCGGGTATCTCTGTCGTGCGCGGAGAGTGCGTGGCCTCCGGGACCCCGTCGTCCGGCACCAGCTCCTCCTCCGGCAGCTCGAGTCGCTGGATCTGCGGCAGCCGCCATGCCGCGCCTGCGAGCCCGAGGCCGCCGGCTACGCAGGCCAGGGCCAGGAACCATTGGCCGCCGGAGAGCAGCTCGAGCTCGAAGAAGTCGCGCACCGGCTCAGCCGCGAGGATGAGCGCGAAGATCGCTCCCAGGCCGGCGACCATCGCCAGCATGTAGCTCTGAATCGTGATGTGCTCGCGGCCGGGCCCGCGCTCGAGCAGGAGGATGAAGCACAGCCCGAGCACGATCAGGGTCGTCGTTGCGGCGGTCCGCGCCTCCTCGAGGGAGCCGCCGATGTCGACGAGGTAGAACGACAGCAGCGAGGCGATCCCCATCGCGATCCCGGCCGGGAACGCGAACGCCGCTAAAGCGCGCAGCAACCGGCCGCGGTAGAGCGGGCCCTCGCTCGGGGCAAGCGCGAGGACGAACGAGGGCACGCCGATGGTCAGGAAGGCGGCGACGGTCAGATGCCGCGGCAGGAACGGGAACGTGAGCCCGAAGATCGCGGTCAGGGTGATGAGGAAGCCGGCGTAGACGGACTTGGTCAGGTACAGGCGGCCCAGGCGGTGGATGTTGCGCGCGATCCGCCGGCCCTCGGCGACGGCGCGCGGCAGCATCGAGAACTGATCGCGCAGCAGCACGATGTCGGCGATGCCCTTGGTGATCTGGCTGCCGGAGCCCATCGCCACCGCGAGGCGGGCGCGCTTCAGAGCCGGGACGTCGTTGACTCCGTCGCCGATCATCGCGGTGAACCTGCCCCGATCGGCCAGCGCGCCGACGAGCGCCTTCTTCTGGTCGGGCGTGATCCGGCAGAAGATGGTGTGTCGCTCTGCGGCCTGCCCGAGGTCCGAACGCTCCTGCGGCAGCTGCGGCCCCTCGATCACGGGCGCCTCGGCGGGCACCCCCACCGCGTGGGCGACCGCTGTGACCGTCTCCCGCGCGTCGCCCGAGATCAGCTTGAGGTCCACCTGCTGCGAGCGCATGAACTCGATCGTCTCGGCTGCGTCCGGTCGCAGCGTCTCCTCGAGCACCACCAGGGCGAGCGGGCGCAGGGTCGGCGGCGGCTGCGAGGCCGGATCGTCGGGAAGCGGCCCGCTCGCCTGAGCGAACGCGACGACCCGCCTGCCGGCCGCGGTGTGTTCGGCGAGCGCGCGCTGGAGCCCGGGTGGCAGCGACAGCGCTCCCGTCTGCGTCAGCACGTCTGGGGCGCCGAGCGCGTAGGCGGTGCCGTTGAGTGCCAGACCGCTCCACTTCCACTGCGACGAGAAGGGAACCTCGGCCGAGACGCGCTCGGGCGCCGCCGGGTAGCGCTCGGCGATCGTCTCCAGCGTGCGGTTGCGCTCACCAGCCGAGGCGGCGAACCGGGCCAGCGCCCGCTCCGCAGAGGCCGGGTCGTTGGGATCGGCTGTCTCGACCTTGACCAGCTTCAGCGTCCCGTCGGTCAGCGTCCCGGTCTTGTCGACGCAGACCGTGTCGACCGCTGCCAGCGCCTCGGTTGCGGCCATCTGCTGCACGAGGGTGTTCTGGCGCGCCAGCCGCACCGCGGCGACGGCGAGGGTGACGCTCATCAGCAACACCAGCCCCTCCGGGATCAGCGTCACCAGGCCGGCCGTCGCCGTCTGGGCGGCCTCGCGGAACTCGGTGTTGTGGAGGCTCAGCCCGAGCACGACCACCAGCCCGATCGGCACCAGGGCCACGGTGGTAGCGCCGAGCACCCGGTTGACCTCGAGCTGAAGGGGCGAGGGCGGGTGCCGGAATTGGCGCGCCTCGCCGGCGAGCTTCTCGGCGTAACTGTCCTCGCGAACCGCGTCGAGCTCGTAGTAGCCGGAGCCCGAGACGCAGAACGAGCCCGAGAGCAGGCGGTCGCCGGTTCGCTTGCGGATCCCGTCCGACTCGCCGGTCAGCAGCGACTCGTCGACCATCAGCCCGCGTGAGGAGATGAGCACGCCGTCGGCCACGAGCTGGTCGCCGGGTTCGACACGCACGACGTCGCCCGGAACGACCTCGTCCGCGCGCAGCTCCACGACCCGGCCGTCGCGCACGGCCTTCGCTCTCGGCGCGACAAGCAACGCGAGCTGATCGAGCGTCTCCTTGGCCTTCAACTCCTGGCGGATCCCGATCGCCGAGTTGACGATCGCGATCAGGCCGAAGATCGCGTCCGCGAACAGCCCCAACGAGAGGATGAGGATGAAGAAGACGCCGATGATCGCGTTGAACAGCGTCACGACGTTCGCGACCACGATTGAAGCCGTGGAGCGGCTCGTGGGCGACTCCAGCGGGCCGAGCTTCGCCAGCCGGCGCGCCGCCTCGGCGCTGGACAGGCCCTGCGGCTGGCGCTCGGCGTTCACCCACCCATCTATACAGAAAGCTCCCGCCGCAGCCGTGACGGCGCCGCTACGATCGCGCGGTGTGCAAGTGAGGCGGTTTAGCGCCGAAAGGGGCATGTCAGGCGGCGCAGCCGTCGCACCGGATGTGGACGGTCGGCCCGAGGCGCTCGCGGTCGAGTTCCGAGGGGCGACCAAGCGCTACGCCGGGGCCGATCGCGACGCGTTGCACGCGCTCAGCCTCGACGTTCCCGCCGGTGAGATCTGCGTGCTCGTCGGGCCCTCCGGATGCGGGAAGACCACCGCGATGCGGATGGTCAACCGGATGGTCGAGATCACCTCGGGCGACATCGTCGTCGGCGGTCGCTCCGTGCGCGAGCGCTCGGCTTCGGACCTGCGCCGCGAGATCGGCTACGTGATCCAGGAGATCGGGCTCTTTCCGCACCGCACGATCGCCGACAACATCGCCACCGTCCCGCAGCTCCTTGGCTGGGATCGGGAGCGCACGCGCGCGCGGGTGGACGAGCTGGTCGAGCTGATCGGGCTCGATCCGGCGATGGACGACCGCTTCCCGGCTCAGCTCTCGGGCGGGCAGCAGCAGCGCGTCGGCGTCGCGAGGGCGCTCGCGGCGAACCCCGGCGTGATGCTGATGGACGAGCCATTCGGCGCGGTCGATCCGATCAATCGCGAGCGGCTCCAGAACGAGTTCCTGCGCCTTCAGGCCGAGCTTCGCAAGACGATCCTGTTCGTCACCCACGACATCGACGAGGCGCTGAAGATGGGCGATCGGATCGCTGTACTGCAGGAGGGCGGGCACCTGGCGCAGTACGCAACTCCGGCCGAGCTCCTGATGGCGCCCGCCGACGACTTTGTCGAGGATTTCGTCGGAGCGGACCGCGCGCTGAAGCGCCTCGCCCTGCTACGGGTGGCCGACATCGACCTCTGGGAGGCGCCGCTCGCCTTCGTCGGCCAGGCGACAGCCGAGGTGAGAGCGAAGCTCGCCGGCGCCGAGGTCCCGCACTCGCTGTTGGTCGACTCCGAGCGCCGCCCGTTGGGGTGGCTCTCGGATACCGATCTCGCTCATGACACGGTCCCCGCCAAGCCCAACTCGGGGCCGGACCCGCTGCTCGAGCTCGACGACGTGATGCGCGACGCCCTCTCCGACCTCCTCCAAGCCGAGTCGCAGTACGCGCCCGTGGTCGATGGCCAGGGCCGGATCGCCGGCGTGCTCTCCATCGAGATCATCTCCGAGTTCCTCGCCTCCCCGGAGGCAAGGGCAGACGAACATCCGGCGGCCGAGCGCCCGCTCGTGGATTGAGGTGGCCGTGCTCGGGACGACTGCGCCACCGATCGCCCAGGCAAGCTCCGACTTCTTCCGCGACCGCTCGGAGTCGGACTGCATCCAGGACAACGGCGCCTTCTGCGCCGGCTGGGTCCTGGACAACTTCGATCGCTACGTCGACCCGCTGGTCGAGCACGTCGTCCTCGTCCTCGCCTCGGTCGGGCTGGGGTTTGCGATCGCGTTCGCGATGGCGCTGGCGTCGCACCGCCAGCGCTGGCTGGTGCCGCCGTTCGTCGGCGCCACCGGCGTCCTCTACACGATCCCCAGCCTCGCGTTCTTCTTCCTGCTGCTGCCAATCACCGGGCGCGGCACGGACACGGCGATCATCGCGCTGACCGCATTCACGCTGCAGATCATCTATCGCAACATCGTCGCCGGACTCGCAAACGTCCCCCCGGACCCGAAGGACGCCGGCCGTGGCATGGGGATGACCGAACGGCAGCTGTTGTGGCGAGTGGAGCTTCCGCTCGCCGTTCCGGAGATCATCGCCGGGCTCAGGGTCGCGAC
>JBKPDQ010000170.1:0-34392 GCA_046728015.1 Actinomycetota bacterium
TCCTCACCCCGACGCGAGAGCTTTGCATTCAGGTCACGCAGGCGCTCCGAGCTTACGCGGAGCACCTCGACATCGAGGTCGTCGCGGTGTTCGGCGGGGCCCCGATCTCGGCACAGCAGTCCCGTCTGCGGGCGGGCGCGCACGTTGTCGTCGCCACGGTGGGCCGGATGATGGACCTGATCTCGCGCCGCTCCCTGGTGCTGACGTCCGCTCGTTACGTGGTCCTCGACGAAGCCGACGAGATGCTCGACCTCGGGTTCATCGAGGACGTGGAGAAGATCCTTCACATGTGCCCGAGCGGGCGCCAGACGGGCCTGTTCTCGGCCACGATGCCGGCCCCAATCGTTCGCCTGGCCGAGCGCTACATGTACGACCCGGTGACGATCAAGGTCACCCCGAAGCAGCTCACCGTCGACGCGATCGAGCAGGCGTTCGTCGAGGTCCCGGCGCGCTCCAAGACCGAGCGCCTGGTGGAGGTGCTCTCCGACGAGGAGCCAGAGCAGGCGATCATCTTCTGCCGCACGAAGATCGGAGCCGCTCGCCTCGACGAGGAGTTGCGGCGCCGCGGCCTGCGGGTAAAGGCCCTGCACGGCGACATGACGCAGGGGGCTCGCGACGGCGTGATGATCGCGTTCAAGGAACACAAGCTGCCGTTGCTCGTCGCCACCGACGTGGCGGCTCGCGGCCTCGACATCGAGCACGTGACCCACGTCATCAACTACGACCTGCCGAACAACACTGAGATCTACGTGCACCGGATCGGTCGCACCGGCAGGGTCGGAAGGACGGGACGCGCGATCACCTTCGTCACGCCCGCGCAGCGCGACGAGATCGGACGAATCGAGCGGGAGGCAAGGGTCTCGATCGGCGAATGGGAGCCGGCCGAGGAGCGCATCGAGCACGCGCCGCGGCCGCGGCGCCGAGACCATCGGGCCGATCGGAAGCGCGAGGCCGTCGTGGCCGGCGCCGGGGCGGAGGGCGACGGAGCGCCCGGCGACGGCCATGTGAAGCTGTTCGTCAACCGCGGCAAGCGCAGCGGGATCTCCGAGTCGGACATCCGCTGGGCGCTGACCGAGGGCGCCGTCGTTCCGGAGGGCTCGATCGGCGAGGTGCGGGTGCTCGAGCGATTCACGTTCGTGGACCTCGCCGAGGACGAGGCCGAGCGGGCTCTCGAGCGCCTCGACGGCACCAAGCTCAAGGGCAAGCAGATCCGGGTCGAGTACGCAAAGGCCTGAACTCCGGCGGGTCAACCCTCGGCCTGCGCCTCTCGTCCCTCGCGGATCAGCGCGCGCCAATCGCTCGTGCGGAAGATCAGGACCATCGCCGCGATCGCGATCAGGACGGACCAGATCGTCACCGCCAGCTGCTGGCCGACCGAATAGGCGAGCACGGCGGCGTACGTCGGACCATCGAGGGCCACGACCAGCAGCGCCTGCTGTGCTCCCGCGCCCCCGGGCGTGAACGGCAGCGCCCCGCTGATCGCCTGCACGCTCATCACGAGCATCACGGCCTCGAACGACCCGCCGATGTTGAAGGCGTCCAGGAACAGCCAGAAGGACGAAAAGCGCAGCACCCAGCCGAGCGCCTGCCAGGCGAACACCTCGCGAAAGTAGCGGCGCGGCTGACGGAGGATCGCGACGCCCTGTTTGAGGTGCTGCCAGAAGAGCTCCACGCGCTTGGCCAGAATGGCGACCAGGATGATGAGTCCGATCCCGACCACAGTCACGGTCAGCAGCAGGAGCTGGGGATGCGCGGCCCAGAAGGAGATGTCGAACGCCGGCAGTTCGGGCAGGCGCGGGGCGGCCGGGAGCAGGCCCTGGGTGATCGCGTACAGCAGGACGAGCAGCCCGATTCCGGAGTCGAACGGCGCCAGGACCGCGAACGAGGAGATGATCGCCGGATAGCTGGAGTCGCGAACACTGCGCTTGGCCAGCACGATCTTGATCGCGTCGCCGCCTCGCGCCGGGAGTACGCCGTTCATCCCCACGCCGATCAGAAACGAGGCGATCACGCTGCGCTCGTTCACGCGGTCGTCGGGGTAGGCGGCGCGCAGCGCGTTCGCCCACGCGTGCGCCCGGCATAGCTGGAGACCCAGTGAAAGCAGCAGAGCGAGCGCCAGGTAGGGAAGCTCGATCCGGGCCAGGCTCTCGAAGAAATTCCCCGCAGCATCGAGGAATCGATCGACCTGTCCCCCGAGGTCGATGGCCGCGAGGTACATGCCCATAAGCTAGCCGCCTCAATGGCCCCCTCCGTGCTCATCGCCACCGTGGTAGCGGCCGTCTACCTCGCCTGGGAACCGGCCAGCGCCGACCTCGCCGCGCAGACTTTTCGCGCGGACCTCTTCGCCGATCAGGGCTTCGTGCTCTGGAGCAACGCCTGGTACGGCGGCTTCCACGTCCCGGGCTACAGCCTCCTGTATCCGCCGCTCGCGGCCTGGCTCGGCGTTCGGCTGGTGGGGGCGATCGCCGCCGTTGTCGCCGCGGTGCTGTTCGCGGTTCTCGTCTCCCGCCGCTACGGCACGCGCGGCGGGCAGCTCGCGTCGATGGTGTTTGCGGTCGGGGTCAGCGCCTGGCTGTTCACCGGCCGCATGCCGTTCCTCCTCGGCATCGCGATCGGCTTGGGAGCCTTGCTGGCGGCAGAATCGCGGCGGCTGGTCCTGTGCGCGATGCTTGCCGGCCTGACCGGAATCGCGAGTCCCGTCGCCGGCCTGTTCACGGGGCTCGCGGGTGCCGCGATCGGGCTCGCCGGCGACCGGACGCGCGGCGCCGCCCTGGCGCTCCCCTCGGCGCTGGCGATCCTCGTCATGGGGCTCGCGTTTCCGAACGGAGGCGAGGAGCCGTTCGCGCTCTCCTCCTTCATCGCCGTGCCGCTGTTCGCCGCCGGCGCCTTCTGGTTGATCCCACCGGAGGAGCGCGAGCTCCGAATCGGCGTTGCGCTCTACCTGATCCTGGCGATTCTCGTCGTGGCCATCCCGAACCCGCTCGGCGGGAACCTGACGCGGCTCGGAGCGCTGTTCGCGGCGCCCATCGCGTTGCTGGTCGCCTGGTACCGGCCGGTGGCGCTGGCGATTGTCGCGGTGCCGCTCCTCTACTGGCAGCTCAGCCCTCCGATCCGCGACACGGTGACTGCCCTGGGCGATCCCTCGACCGAGGCGTCCTTCTACGAGCCGCTGATCTCCAGACTCGAAGCCGAGGAGACCGAGGCCGCCGCGACCGGGGAGACTCGCGTCCACGTGCCCGCGACGCGGAACCGCTGGGAGGCGGTCTACGTCGCCGAGCACTTCCCGCTCGCCAGAGGCTGGATGCGTCAGCTCGAGTCCGACGACTTCGAGCTCTTTCAAGACGGAGAGCTCACGCCCGGGGCTTATCGGGACTGGCTCAATGAGCACGGTGTCGGACTCGTCGCAGTTCCGCTGGGCGTCGAGCGCGACTATCTCGCGGAGGACGAGGTCGACCTGATCGACGCGGGCCTGCCGTTCCTCGAGCCCGAGTGGTCAAACCACGACTGGCGCGTGTACCGCTTCATCGACGAGCCGCCGGTGCGATATCGGTGGACGCCGTACTGGGACGTGGTCGATGGTGAGGGTTGCGTGGAGCGGGACGGCGACTGGACGCGGGTGGAGGCTCCGGACGGAAGCGAGGTCCAGATCGGCGTTCGGTTCAGCCTCGACGGGCTGACGGGGACGGAGAGAGTCTGCTCGGGATAGCGCTCGGCCTGGCCTCGAGCGTCGCCTGGGGAATCTCTGACTTCCTCGGCGGCTTGCAGAGCAGGCGCATCTCGGCGCTTACCGTCCTTCTCGTCAGTCAGCCGGTCGGCCTAGTCCTGGCGCTGATCGTTGCGATCGCGGTGGGCGGCGACGCACTCGGCACCGGCGATGCGGCGATCGGCGCGGGCGCCGGAGCGGCCGTCGTGCTCGCCCTGGGTGCCTTCTATCGCGCGATGGCGCTCGGCTCGATCAGCGTCGTCGCGACGATCGCGGCGCTTGGTGTGCTGGTGCCGGTGGCCGGTGGGCTGGTGCAGGGCGAGGAGCCCGCGGCGGTGCAGGGGGTGGGCGCGGCGGCGGCGGTCGCGGGTGTCGTGCTGGTTGCGCGCGAGCCCGACCCCGAGTGGAGATCCGCGGGCAGGACGGCCGTTGGGCTCGCGGCGCTCGCAGCCCTGGGCTTCGGGACGTTCTTTCTGGCCCTCGACGCGAGCGCCGGCGACGAACCCGCGTGGACGATCGTCGCCGCCCGTGTCGGTGGCGTCACGACCCTGCTCCTGGCCGCGGCGTTCGTGCGGCCCTCGCTTGTCATTCCGCGCGAGCTGTGGCCGGCGCTGCTCTCGATCGGCTGCTTCGACATCGCCGCCAACAGCCTGTTCGCGGTCGCGACCAACCACGGGCTGCTGTCGCTGGTGGCCGTGGCGGGCTCGCTGTACTCGGCCGTCACGGTGTTGCTCGCGCGCGTGTTCCTGGGCGAGCGCCTGCGGGGCCCGCAGCGGATCGGCGTCGTGCTTGCGCTTGGCGGCGTGGCGCTGATCGCCGCCGGGGCCTAGCTCAGGCTCACGCGGAGCAGCTCCTCGAGCCGCGCCACGGTCTGCGCCGAGTCGCGGTGAAGAACGGCCGTCATGCCCACGGCCTCGGCGCCCGCGCAGTTCTCTCGGAGGTCGTCGACGAAGACCGATTCCTCCGGGTCGACGCCGAGTCGGCCGCAAGCAAGCCGGAAGATCTCGGGCTGCGGCTGGTGCAGGCCAACCTCGCCGGAGATCACCGTGGCGTCGAAGAGGTCCGTCGGCGCGCGATCGTAGATCCCCAGCCCCCAGGAGTTCGAGATCAGCCCGGTGAGCACGCCCGCATCCCGAGCGCTGCGAACAGCCTCGATCATCACCCCGTCGGGCTGCAGGCCGGTGAAGAGGCGCTCGATCAGTCCGTCGGTCTCCGCGACTCCCAGCATGGCGCCGAAGCGAGGCTCGAACTCCTCGGCGGAGAGCTCGCCGGTCTCGAGCCGGCGCAGCAGCGCCAGCGCCTCGGGGTCGTCGCGAAAGAGCTCCCGCACCGAGTCCCGCCCGAGGCTCTCCGCCTCGCAAAATTGGGCGAACGCCGGCCAGATGCTCGTGGTCAGCACTCCCCCGAAGTCGACGATCAGGGCTCGGTGACGGGGCTCATCGGACATATGCTGTGGCATTCCCGTGAGGGCATTCATGCCCCGAAAGAGACATGTGTAGTTGGTGATTTGTGAGCGCGGAGGAGGCTAGCGGCACCGCCGAGGCCGGGGCCGAAGTCCCCGACGGCATCGACCGCGAGGGGGTCGAGGCGTGGTTCGAGGCCAACGTGCCCGGCGCCGAACCGCCGCTGACCTTCGAGCGAATCTCGGGCGGGCATTCGAACCTCACCTATTCGGTCACCGATTCCGCGGGCGGGCGTTGGGCGCTGCGGCGACCGCCCCTCGGCAAGCGGCTCGCCTCCGCCCACGACATGGCTCGGGAGCACCGGGTGATCACGGCGCTCGAGGACACGCCGGTCCCGGTGCCCCCGGTGGTCGGCCTGTGCCCCGACGACGGCGTCAACGGCGCGCCGTTCTACGTCATGGACTTCCTCGAAGGTCCGGTGCTGCGCGCTAAAGCCGACGCGGAACGGTTCCCGGACCCCGACGACCGGCGCGCGATCGGCGAGCGGGTGGTTGACACTCTGGTCGAGCTCCACGCCGTCGACCCCGACAGGGTCGGCCTCGGCGACCTCGGCAAGCGCGAAGGTCAGGTCGCCCGGCAACTGCGGCGCTGGCGGGGCCAGTGGGAGAAGTCCAAGACCCGCGAGCTGCCGCTCGTGGACGAGGTCCACGACAGGCTCGTTGCCCGCATTCCCGAGCAGGGCCCGGCCACGATCGTCCACGGCGACTACCGCCTCGACAACATGATCCTGCGCGACTCGGGCGACGTGGCGGCGGTCGTCGACTGGGAGCTTTGCACGCTCGGCGACCCGCTCACCGACGTGGGCATGCTGATCGTCTACTGGGGGGAGGAGGGGGACGAGCTGGTGCCGCTCGAGCCGGCGACCCAGGCGCCGGGCTTCCCTTCGCGCCAGGACGTGAAGGAGCGGTACGCCGAGCGCTCGGGGCGCGATCTGAGCGAGTTGGACTTCTACGTCGCGCTCGGCCTCTGGAAGCTCGCCGTCATCCTCGAGGGCGTCTACGCGCGACACAGCGCCGGCCAGTACGGGGGCAGCCCGGAGGAGGTGGAGGGGATGCGGCGTTTCGCCGCGGTGGTCGAGCGCCTGGCCGAGGCGGCCGACGAGGCCGAGCGGCGGCTCAACTAGCCGCGGGTCGCGCGGCCACCGCGAACCCGCGGGCCGCCGAGTCGTCCGCGCCGGGCGCCGGTTCAGCCCGAGGACGTCTGGCCGCCGCCCACCGGCGCGGGCTCTGGCCGCAGGGTGGCGTCGCCCGCCGTCTCGGCCTCGGTGGTCCACCGGTTCAGCTCACGCCGGGCGATCACCATCTTGTGCACCTCGTCCGGACCGTCGGCGACCTTGAGCATCCGGGAGAAGCGCCACATCCCGGCGAGCGGCGTGTCGTCGGACATCCCCAGCGCGCCGTGCACCTGAATCGCGCGGTCGAGCACGTCCATGACGACGTTGGCCGCGACCACCTTGATCATCGAGATCTCCTGCCGAGCCGCCCGCTTGCCGGCGTTGTCCATCTTCCAGGCTGCAAGCAGCGTCAGCAGGCGCGCCTGGTCGGTTTCCATGCGCGACTTGGCGATGAAGTCCTGGATGAACTGCTTGTCGGCCAGCCTCGAGCCGAAGCTCTGGCGCTCGTTGGCGCGTTTGCACATCATCTCGATCGCCCGCTCGCAGCTGCCGATCGCGCGCATGCAGTGATGGATGCGTCCCGGCCCGAGCCGGTCCTGCGCGATCACGAACCCCGCCTGGCGGGGGCCCAGCAGGTTGTCCGCCGGAACGCGACAGTCCTCGTAGCGGATCTCGCAGTGACCCGGCCCGCCGTCGTGGCCCATCACCGGCACCGGGCGGACCAGGTTGAACCCCGGGGCGTCGGTCGGCACCAGGATCATCGAGGCGCGTGCATACTTGTGCGCCTCGGGGTCCGTCACGGCCATCACGATCGCGACGTCCGCGCCGACGGCGCCGGACGTGAACCACTTGTGCCCGTCGATGACCCACTCGTCCCCGTGCAGCTCGGCGCGGGTGCGCAGCGTGGTCGGGTCAGAGCCGGAAACCTCGGGCTCGGTCATCGAAAAGCAGGACCGTATCTCGCCTTCCAGCAACGGCTTGAACCAGGTCGCCTTCTGCTCCTCGGTCCCGTGCTCGGCGAGGATCTCCATGTTCCCGGTGTCGGGCGCCGAGCAGTTGAACGCCATCGGCGCCGCCGCGGGACTGCGGCCCATCTCCTCACAGAGGACCCCGTACTCCCAGTTGCTGAGGCCGGCCCCGTGCTCTTCGTCCGGCATGAACAGGTTCCAGAGACCGTCGGCCTTGGCCCGCTCCCGGATCTCTACCAGGATCGCCGGGTAGGGGACGCCGGAAGCGACCTCGTCGTCGAGCGCCTTCAGCACCTCGAGCTCGACCGGATAGATGTGTTCGTCCATGAAGGCCCGAATCCGGTCTCGCAGCTCCTCCACCCGTGGGCTGAGCTCGAAGTCCACGCGCGGAGCGTACCTAGCCGAGCGTTCTAGCCGGCTGCGGCGCCCGCCGGGCCGGCGCGCTTGCGACGCGAATGCGCTACCGCCTGCGCCCCGAAGAGCACGCTGATCATCACCGCGGCAATGCCGATCGCGGGAATCACCACGCTCGGGTCGCCCTCCTTCGAGATCAGCGTCACCCCGGATGCGATCAGCACCACGGCGAGGGCGCGCCTCAGGAACGCCTGTGGAGCCTTCACGGACAGGTTCGTTCCGAGGATCACGCCGGGAATCGAACCGATGAGGATGTTCCCTGCGAGCGCGAAGTCGACGTTCCCACCGACCCAGTGGGCCGCTCCCGCCGCCCACAACAGCACGGCAGCGTGGAAGACGTCGGTGCCGACCACGCGCTGCGGGGTGAGGCGGAAGATCGCGATCAGCGCGATCGCGATCAGGGTCCCGCTTCCGGCCGAGGTCAGGCCGATCACGAAGCCGGTGACCATTCCGGTGACTATCGCCGCGATGATGTGCCGGCGGTAGAGGTGCATCGCCGAGCGCTCGGCGATCACGTCCTTGAAGAACACCGAGCGCAGCAGGGTCGCCAGTCCGACCACGAGAAGCGCGCCGCCGAGCATCCCGAGTACGAGCTTGTCGAGGTCCTCGCCGTACCGGCTCTGAAGCAACTCGATCACCCACACCCCGGCGATTGCCGAGGGCACGCTTCCGACCGCCAGCCAGAAGGCGATTCCGCGGTGTACGGTCTTGAGCTTCAGATGCTGGTAGCCGCCCACGGTCTTCGTCACCGCCGCATAGAAGATGTCGGTACCGATCGCAGTCACCGGGCTGATTCCGAAGACCAGGATCAGAAGCGGCGTCATCAGGGATGCACCGCCCATGCCGGTCATGCCGACCAGCAGGCCGATGCCGAAGCCGAAGATGACGAGTGCTGGATCCACGGAGAGACGGAGCTGGGTCGGGACCCCTGCCCCAGGGTTCAGTTCCCTTTGTTGATCAGATTAGTCGCGAAAGCGAGCATGGTACCGGACGCCGGCCGGATCCTGCGGGCTCTCAGCGCTTGATCCAGGCCTCGGGATCGTTGAGGATCGCGTCGATTCTCCAGGGCAGCTCGCCGCCGGCGACGTCGGCGAGCGTCACATTCTCGAGCACGGCGCGCAACCCCTGCCGAACCGCAACCCAGACGTCGCGCAGGCGCTCGGCGGGACCCGCGTAGTGCAGCTCCTCCGGGGCGTTCTCGTGAATGTTGGCGAGTGGGCCTTCCACCGCCCGGATGACGTCGGCTAGCGTGATCTCCTCAGGCTCGCGGGCCAGCCAGTAGCCGCCCTTGGCGCCGCGGCGCGCCTGGACGAGCCGCGCGTGCTTGAGCTCGAGCAGGATGTGCTCGAGGAACTGAAGCGGGATGTCCTGGGCCTCGGCGAGCCGCTCGCCCTTGACCGGTTCCCTCTCCGGTGCGGCCGCCATCTCCAGCGCCGCGCGCACGGCGTAATCGGCCTTGGCTGAGATGCGCATGCAGCTATTGTCGCAAGTAAGGTCAACAATCCGTGATCGACCTCCAGGCGCACTCAACGGTCTCCGACGGCCAGCTCCCCCCGGCCGAGGTGGCTCGGTTCGCCGCTGAGGCGGGGGTCACGACCATGGCCCTCACCGATCACGATGGCGTCGCCGGCGTGCGGGAGGCGAGCGACGCCGCGACCGATGCCGGGATCGAAAACGTGCCCGCGGTGGAGATGTCGTGCGTGCACAAGTACTCCGAGGACCTCCACATCTGCGGCTACTGGATCGACGTCGAGGCGATCGCACCGGCCTGCGAGCGCGCTCAGCAGGAGCGGTTGGAGCGCGCCAAGGAGATCATCGCCCGGCTCAACGCCCACGGCGTCGAGGTCAGATTCGAGGACGCGGTTGCCCAGGCCGGCGCCGCCGACGCGATCGGACGACCCCACATCGCCAAGGCGGCCGGGGCCGGTCCCGACCTGGGGCCGTTCTTCGAGGAGTACCTGGTTCCCGGGGCCAAGGCGTTCGTGGCCCGTAGATGGCCCACTGCCGAGGAGGCCGTGGAGCTGATCCACCAGGCCGGCGGCGCCGCGGTGATCGCCCATCCCTACTGGGACGTCTCCGATCCCGAGCAGGTGCGCGACCTGGTCTCCAGCCTCGTCAAGGACGTGAGCCTCGACGGCGTCGAGGCCTTCTACCCGCCGCACACGGCCGAGCAGACAAAGCACCTGCTCGAGCTGTGCTCCGAGTTCGACCTCGTGCCGACGGGCTCCTCGGACTTCCACGGCCCAACGCACAAGACCTTCAGCCGCTTTGGCGCCTACGACACCTACGGGCTGGGCGAGCCGCAGGTCCCGCCGAAGCCCGCCTAGCGGTTACGCAAGCCGCGACTGACGCCTTTGTCACGCATACCGTGACAAACGGCGTCGAGGCCGACGCCAGAACCCCGCCCCGATCCTCGGCCAGCTCGGTGAGCCGTGCGGCTTCGTTGACCGATCGCCGATCACCGTGTACCCGAAGCGGTGCTCTGAGCCGATGTTCCCAGCAGTCCGAAGCGGTGCGCTAGGAGGCCGAGGGGACCAGGCGCTTGTCCTCGAGGTAGTCGAGGATCTGCTGCGCCGACTCCTCGGGGCTCTGATGCTCGGTGTCGAGTATCAGCTCGGGGTTCTCCGGCGGCTCGTACGGGTCGGACACGCCGGTGAACTCCTTGATCTCGCCGGCCCGTGCCTTCGCGTAGAGGCCCTTGACGTCGCGCTGCTCGCAGACCTCGACCGAGGCCTTCACGTACGCCTCGATGAAGCGGCTGTCCATCATCTGTCGCGCCTCGTCGCGGATCTCGCGGTAGGGCGAGATTGCGGCCGTGATGACCGGGACGTCGTTGCGCGACAGAAGGTTCGCCACGAACGCGATGCGGCGGATATTCGTGTCGCGGTCCTCCTTGGAGAACCCCAGTCCCTTGGAGAGGTTCTCGCGGACGATGTCGCCGTCGAGGATCTCGAGCTTGGCGCCGCGCTTGCGCAGCTCCTTGACCAGGACGTTGGTGATCGTGGTCTTGCCAGAGCCTGAGAGGCCGGTGAACCAGAGGCAGAAGCCCTGCTGATCAGCCATCGGTAGCTGACTCCTTTCGGTATGCGTCGATCAGGATTTCAGCAACCTCGTCCCGGCTGAACTCGTGAGGCGGCTTGTCGCCGGCCTCGAGCAGCTCCCGGACCTTGGTCCCCGACAGGAACAGGTGCGACTCCTGCGGGTGGGGGCAGGTCTTCGACGAGCCCATGCCCTCGCACTCGTGGCACCAGAAGGTGTGCTCGAAGAACAGCGGCTCGATGCCGAGCTCCGCCGTGTCGATGTCGTCGAAGATCCGCTGGGCGTCATAGGTGCCGTAGTAGTCGCCGACGCCGGCGTGGTCGCGGCCGACGATGAAGTGGGTGCAGCCGTAGTTGCGGCGGATGATCGCGTGCAGCACCGCCTCCCGCGGGCCGGCGTAGTGCATCTTGCCCGGGTTCACGCCCAGCATCACGTGCTCGGGGTGGTAGTAGTTCTCCATCAGCACCTCGTAGCAGTGCATCCGCACGTCGGCGGGGATGTCGCCAGGCTTGGTCTCGCCGATCAGCGGGTGGATGTAGAGGCCGTCGCAGATCTCCAGCGCCGCCTTGGTCAAGTACTCGTGCGCGCGATGGATCGGGTTGCGGGTCTGGAAGGCGACGATCCGTTTCCAGCCGCGCTCGGCAAACGCGGCCTTCGACTCCGCCGGCGTCTGGTAGCGCCGCATGAAGGCCTCGTCGTGATCGGGGAGGGCGTCCGCCTCGATCTCGCCCGCCACGCAGCGATTTCCCTCCTGATACATGGCCGCGACCCCGGGGTGGGCCTCGTCCTTGGTGAGGTAGACCTGCTCCGCCTCCTTGGTGAGGTCGCGCTCGAAGACCTCACTGACCTTCAGCCGGCCCAGCGCCTTGCCGTTCGGGGCGATGAGCTCGACGGTGTCGCCGGGGCCGCACTCGAGATCCGTCGCAAGCGTGATGGGGATCGACCAGTACTCGCCCGAGGCGAGGCGCATGTCCTCACAGACCGACCGCCAGTCCCCCGATCCCAGGAAGCCAGTCAACGGCGCGAAGCCGCCATTCGCGAGCAGCTCGAAATCTGAGGCCTGGCGAGCTGTGAGGGTCAACGCCAGCGCCGTGTCGGCGCTAGCCATTGATGCCGCACTCCGTGCGGTCAGTTCCTGCCCAACGGCCGGCGCGGGCGTCCTCGCCCTCGCCTGGCACCGAGGTGCACGGCATGCAGCCGATCGACGGGTATCCCTGGTCGTGAAGCGGGTTGTAGGGCACGTGGTGGTCCTTTATGTAGTTCCAGACTCGCTTGTCGTCCCAGTCCGCCAGCGGGTTGAGCTTCCAGCGGTCAAACCGGATATCCCAGCCAAAGCGGGGGGCGTCGACGCGGGTCTCGGAATCCACTCTGCGGACGCCGGAGACCCAGCAGTCGATGCCCTCGAGGGCGCGCCGCATGGTAGCGACCTTGCGAGTCGCGCAGCACTCGTCCCCTTCGCCCCACTCTCCGGCGTCCCAGCGCTTCCGGAGATTGGGTGGGTTCTCCTGCACGAAGCGCTCGAACTCGATCCCGAAGTGGGCCCCGAGCCGGTCCCTGGTTTCGTAGGTCTCTCCGAACAGGAGCTCGGTATCGAGGTAGAAGAAGCGGATGTTCGGGTCGATCCGGTGGGCCATGTGGATGATCACCGAGCTGGTCTTCTGGAAGGAGACGGCGAAGCCGAGCTTGGAGTCGAAGGTCTCGATCGCCCAGGCGATCGCTTCTTCCGCGCCCAGCTCCTCGACTTCTGCGGAGAGGCGGTGGGGATCGACCGCCCGGCTGTCGATCGTGGGCACCGCGCGATGGCCGTTGCCGTTGCCGCGGCCGTCGGCGACGACCTCGTAGTCCTCGTGCAGGGGCCGGAGGCGGATGTTGGTCGCCTGAGTCATCAGACCGCGCACTCGCCCTCGCCGCGTTCGACCTTATACGGGTCGGAGCGACTCCAGTCCACGAAGTGATCGAGGGTTGAAAGGCTGAATTCCACCGGCATCGCGAGGTCCTTCACCAGGGCCTCGAAGTCGTCGGTGCCGACCCGGGCCACGAGCTCGTTGAAGGTCTCGCCGGCGTTGCGCTCTGACTCGTAGTGGCGGATCCAACGCTCGACCGCGTCGGGAGCCCGCTTCGCAGGCAGGCGCGCCTTCAGGCGCTGACCATAGACGACCTCGCCGCCCTCGAAGTTGCCGCCGAGGTGCGCGATGTACGCGGGAATCTGGCGGTCGCCAACCTTTAGCGATGCCCCGTAGAAACCGATCGTGCCGATGTGATGCTGTGCGCAGCCGTTCGGGCAGCCCGACATCTTGATGTGGATGCGGCGCGTCAACGGGTCGGTGATGCCCATGGACTCGATGCGCTCCTGGATCGCCTGGTTCAGTCCCATCGAGCTGGTGATCCCGAGCTTGCAGCTGTCGGTGCCGGGACAGCTGACGACGTCTGAGATCTCCATCGCACCCGAGCCCGCGAGGTCGAGTTCGGCGAGCCGCTGCCAGACGTCGCAGAGCGCCTCGTTGCGAACCCAGCGCAGGACCAGGTTCTGCTGCACGGTCGTGCGCGCGTAGCCGCCTGTGAAGTCGCGCATGATTGCCGCCAGGCCGCGGAACTTCTCAGGCGTCAGATCGCCGCGCGTCACCTTGACGGTGACCGCGCTGAAGCCGGCTTGGCGCTGCGACTGGGTGTTGGACTCCACGAAGCGCTCGAACTCCGAGCGGTCGCCGTTCGGGCTCGCGTAAGCCCGGGGCACGGGCGGAGCCTTCGCCTGCTCATCGTCGACGAACTTGAGCCGCTCGACGTCGAAGTCGCGCTGGTCGACCCAGTCGCCTTCCAGCTCCTCCTCGACCAGCTCGCGGAAGGCGTCGATGCCGATCTTGTCGATCAGCACCTTGATCCGTGCCCGCGCGCGGTTGACGCGCAGCCATTCCTGCCGGTCGAAGATCCGGAACACCGCTTCGGAGACCTTCAGGTAGTCGCCGTTGTCGAGCTCGACGAACTCGTACAGGGTGGGGGCGATGCGCGGCATGATCGAGGTGCCGCCGCCCACGCGGATCTCGACTCCCCTTACGCCGTCGCGTTCGCGGGGGATGAAGCCGATGTCGTGGATGCCCGTGATCGCGACGTCCTCGTCGGTGGCCGTGAACGCGGTCTTGACCTTCCGCGGCATCAACTGCGTGGTCGGGTGCCGGACGAAGTAGCGCACGTACGCAGCCGCGTAAGGCGTGATATCGAAGAGCTCGTCCTCGGTGACGCCGGCGTAGGGGTCGCCGGTGACGTTGCGGATCGTGTTGCCGCAGCCTTCGCGCGATGACAGGCCGGCCTCCGCCAGCTCGCGGATCAGCTTCGCGGCGTCGGGCAGGGGGACGTGGTGGATCTGGATGTTCTGGCGCGTGGTGATGTGGCCCTTGTTGAGGGGGGCGTACTTCTCCACGACGTCCGCGAACGCCTCCATCTGCTCCGGGTTGACGCCGCCCATCGGCAGCTTCACTCGAATCATCTGCACGTCGGGCTGGCGCTGGCCGTAGACGCCCTGCTTGAGCCGGAAGCCGATGAACTGGTCCTCGGGCGTCTGGCCGTCGAGGAACTTGCCGGCCTCCGTGTCGAAGTCGTCGAACTCGCGCTCGAGGATCGGGATCACGTGCCCGGGGACGTTTTCGTACACCTCCGGGTTGGAGAGCGAGCCGACCTTGCCCTTCTGCTCCTTCTTGACTACCTCGAGCTCGTGCTCGGCGACGATCCGCTCGCTCGCACGCTCCCGCTGCAGCGCGGTGGGCTCCATGCGCGGAGAATACACAAATCCTGATTGGGATTTGGGTATTTGCGCGCCGCGTGGGCCTCAGCAGCTACGCAGCCCGTCGTTCCCGGGGCCGCTGCCGCCCGGGCACGTGTCCTTGCCCGGTCCCCCGATCAGCACGTCGGCCGCCAAGCCGCCCCTCAGGACGTCGTTCCCCGGGCCGCCCACGAGCTTGTCGCGACCGCGGCCGCCAGACAACACGTCAGCCCCGCTGGCCGCCGCAGACCCCGTCGCGGTTCTGTGCGCCGACCAGGCGGTCCTGTCCGCCCAGGCCGACGATGCCGTTTCGTCGGCCGTCACCTCTCAGCCGGTCACCGTCCGCTGTACCGAGGATGTCGACCGCAATGCCGCCGCCACGCTGCTTTGAGTCCTAGTTGACGTCGGTTCCCTCCACGAGGAAGGCGACCCGGACGTGTGCGCGGTACTCGTCGAGGTTCTCGCCCCGGATTCCGGTCGAGACGATGTCTACGGCGCGGATGTTGCGCAGCGAGCTCTGCGCCTGGGTCAGCGCCTGCTTGGCCGCGTCGTCGGTTGACGTCTTCGAACTGCCGACCAGCTCGATGATCTTGACTACTGCCACTGTCTCCTCCTCATTCCCCGGGGTGGGCCCGGATGGTGGGCTGTGTTCTATCCCGAACCGCCGCTCGGAGCAAGCCCGGGCCCACCACCGGGCGCGGGTCCCCAGCGGCGGCCGCTGACTTGGCGTGCGGAGATTCCCTCCTCGAGAGCCGCTCGCAGCCATGGGCCCTGCGGCCCGCCGGCGCTCTCGGGCGGCGGCGCCGTCTCGGCCAGGAACTGCTCCACCGCGGCCGCGATGGCCGCTGCCTCCGACTCCGAGGCGCCGCCGGAGACGAGCTCGATCCGGGGCCTTGGTGGTCGGCGCCTGCCGTTGGTGGCCATCGGCCCACTCTAGTCAGCGCCTAACCTGCCCGCCGTGGCCGAGGTGCCCGTGATCGATGCGCAGCGCGTGCTCGCGGCGGTATCGCCCCAGGACGCGATCGAGCGCACGCGCGTGGCCTTCGAGCGCCACGCCGCCGGGGAGTGGGAGATGCCGGCCAAGGTCTATCTCGACTCGCCGCCCCACGGCGACTTTCGCGCCATGCCGGCGCGCGGCGAGGGTCTGGCGCTGCTCAAGTGGGTGACCTCCTTTCCGCACAACCCCGCGCACGGGCTTCCGGTCGTCACCGGCGCGCTGCTGCTCTCGAGCGCGGAAACCGGCGAGCTAATGGCGATCGTCGACTGCGCCTCGATCACGTCTTTGCGCACGGGGGCCGGGGCGGCCGTTTCCGCCCAGGCGCTGGCGCGCGAGGATGCCTCCACGGTGGGAGTGATCGGCTGCGGCGTGAACGGCGCCTGGGCGGCGCGATGCCTGTCCGCGGCGGGCTACCGGCCCGGCGTTTGCTTCGACGCCCGGGCCGAGGTCGCCGAGCGGCTGGCTGCGGAGCTGGGGTGGAGGGCGGGCACGCGGGGCGCCGCCGCGGCTCAGGATGTCGTGGTCACGGTCACGCCAGGCGAAGCCACGGTGCTGGGGCCCGACGACCTGCGCGACGGCCAGCACATCGCGGCGCTGGGTGCCGATGCTCACGGCAAGGCGGAGCTCGAGCTTGCGGCGCTTGAGCGCTGCCGGCTCTTCTGCGACGACTGGGAGCAGGCTTCGACCGGCGGCGAGCTCTCCGGGGCCGTCTCAGCGGGATTGGTGGCCGCCGAGGCTGTGACACCGATCGGCGACGTCCTGCTCGGCCGGGCGCCCGGCCGCCGCTCGGACCGGGAGGTCACCCTGTTTGACTCCACGGGACTGGCGATCCAAGACCTGGGGGTCGCGGCAGCGGTGTTCGAGGGCTGGCGCCGGGGCGAGGTCGAGGCGCCGACGGTCCGGCTCTGAAGCTGAGCGCCGGTTCTGTCGGGGACGTGCTGGTTCGTCTCGCTAGCGGCGGTCGAGAGGCTCCGTGTCGGCAGCCGGGTCGAGCGGCTCGGTTTCCGAGTACGGATCCATGGACTCGTCCGTGTCTTCGCGCGGAGCGATCACGATCGACAGGCGCATGTCGCGCATCAGGGCACCGGCCACCATCAAGGCCGTCCCGGCAAGGGCCAGCCAGGCACCGACCTCGGGGTCGCCGTCTGATGCGGCAGGAGGCGGATCGATCAGCGACGCGGCGACGATGATGAAAGCCCCGATCGCGAGGAAGGTCAGCGCGCGCTCGCCGCCGATGCTCAACGGCCGCCAGAACCAGCCGCTGACCGTGCCCACGAGCGTGCCCACGGCGATCGCCGCCAGAGTCAGGTCGACGATCTCGAACACGGTCCATGCGCTGAGCCCAGGCTCGTACCAGTCAAGAAACAGGCTCACCAAGAGCAACGTCGCCCCGAGGACCGCGAAAACCTCCCCGGCGTTGAGCCTGCGAGACATGCGTGCCTAGTTACCCACGGAATCTCGCTCTGAATCCCGCGTCACACGTCGGAGGCAAGGGCCTGGCGCAGCTCAGCGATGACGTAGTCCGGCTCGTCGACCAGCCGCCGATGAGTGAAGCGGAGCGCGCGGAAACCCGCGACCTGAAGCGCCACGTCACGGCGCCGATCGCGCTCGAATGCCGCGTGGTCCCCGTGACACTCGTAGCCGTCGAGCTCGACTACGACCCCCTCGTCGAGGGCCCGCCTCGCTTCAGACCCCGAGCCCGGCCTCCGTTAGAGCGGGATGTTGCCGTGCTTTCGCTTCGGTTGGTCCACTCGCTTGGTCTGCAGCGTGTGCAGGGCGCGGATCAGCTTCGGGCGGGTCTCGTGTGGCTCGATGACGTCGTCGATGTAGCCACGCTCGGCCGCCGAGTAGGGGTTGGCGAAGTGGGCCTTGTAGTCCTGGATCAGCTTCTCTCGCCGCTGCTCGGGCGTCGGTGAGGTCGAGATGTCCTTCCGATAGATGATGCTCACCGCGCCTTCGGGCCCCATGACCGCGACCTCCGCCGTCGGCCAGGCGAAGTTGAAGTCGGCGAGCATGTGCTTGGAGTTCATGACGTCGTAGGCGCCGCCGTACGCCTTGCGCGTGACGACCGTCAGCTTCGGCACGGTCGCCTCCGTGAACGCGTAGAGCAGCTTCGCCCCGTGCCTGATGATCCCGCCCCACTCCTGCGAGGTGCCGGGGAGGAAGCCAGGCACGTCCGTGAACGTGATCAGCGGGATGTTGAAGCAGTCGCAGGTGCGGACGAACCGGGCCGCCTTCTCCGACGACTCGATGTCGAGGACGCCCGCGAGATGGCGGGGCTGGTTGCCCACCACGCCGACCGGAAAGCCGTCGAGCCGCGAGAACCCGCAGACGATGTTCTGCGCGAAGTGCTCGTGCACCTCGAAGAACTCGCCGTCGTCGACGATCAGCGAGATCACGTCGCGCATGTCGTAGGGCTTCTGCGGGTCGTCGGGGACAATCGAGTCCAGGCCCGCCTCCATGCGGTCGGGGTCGTCGAAAGGCTCCACGCGGGGCGGCAGCTCCAGGTTGTTGAGCGGCAGGAACGACATCAGGTAGCGCACGTCCTCTAGGCACTGCTCCTCGTTCTCAGCCGCGAAGTGCGCCACTCCGGACTTGGTGTTGTGGGTCATCGCGCCGCCGAGCTCCTCGAACTCGACCTCCTCGCCGGTCACCGTCTTGATCACCTCGGGGCCCGTGATGAACATGTGCGAGGTCTCCTTGACCATGAAGATGAAGTCGGTCATCGCCGGCGAGTAGACCGCCCCACCCGCGCAGGGGCCCATGATCAGGCTGATCTGCGGGATCACGCCCGAGCACTGGACGTTGCGCACGAACACGTCGCCGTAGGCGCCGAGCGACACCACCCCCTCCTGGATCCGCGCGCCGCCGGAGTCGTTGATCCCGATCACCGGCGCCCCGACCTTCGCGGCCAGGTCCATGACCTTGCACATCTTTTCGGCCATCACCTCGCCCAACGAGCCGCCGAAGACCGTGAAGTCCTGCGAGAACACGAACACCGTGCGGCCGTCGATCGTCCCGTAACCCGTGACCACCGCGTCGCCGTAGGGCCGGCGCTTGTCCATCTCGAACTCGTGCGTGCGGTGGCGGACGAAAGCGTCGAGCTCCTCGAAGCTGTCGGGGTCGAGCAGCTTCGTGATGCGCTCGCGAGCGGTGAGCTTGCCCTTGGCGTGCTGCTTCGAGACCGCGTCCTCGGACCCGGCGTGGATCGCCTGGTCGCGAAGCTCACGCAGGTAGGCGAGCTTCTCCTCGTGGGTCTCGGGGAACTTCTGGCGCACGGGACGCCGATTCTATGGCCGGCAGGGATAGGCGTAGCCGGGCTACGATCCGGCGTCCGTGAACGTCGCCATTGCGACCGTGGAATGGCTGCCCGAGGAGTTCAAGGACGACGATCTCCTCGTACGAGCCCTCCACGCCCGGAGCGCCAGCGCCACCGCCGTCCCGTGGGACGACGCAAGGGCTGATTGGCAAGCCCTCGATCTCGTCGTGATCCGCTCGACCTGGGACTACGCGAGGCGCCACGACGAGTTTCTGGCCTGGGTGGACGAGATCGGAGACCGGCTGGAGAACGCTCCTGAGCTCGTTCGCTGGAACAGCGACAAGCGCTATCTCGCGGATCTCCGCGAGGCGGGCCTTCCGGTTGTGGAGACGACGTACGTCGGGCCCGAAGCTGCCGTTCCGTCGCTGAGCGGCACGGTGGTGGTGAAGCCGACCGTCTCGGGCGGCGCGCGCGACACCGGTCGCTTCGGACACGCGGCGCATGCATCGGCGATCGACCTGATACGCGCCATCGGAGCTAGCGGCCGGACCGCGATGGTGCAGCCGTATCTCCAGTCGGTCGACACCGAGGGCGAGGCCGCAATCGTGTCTGTCGACGGCCGATTGAGCCACGGGTTGCGAAAGCGCGCTGTGCTCACACGTGAGGGCGTGGCGCCGACGCGCGACGATCGGATCGGCGCCGCCGAGGCGATGTACGACCCCGACCTCGTGACTGCGGCGACTCCCGCTGACGACGAGTTGGTCGTCGCCCGGGAGATCGTGGACTATCTCGCTCGGCGCTTCGAGGGCCCACCTCTCTACGCCCGAGTGGACCTCGCCCGCGACGCCGATGGCGCACCGCTTGTCCTCGAGCTCGAGGCGGTGGAGCCGAGCCTGTATCTCGCCCTCGCGCCGGGTGCAACCGAAACCCTCGCCGACGCGATCGTGGCTCGCGCAGCCCGCGTGCGATACGCGAGGTCGGCCCGCTAGATGCGGGACGCGCCTGAGGCGCTGACGGCGGCCCGGTCGAGCACGGCGGCGAAGGCGGCCACGACGCGCGGATCGAGCTCGGTGCCGGCTCGGGCGTAAAGCTCCTCGATCGCCTTGCGGCGGCGCTCGGCGATGTCGGCGCCAGGCGACGCAATCTCCGGGCTGGCGAGCACGCGGTCGGCGGCGCAGGTGGCGCGGATGATTCGCGACTCCACCGGGATCGCCTCGGCTGCGAGCTCCTCCGGCCCCCGACCGTCGAAGCGCTCGCGCGCTCGCAGGATCCAGCCGCAGACGCCTCCGGCGATGCCCGCCCCGTGCGCAACCCGATACCCGGCCTCGTACTGACCGTCGAGCTGCGCACGTTCGTCATCGGTGAGGGCGGCGGGATCCTGGCCGAGCACGTAAGCCGGGACGTACAGCTTGCCGACTTCGTGCAGCTTGGTGGCTTCGCGGATTAGCTCGGAGTGGCTGCGGTCGTATCCGAGCTCCACTGCGGTCGCGAACGCGTAGGCGGCGCTTGCCTCGGCGTGCTCGCGCGAGCCCCGGAGGTGACGGTCCAGCGCCTTGATCAGCGGCGCGCCGCGCATCCGCACCAGCGAGCCCAGACCGACCTCGGACGTCTTGACCTCCCGCACCCGTGCGGGCTCGTCCGGGTCGTCAGGCGCGGGCGAAGGGGCGTCGCTCGGGCGATCCCAGCTCATCGAGCAGGTCCTCGAGCGTTGCCACCGCGGCGTCGACGTCCGATCGCGAGTGCTGAGCCGTGATCTCCACCGCGGTTCCGAACCCGCTCTCCGCGAGCTCGATCGCGATCCGCGCGTAGGCGCCCGATTCGGTGCACCGCCACGCGAGCACCCGCTCGGCCTCCGACTCGGTCACCTGGACTGAGACAGGGTGGCGAGAGCCCACGAGTCCGGCCATCCACGCCTCCATGCGAGCCAGGTCCGACGCCAGCTCCCACAACTCCGGCGCAGACTTCACAAGCGTGCGCTTGGCCTTCGATTCCATGACCGAGGGCTTCTGCCGGGCCCCGTCGACTCCTTCCGGCGATCATCGGTTTGCACCCCGCGGGGAGCCTAGAAGAACGCCCCACCCTTGTACTCGCCGAAGACGTCTCGCAGGGCGCCGCAAACCTCGCCGATCGAAGCGCCCGCCCGCAGCGCCTCCTTGATGGGCGGGAGCAGGTTGGCGTCGCCGTTCGCCGCCTGGCCAAGGTCATCCAGGCGACTGGAGACCGCAGCGGAGTCGCGGGCCTCCTTGAACGCAGCCAGCCGCTCCAGCTGGCGACGCTCGGACTCCGGATCGACCCTGAGGATGTCCACGTCGTCGACGGTCTCGGTGACGTACTTGTTGACCCCTACGACCACGTCCTGCCCGGTGCGGTAGCGCTCGTGGTAGGAGAGCGCCGACTCCTCGATCTCCCGCTGGATGAACTCGAGTGCGTTCACCGAGCCGCCGAGCTCCTCGACCTTGCCCATCAGCTCCCGGGCGCGCTGCTCGATCTCGTCCGTCAGCGACTCGACGAAGTAGGAGCCGGCGAAGGGATCGACGGTGTCGGCGACGCCTGACTCGTGCGCGAGCACCTGCTGCGTGCGCAGCGCGATTCGCGCGGAGCGCTCGGTGGGGAGTGCGAGCGCTTCGTCGAACCCGTTGGTGTGCAGCGACTGTGTCCCCCCGCTGACCGCGGCGAAGCCCTGAAGCGCGACGCGGATGATGTTGACCTCGGGCTGCTGGGCTTGAAGCGTCACCCCGCCCGTCTGGGTGTGGAACCGAATCGTCATCGAGCGCTCGTCCGTCGCGCCAAATCGGTCCTTCACGAGGTGCGCCCACATCCTGCGGACGGCGCGGAACTTGGCGATCTCCTGGAAGACGTTGTTGTGGCAGTTGAAGAAGAACGCCAGCCGCGGGGCGAAGTCGTCGATCTTCAGGCCGCGCTCCAGGGCCGCCTCCACGTAGGCGATCGCGTTGGCGAGGGTGAACGCGACCTCCTGCACGGCCGAGCAGCCCTTCTCGCGGATGTGGTACCCGGAGATCGAGATCGTATTCCACTTCGGCACGTTCTCCCGGCAGTACTCGAAGATGTCGGTCGTGAGCCGCATCGTCGGCTCGGGCGGGTAGATGTAGTTGCCCCGCGCCACGTACTCCTTCAGCACGTCGTTCTGGACCGTGCCGCGCAGGTTCTCGGCCGGCACGCTGTGCTCCTCGCCGACCAACTCGTACAGCAGCAGCAGGATCGCCGCCGGGGCGTTGATCGTCATCGAGGTCGAGACCTCGTCGAGCGGGATCTGGTCGAAGCAGATCCGCATGTCCTCGATCGTGTCGATCGCCACCCCGGTGCGCCCGACCTCGCCCGCGCATAGCGGGTCGTCTGAATCTCGCCCGAGCTGCGTCGGCAGGTCGAACGCCATCGACAGGCCCGTCGAGCCGTGCTCGATCAGGTAGCGGTAACGCCGGTTAGTCTCCTCGGCGGTCGCGTAGCCGGCGTACTGGCGCATCGTCCAGAGCCGATCGCGGTACATGCCGGGGTGGATCCCGCGGGTGAACGGGTACGAACCGGGGTCGCCGAGGCGCTCGTCGAGACCCGGCCCGACGTCGGCCTCCGTGTACAGGCGCTGGATCTCGATCCCCGAATCGGTGAAGACGCGCTCGTCGTCCGGCCCGACCAGGGGGGCGACATAGCGGTGGGCGTCGCGCTCGACCGTCGTGGGATCACCCATCCGGGGAAGGATATGCCGTCGGGTGCCTGGGCCCGCCGCTTACCGCGCGGGTGGCCGCCGCGCGACTGCGGGCCCCGGCTCCTCGTGCTCGGCGGTCAGCTCCCAGCCGAGTAGGCGCCGGGAGGCATCGCCGGCGCCGAACAGCGAGCCGATCGCTGCAGAAGCTTCGATCCGCCGGGCTCGAATCGACGGCGGGAGGTGCAGGGGATCCGAGTCCGGCGCGATGTCCACCACGATCAGATGAATCGCCGTGCCGGGTCCTGAGCCCCGACGGCGTCTGCGGTCCGCTGCGCGGGGGCACGCTGGGCTCCCGCGATCATCACCACCGATAGCTCGGGCTCGTCGTCCATCGCTGGCCGGCGTCGCCTTGCACGCCGTCCACCACCTGGCCGGTGTGGTCGCCGTGCCCGCGGGAGCCGCCACCTACGCGCTGCGACGGCGCTCGGACGAGCGTTCGATCGCCGCCTCGACCGCCTCGACCATTCGCTCGGCCGGCGCCGGATAGGTGAACGCGCGCACGGCGTCCGGGCGTGGTGGACGCAGTTCGCCTGCGGCCAGTCGCGACAGCGCGCCGCGGATCGCCGCCACGTCGTCGGCCTCCACGACTTCAGCCCCAAGCTCGGCCGCGACGCGGCCGGCCTCGGTGCCTCGAGCGAGCGCCATGATGGGTCGTCCGGCCGCCAGGTACTCGAACAGCTTGATGTTCAGCAGCTGGCTGCGAGCGGGGGAGGCGAGGAGCAGGAGCGCATCGGCGCCGCGCTGGAGGGCGAGGGCCTGCACGCGGTCCAGGCTCCCGCGCAGGACGATCCGCGCGGGGCTCACTTCGGTGGACAGCAGCCGCCGCTCGTCCTCGGTCAGCGGGCCGGCAATCACGAGCTCGAGCCGCTCCGCGACCTGCGGCTGCTCGCGAGCCAGGGTTGCGAGCGCCTCGACCAGCGGGCCGGGATCCCGCCCGTAGCTGCCGAAGCGTCCCGTGTAGACCAGCGACGCCCGGTCCGGGTCGGCCAGCGGTAGCGGATCCACTGGCTCGGGTGGGCCCGGGTCCTCGGGGCCGAGGTCGGGATCCCAGCCGTTGGGGATCAGGACGGGGTCGATTCCGAGCCTGCCTTTGAGGTCGTCGATTGCAGGCTGGCTCACGCAGGCAACGACGTCCGCTGCCCCGAGCCAGCGCCGCTCGATCCGCTCGTCGAGCCGGCGCTGTAGGCCGGTCGGGAACGGCGGACGCAGGGGCTCGAAAGTCCAGGCGTCGCGGATATCGGCGACCCACGGCACCTCGCGCCGTCGGAGCGCGCGGCCGATCAGATGCGCCGACTCGGGCGGCGAGCTCGTGATCGCGCAGTCGAATCGCTGAGCCTTCGCAAGGCTCAGCGCTCGGCGGCGCGCAAACGGCGCCCATGCCGCCACGAGTGGCTCGGGGACGAGGATCTTGCTGAGCGGGTGTGGCTTTCCGGCGTACGTGTCGCTGTCGTACAGGGCGTCCACGCGGTCCTTGCCCCGCAGCCGCGCTCGCCACAGCTGCGCGTCGGCGGCGCGCACGATCGCCTCGTCGACGTCGTCGGGCAGAGCGCCGTAGGCGGAGGTGGTGAGGACGGTCACGCGGTGGCCGAGACGCCGCAGCCACTTGACCATCGCCGCCGGCCGCTGCGCGCCGGTGTCCCTGCACGGCGGATAGAAGTAGGCGACGAACAGGATGTTCAGCGCGCCCGTTGGCGCCTTAGTCACGCTATCCGTGACAAACGCGTCGGTGGCCGGCGTTTCGGGGCTCACGCCGCCCCTCCAAGCTTGGCCCGCCGCGCCTCGATCGCCTCGGAGTACGCCACGTCCATGCGATCAAGCAGGGCTTCCCATCCCCACTCCCTCACTGCCGTTTGCCTCCCTGCGTCACCCATGCGCCTCCGTCCCTCCGCCGCCCTACCCAGCAATTCCCGCATCGCGCCCGCGACCGCTTCGGGGTCGCCCGCCGGCACCACCAACCCCGTTTCACCCTCATCAACCACCACCCGAACCCCCGGATAGTCCGTCGCGATCACCGGCAAGCCCGTCGCCATTGCCTCGATCAGCACGATCCCGAATGACTCCGGCGGCTCGGTCGTGAGCACGAACATGTCCGCGGCGCGGAGCACGTCCGGCAACTCGGAGTGCGGCACCCCACCGAGGAAATGCACCCGTTCCCCTACCCCGGTTCCTGCGGCTTGGTCCCGAAAGCCCGCCAGGAGTTCTCCACCCCCTGCAACCACGAGGTGCACGTCCTCCTCACCCAGCCCACGCACCCTCGCGAGCGCATCGATCGCAACGTCGAGCCGCTTGAAGTGGTGCGCGCGGTCGAGCGTGGCGACGAATGCGGCCACCGTCGCCTGGGCGGGGATGCCCAGCCGGTCGCGGAGCCCGGCCTCGTCGGCCCCGGGTGCGAAGAGCTCGGTGTCCACGCCGTTCGGCATCTCGACGAGCTTGTCAGGCGTCCGCTCGCCGCTGCGGCGGAGGTAGGGAACGGAGGCCGCGTGATCGGCCGAGAGCACGCAGACGCGGTCCGCGGCGCGGATCAGCGCCGGCGCGACGGTGTGCTCGTAGGCGCCGAACAGCGCTCGGCGAAGGCCACGGCCGAGGAGCCGGTTCTTGTAGTGCACCAGCAGCGCCTGCTCTCGCTGACGCCGGCGCAGGCGGCCGAGAAGCGTCAGCTCCGCGCCGAAGATGAACGGGTAGTGCAGGTGCACGATGTCGAAGCCCTCGAGCCGAGCCAGCCGGGGTATAAGCGGTGCGTTGCCGATTGCAAGCACCGGATCGATCCGGTGGACCGTGATGCGCCCAGGATCCGGCGGGGTGCCCTCGACAGACGCGGTGAAGACCTCGACGTCGTGTCCGCGGTCCGCCTGGCGCCTCGCGAACTGAAACGCGGTGTTGCCGGCGCCGCCCTCATAGGGCGGGAACGTCGCGGTGAGGTGCGCGACCCGCAATGGCCCGGGTCGTTGGCCTGCGCTAATCGGTCGCGCCGACGAGGCGCTCGACGCCGGCCTGCTCGATCGTCCGGCGCAGGCCGTCGCGCAGGTCGACCTCGGGCTCCCAGCCGAGCAGCTGCTTGGCGCGGGTGATCTCGGGTCGGCGCTGTTGAGGGTCGTCCGTTGGCAGCGCCTCGAAGACGATCTCCGAGCGCGACTCGGTGACCTCGATCACAGTGTTCGCAAGCTCGAGCAAGGTGAACTCGTCCGGGTTGCCGATGTTGACCGGAAGGTGCACGTCGGACTCGGCAAGGGCGACGTAGCCGCGGATCTGGTCGTCGACGTAACAGAAGCTGCGCGTCTGGCTGCCGTCGCCGAACACGGTCAGAGGCTTGTCCTGCAGTGCCTGCCGCAGGAACGTCGGAACCGCGCGCCCGTCGTGCGGCCTCATCCGTGACCCGTAGGTGTTGAACGTGCGGGCGATGCACGTGTCGACGCCCTGCTGGCGGTGGTAGGCCATCGTCATCGCCTCCGCGTAGCGCTTCGCCTCGTCGTAGACGCCCCGCGGGCCGATCGGGTTGACGTGGCCCCAGTAGTCCTCCGGCTGGGGGTGCACCTGCGGGTCGCCGTAGACCTCGGACGTCGACGCGAGCAGGAAGCGCGCGCGCTTGAACTTCGCCAGCCCGAGCATGTGGTGGGTGCCGTAGGAACCGACCTTGAGCGTGTGCAGCGGCAGCCGGGCGTAGTCGATCGGGCTCGCGGGCGAAGCCAGGTGGTAGACGTAGTCGACCTCCTCGTCGATCTCGCACGGCTCCGTGAGATCGTGGTTGACGAACCGGAACCTCGTGTCGCGGATGTGCTCGATGTTCTGAAGCGAGCCCGTGTCCAGGTTGTCGAGGCAGATCACCTGATGGCCCTGGCCGAGCAGGTGGTCGCACAGGTGCGAGCCGAGAAATCCTGCGCCGCCCGTGACGATGCATGTGCTCATCGTCGCGCGAGGATACCGGCGCCCGGGGCAGCGGAGCGACAGCCGGGATTCACGCATGTGTGGGACGTGTCGCCAACTCGGACCGCGTCGTCCTCGACGCCGACCAGGGTCGGCGGGCCCTGGAGCTCCTCGCCACCCGACGGCACGTCTATCTCGCGATTGCCCGCCGCGTCTCGATCTGCGCCGACGACGCCGACGACGCCTACCAGCGCGCAGTGGAGATCCTGCTCACCAGGGGCTCGGCAGTGGATCCGGCGCGCCTGCCGGGCTGGATGGCGGTCGTCACTCGGCGCGAGGCGCTGGCCGTGCGCCGCGGTCGTGAGCGCCTGCTCGGTCCCGCCTCTGCGCCTGCCGCCGGGAACGGTGGCGAGCCGGCGGCGGAAACACTGGTCTGCGAGCGGCCCGGGCCTGTCGAGCTGGCGGAGCGCCGCGAGCGGGTGGCGGACGCAAGGCGGGCCCTGTGCACCCTGAAGTCCAACCAGCGCTTAGCCCTCGTTCTACAGGCGAGCGGCTACAGCTACGCCGAGATCTGCGAGGCCTGCGGGTGGACCTACACCAAGGTCAACCGGTGCCTGACCGAGGGCAGGGACGCGCTGCGCGAGCTCGGCGCGATGGCCTAGGCCGCTAGTCGATCAGGCGCTTGGTCATCCGCGAGACCGCGATCCGCCAGAGCACGAGCGAGAACGCGACCAGGCTCGCGAACCGCAGTAGGTCGGTGGCCTCGAAGCCGAATGACGCGGCGCGGACGAGCTCCACCAGCTGGTAGAGCGGGTTCACGTTGGCGACGACCTGAAGGCCCTCTGGGAGCTGGTCGATCGGGAAGAACGTGCCGGCAACGAGGAACAGCGGCGTGATCACCAGCGTCGTCACGTAGTTGAACTGATCGATCTTGGCGACGCTCGCGGCGACCGCGATTCCGAACCCCGCCCAGCCCAGCGCGGTGACGAAGGCGAAGATCGGCACCAGGAGCATTCCGGGTGCCGGATCAAGCCCGAACGCGATCGCGATCAGCAACGGAAAGCAGCCGAAGACGCTTGCGCGCAGGCCGATCCAGAGCATCTCTGCGGTGACGACCTCTTCCGGGTCCACCGGGGCGGCGAGGATCGCGTCGTAGGTGTTCTGGAAGCGCTCCTTGACGAAGGTTCCGAACATCGCCGGCAGCGCGCTGGAGAAGATCACGGCCGTGGCGACCATGCCCGTGCCCACGAACTCGACGTAGCTGAGCCCGTCGACCCCATCGATCAGGGTCGCGCCCAGCCCGACCCCGAACGCCAGCAGGTAGACGATCGGCTCGAGGATGCTCGAGAACGCCGTGCCCTTCCAGTAGGTGCGGAAGTTGGCGACCTCGCGGCTCATCACGCCGGCGATCGCGGCCGGCTCGAGACGCCCGGTGCTGAACTCGCCGGCGCTCACTCGGCCTCCTCCCCCGTCAGGAGCACGAACACGTCTTCGAGTGTGGCGGCGCGGCGGATCGCGTCGTCGGGGATCGTGCCGTTGCGAGACCGCTCGGCGCCGACGATCGCGATCGCCGGACCGGCGGGCCGCACCCGCAGACCCTCGCTCTCGGCCACGGCGCGCAGCTCGGCCAGCCGGTCCGGGGGACCGTAGACCTCGGCGGTCTCGCGGCCGGCGTGCTCGGCGATCAGCTTGGAGGGCTTGGCTCGGGCGATCACCTTGCCGTGATACATGACTGCGACCTCGTCGGCGAGGCGCTCGGCCTCCTCGATGTAATGCGTCGACATCAGGATCGTCTTTCCGCGGCTCCGCAGGCCGTCGATCAGCGACCACAGCTCGGTGCGGATCTGCGGGTCGAGGCCGACCGTTGGCTCGTCGAGCAGCAGCAGCTCCGGGTCGTGCACGAGCCCCCGCGCGAGCAGCAGCCGGCGACGCATGCCGCCGGAGAGTTTGTCGACGGCGTCCCTTCGTCGCTCGGTCAGACGCGCGAGCGCCAGACAGCGCTCGACCGCGGCGCCGACGTCCTTGACCCGGTAGAGGCGGGCGTAGACGGCGAGGTTGTCCTCGACCGTGACGTCCACGTCCAGGTTGTCGAGCTGGGGCACCACCCCCATCCGCGAGCGCGCCACCTTCGATTCCTCCGGCAGCTTGTGCCCGAGCACCGCCAGGTCACCGGCGTTGGCGATGACCTGTCCAGTGAGCATGCGCATCGTCGTCGACTTGCCGGCCCCGTTCGGGCCGAGCAGGCCAAGGCAGATGCCCTGTGGCACGTCGAGGTCGAGCCCGTCGACGGCGGTGATCTCGCCGAACCGTTTGACGGCTCCGCGGATCGTGATCGCGCACGGAAGCTGCTGGTCGGTTTGCATCCTCCGACTCAGAGTAGGGATCGCTCGGGCTGCCTCGACGGCCACCGCGACTAGAGACCCGCCGGAGGGACGAAACTCATCGCCGCCCGTGCGGCCAGGGCCGGAGCGCCTACGGGGTCGGCGGCGGGGGAGGCGGAGGCGGGGGCTCGTCGGGCAGCTTGGCGGCGCCCGCCGCGTACTGGCGGAACCGCCGCTTGTTCAGCTGGTTGCGCAGAACGCGCTTGGCGCCCGGGTAGAACTGCAGGTTGTGAGGGTTGTCGGGCGTTACCGAGCGGTAATACAGGAGCATCTTGACCCGCTTGTGCGCCTTCGCCCAGGCGAACAGGCTGCGCGTGAAGGCGCCGTTCTGGTCGTTGTCCCAGGGTGAGTACTCGCCGATCACGAAGGGCTTGCGGCGGTGGGCGTGGTAGAAGCGCCGTCCGTCGTCGAACGCCGAGCGGAACTTGGCGAAGATGTCGAAGCCGACCCAGTCGACGAATCGCCCCCCGGGCCAGTACCTCGCCGGCCGGTTGCCGGCGATGTTGGGCGAGCCGAAGCTCTGCGGCACCCACATCAGGGCCACCCGCGGGCGCGGCAGCTCCTCCGGAACGTCCTTGGCTTCGTAGACCGGGTCGCCCTGCCAGTCGGCACGGAGGATTCGCGGCAGGCCCTGGCGTCGCAGCCGCCGGTTGATGCCGCGACGCGGGCCGCCACGGACGATGATCGCGAACCGGCGCCACGCCTTGCGAAACCACCCGGTGCCGTGGCCGTCGCCACGGAATGACCCGTCGGCGTTGAAGGCCGAGTACGGGTTCCAGTGGCCGTTCATCTCCGGCATCAGTCGGATGTAGACCGTCTGCCCGGAATTGGCGATCGATTCGTTTAGCCGCAGGATGTAGTGGTCGCCGCGGCCGTTGGCGATCTCGCGCGGGGTGACGATCTCCTCGCCGCTGCCCGGCGCGGTGGACAGGCTCACCGCTCCCCGGGTGTCGGTGGCCGTCCAGCGATACAGCGTGCCGGAGGAGCGCAGCGGGACACCCCAATGGAAGAACTCCTGAAGCACGGCCGGATGGGCATCCACCTGCTTGGAGAAAGTGCGGAAGTCCTCGATCTCGCCGGTGTCGGAGACACCGTGGAATGCCCGGTGCTTCGCCGGCGCGTACGGCTTGGCGGCCGTGCTCCCCGTGAACCCCAAAGCCACCAGCGCCGCCACCAGCCCCCACGTGGCCATCGCTCTCTCCGACATCGTCAGTGTCTCGAACAACGTATCGGCGGCCAGGTTGCGGGGATGAATCGGAGCGGTTAACGCAAGGATTTCCCCGGCTAGCCTTGAACCCGGAGCGGTGGCAGAGTCCGGCTTATTGCAGCTGCCTTGAAAGCAGCCGGCCCGCAAGGGCCCGGGGGTTCGAATCCCTCCCGCTCCGCTGCTTATTCCGGTGAGTCGCTAACGCGGCTCACCTGAGAATCTGTTCCGGCGTGAGGCGCGAGTGGCGCAACTGGGCGGGCGAACAGCGCTGCCGCCCGCAGGCGATCGAGCGCCCTGGGAACCGCGACGAGCTCGCGGAGCTGGTCGTCGCCGCGGCGGCGCGGCGCCAGCGCGTCCGCGTGGCCGGATCCGGCCACTCGTTCACCGACATCGCGCTCACCGACGGCCTGCTGCTGCGGCTGGAGGGGCTGAACCGCGTCTTGGCCGCCGACCGCAGTTCCGGCCGGGTGAAAGTCGAGGCGGGGATCATCCTGTCGGAGCTCAACCGCCGCCTGGACGAGCTCGGGCTGGCGTTCGAGAACCTCGGCGACATCGACCGCCAAACGCTTGCCGGCTCGATCTCAACCGGCACCCACGGCACCGGCGAGCGCTTTCAGAACATCTCGGCGCAGATCGAAGCGATCGAGCTCGTGCGCGCCGACGGCAGCGCGCTTGAGGTTTCCGCCGAGTCCGACCCGGACACCTTCCGAGCCGCCCGGGTCGGACTGGGGGCGCTCGGGGTGATCTATGCGATCACCCTCCGGACGGTGCCGGCGTACACGCTTCACCGCGTCGACCGGCCGCGGCCGCTGGACGACGTCCTCGAAAGCCTCGAAGAGCTCGTAGCTGCAAGCGACCACTTCGAGTTCTACGTCTTCCCCCACACGCGAACCGCGCTCTGCCGCGAGTCGAGGCGCACCGACGAGCCGCCGCGCCCACGCTCTCGCACCGCCGTCTACGCGCAGGAGGTCGTGCTCGAGAACTGGGTCGGACAGCTGTTCGCGCTTGGCGTGCGGCACCTGCCGTCGCAGGTGCCGCGGCTGGCGCGCATCGCAGCGGGCAACGTGGGCCGCTCAACGAAGATCGATCGCTCGTTCGAGGTCTTCGCCAGCGAGCGCCGCATCCGCTTCACCGAGATGGAGTACGCGATTCCGCGTGAGCACGCGGTGGAGGCGATCGGCCGCGTGCTGGCGCTGGCTGACCGACCCGAGCACCAGGTCGCCTACCCGATCGAGGTCCGCTTCGTCGCCCCGGACGACGCCCTGCTGAGCCCCTCACACGAGCAAGCTACGACCTATGTTGCCGTGCACCAAGACCGCAAGCTCAGGTGGGAGCCCTACTTTCGCGGGGTCGAGGCGATCATGTCCGAGTACGAGGGGCGGCCGCACTGGGGCAAGCGCCACTTCCAGACCGCCCAGACGCTGGCGCCGCTGTATCCGCGGTGGGACGACTTCGCCCGCGTGCGCTCGGAGCTCGACCCGGACGGCCTCTTTCGCAACGCCTACACGGACTGCGTGCTGGGTTAGAGGAACGCCTTGCCGTCGCCGCGATACGTGGTGACCTCGTCGACGATCCGGTCGCCCTCGACCAGATAGAGGGAGTTGAAGCGCTCGCACACCTCGCCGGCCTTGGCGTGCCGGAAGTAGACGCGATCGCCGACCCGGAACCGGTAGGTGGGTGCGCCCATCAGCGGCGTCTGAACCTCGCCGGCACCCTCCTGGCGGTCGAATCGCAGCCCGCCCGGCAGGTGGGGCGTCGGCAGCCGGTCCGCTCCGGCCGGTCCGGAGGCGACGTAGCCACCGCCGAGCACGGTCGAGATCGCCGACTTCGGCCGCCTCACGATCGGCAGCGCGAAGAACGCGGCGGGAGTGAGGTCGAGCGAGCGGTAGTTGTCGAACAGCGCGGGCGCGTAGAAGCCTGAACCTGCCGTCAGCTCGGTCACGGCGCCGGCGGCCGCGGTGCGACCGAGGCTGCCCGTGCCGCCGCCGTTCACGAACTCGAGCTCGCGCCCGGTGGCTGCGAGCGCCTCTCGCACGGAGGCGACGATTCCAGGAAGGCGCTTGCGGATGTCGCGCTGGGAGGCCGACTGCATGCCGCGGATCGCCGCGCTGCGCAGCGGCCGGCCGGGGATCCGGTCGCCGACTCCCGCGATGTGTCCCTCGTAGGCCATCAGGCCGGCGAGCCGGGTGCCGGGGCGGGCCTCGATCTCCTTGGCCATCCGTTTCGCCCGCGTCGGATCTCTCACCGGAGATCGCTTGGGGCCGATCTTCGCCAGCCGTCCGCCCAGCGGCCACCACCCGACGTCGATGTCGAGACACACGCGCACCTCCGCCGGACCGGCGCCGATCGTCCCCTCGATCAGGTCCAGGTGCGGGCGATCGTCGACCATCAGCACCGGCGCGGGCGAGGCGCCCTCGGCGGCCAGCCTCGCGACCGCGCCGATCGCTGCACGGTCGACCGACGGATAGGCGACGACGAGATCGTCGAACCCCCGCTCCGACAGGTACAGCGCTTCGGAGACCGTGAACGAGAGTACGCCTCGAAAGCCGGGGTCGAGCTCGAAGATCCGGCGCAGCAGGGCGACCGAGCGCACCGACTTCGATGCGACTCGGATCGGCAGCTCCGCAGCCTGCTCGAGCATCCGCCCGGCGTTGGTCCGCACGGCGTCGAGATCGACGAACGCAAACGGCGGCGCCACCGCTTCGAAGATTCCTTCGTAGCGGTCATACAGCGCTTCGCGGTCCTCCGTGGACACGGCGCGCGAGGGTAGCTGCTGCCTGCGTGGCGGGGATCGACGGCCGGGAGCCGGCTCTAGAATCGACCCAACCCCCCGGAGAGGTGGCCGAGTGGCTGAAGGCACTCGCCTGCTAAGCGAGTAGGGGGCGCAAGCTCTCTCGCGGGTTCGAATCCCGCCCTCTCCGCCTCCTTGACGGCTCGGACGAGGTGGACCCATCTGCTCCTGGCGGGCGCGACGACGGCGCTGTGCGCGTTCCTGGTCGCGTGCGGGTCGGATGAGACCGAGACGGAGGCCGAGACTGTGACGGTCGCGAAGGACTCGAAAGGCGCGAAGGCCGTCGACCCGGACGGGGCCAACGCGCCCGGGCCGGTCGGGCCGGGCCGCCCCGTCGAGTCCACGCTGTCCCTGGACGTACCTCGCCACGCCTATCCCCTGGTCTGGGTGCGCGCTGGGGAGAAGGTCGAGATCCGCACGGCGCCCGGCGGCGGCGAAGTCGCCAAGCTCGCGGGACGGGACACGCAGTTCGGATCGCCGAGCGTGTTCGGGGTGGTGCGACGCTCGGGCGACTGGGCGGCGGTGAGCACTCCGTACCTCCCGAACGGGCAGCTCGGCTGGGTGCGTCTCGATCCGAGCAAGCTGGACTCCGGGTGGACGAAGCGCTCGATCGTGGTCGATCTCTCCGAGCGCCGGGCCGAGTTGCGGACCGCGGACACTGTGACCCGGTCGTTCGTCGTCACCGTCGGCATGCCCGGTGCCGAGACCCCGACCGGCCGCTTCGCCGTCACCGACACGTTCCGCGGCGACCTCAACCCGGCGTACGGCTGCTGCGCCGTCGCGATCTCGGCCAACCAGCCCAACCTGCCGTCCGGGTGGCTGGGCGGAAGCCGCATCGCCTTCCACGGCACCAGCGGGCCCCTGGGGGTGGCGGCTTCGCACGGTTGCGTGCGCGCGGCCAACCTGGACGTCAACGCGCTCGTCAACAAGGTGCCCCTCGGCACGCCTGTCTTCATCCGCGCCTAGAGCGGTCCGATCACGCCCGACCCTTCAGTTCCTACAATCGACCGTCCGGGGCAATCCCGAACACCGCGCCCGTAGCTCAGTCGGATAGAGCGTCGGTCTACGAAACCGAAGGTCACAGGTTCGAATCCTGTCGGGCGCGCTCCCTTGATAGAAGCCGAATCTGGCTCTATCGGTGCGCTTGCGCCGCGCTCAGCGGCTCCCCGCGTCAACCGCTCCAGACCGCTCAAGACCGCTCCAGGGGGGTGTTGACTTTCCCACGGCTTTCCCACGGGCTCCTGCCGGGCGGCTCGGGCAGCGCCGGGCTCGACTACCGCGATTCGGCGTCCCGGGGGCCAGCGCTCCACGCTCCTCGAATCGGCGGGGCGTGATCAGGCGTCGTCGGGACGCGACTTTCGGTTGTCTGCCTGACGGAGCATCGCGTCGATCTTGGGGTCGAATCCAAGTTCCCAGATTTCCTGGTCGCAGCGGCACGCGGCAGCCCACTTGGCAGCCCATTTGTGCGCTTCCTCGCGTGAGGGCACCTCGATCACCGTGAGTCCGCCGACCGTCACCGGTGGGCCGTCAGTGACCGTCCCGTCGGCGGCCACGATGCTTGCCCTCTGGTCTTCCAATCCACTGCCGCACACCCACACGCCGGCGTCGATGGCCTCCTGGCTGACCGCGTGCGCGGCCTTGTCAACGTCCGGCATGTCCTCGTCGGGGATGTGGTCCATCGCGTGGGCATCCAGAACCAGCACGTACTGCGGCATCGCAT
>JBKPDQ010000171.1:0-14270 GCA_046728015.1 Actinomycetota bacterium
CCGTCGAGCACGTCGACCTCGGGCCGCGCCAGCGTCGGCATGAAGCCCTGCACGAAGGCGCTGTAGGTCTCGTTGATCAGCCGCTGCGACTCCGCGGCGATCGTGCCGAACACCAGCGAGCTCTTGCCCGAGCCGGAGATGCCCGTGAACACCGTCAGCCGGCGCTTCGGGAGCTCGACGCTGACGTCCTTGAGGTTGTTCACGCGCGCGCCGTGCACGCGGATCAGATCGTGGCTGTCGGCAACATGCAGCGCCGGCGACAGCGTGTCCGTCGTCGTGGCCATGCTCATCGTGTCTCCATCTTGTTAGTCAGACCAACCAGCGACCGTTTCAGCTTGCGGTCGAGCGCGGGAGCGGGGTCGGCACTCACCGGTCCTGAAGCAGCCCGAGGACGTTGCCATCGGGGTCGCTGACGGTGGCCACCAGGCGGCCGCCACCGACGTCGCGCACGGGCTCCTTCACGGTGGCACCCGCGGCGGTCACCTCGGCCAGCTTCGCCTCGATGTCCGGCACGTGCCAGTAGGCCACCGGCGAGGTCATGCCCTGCGGTCCACCGCCCGGCACGAGCCCGATGTGCTGGCCCTCGGCCTCGAAGCCGACGTAGTAGGACCCGTCGGTCTGCGGCGGGACGCCGAGCAGGGCGGCGTACACCTTCTTGGCCGTCGCCAGGTCGGAAACGGGATGCAGCACGGTCTTGATTCCCTGGGTGGACGAGCCGGTCATGGTCACTCCTGAAGTCGTGGGTCTGGTCGCGGGGCCGACTGTGATCCAGCGCATCCCGCCGTATGCGACGTCGTTGGCGGTCATGCTAGGTGCGGCTCGGGGGTGCGCGCTTCTCGATTCCTGATCAGTCTGGTCAGCTGTTTCGCGAGCGCGGCTGGGATCGGGCCAGAGAAGCGGGCGTCTGGCCGCTCTCGCCTCGGGTGAAACGTCACGCCGGCTTGCTCCGCCTCGGGGCGCTCCCTCGTCGAGGCTAGGGTTGACCCCAGGATTCGGATGTGAGATGGAGGGACCGCTCCGTGGTCGGAGCGAGCGTCCGTTCTTACGGTCGCGCCATGACTTCCAAACCCTTCATCCCACTCCTCGCTGTGGCCCTGTTGGCCGGCTGCGGCTCGGAGCACTCGGACCGCGCCGGCGGCGACAAGGCCGTGAAGGCGAAGGTCCTCGTCATGGCAAACGCGAACTACGAGCCGGGTGAGCTGGAGGCGTTCGGCGAGGCCGTCGGAAGGGTCTCCGACGGCCGGCTGCGCATCAAGTGGCTCAACGAGTACGGCAAAGACGCCGAGGGCAACGCCGAGATCAACGTGATTCGCGCCGTCGCCGCCGGCAAGGCGGACCTCGGCTGGGCCGGAGCGCGCATCTTCGATGCCGTCGGCGTTCGAGACTTCAACCCGCTGCAGGCGCCGATGCTCGTCGACTCGTACGAGCTCGAGGAGAACGTGCTCGGCGACGGCCTCACCGAACCGATGCTCGAGAGCCTCGGCGACCTCGAGCTTCAGGGCATCGGCGTCCTTCCCGGCCCGCTGCGCCGGCCGCTCGGGAACCATCCGCTGCGTGCTCCGGCTGACTGGGCCGACGCCCGCATCGCCTGGAGCGGTGGCGAGCAGAACGAGAAGGCGCTGCGCTCGCTCGGGGCGGAGGCCGTCTACGACCACCCCGGTGTGACCGAGCCGACCGACGGGCTCGACGGCATAGAGACCCACGTGGCAGCCGTGCCCGGCAACCACTACCACCGCGAGATGCCGTATCTGACCGGCAACGTCGTCCTCTGGCCGCGGTGGCTCGTGCTGTTCGCCGGACCCAAGGTGAGCTCCGAGGACATCGCGGTGCTCCGCGAAGCCGCGAAGGAGGCGATCCCCGAAACCGTCGCCCTGTCACGGTCCGTGGAGAGCGAGCAGCTGTCGGAGCTCTGCCGCACCACCCTGAAGGTGGTCTCCGCCTCCCCGAGCCAGCTCGATGGGCTGAAGGCCGCGCTGCGTCCCGTTTACGACGACCTCGAGAGCGACCCGGAGGCGAGCCGGACGGTGGCGCGCATCCGCGAGCTCGCGCGCGCCGCAGGGAGCGGCGCCGGCGCGGTTGCGTGCCCGGCCGAATCGAAGCGCGCCGGCAACGCCGCCATCCCGCCCGGGACCTACCGCACGGTCATCACCCGCGCGGATGCCGAGAAGCACGGGATGTCCTGGTCGTTCGTCACCGAAAGCGATCCAGATCCGAAGGCGCTCAAGGCGACGACGAAGGAGCATCGGCTCGAGTTCACCGAGGAGGGCACGTTCACCGTATTCGACGTCTGGCTCGACGGCACCCCGAGCGTCGGGTGGGAGGGCACGTACTCCGTGTACCGCGACCGGATCACCGTCGAGGGCAACGATGGCTCGACGATGACCGCTCGCGTGAATGTCGACGGAGACCGGCTTCGCTTCACCGACCCCCAACCGGGCGGCCCGAACACCCCGGAGGGGCTGACCTGGACCGCGAAGCCATACGTGAAGATCCGCTAGGACGCACGCAGGTAGGCCAGCACCGCCAGCACGCGGCGGTGCTGGTCGGGCCCGGGGCGCAGGTCGAGTTTCATGAAGATCTGTGAGATGTGCGCCTCGACCGTCTTCGGCGAGAGGAACATCCTCTCGCCGATCGCCGTGTTGGAGAGGCCCTCGGCGATCAGCGCGAGCACGTCGCGCTCGCGGGCGGTCAGCACGTCGAGCGGGCCGCGGGCGCGCTTGCGGGCGACCAGGCGCGAGACGATCGTCGGGTCGACGACGCACTCGCCCTCGCCGATCCGGCGGAGCGCGTCGGCGAGCACCGCTACGTCCGACACCCGCTCCTTGAGCAGGTAGCCGACTCGCTCGGGCACGTCCTCCAACAGCCGCATCGCGTAGTGCGGCTCCAGATGGTGCGAGAGCACGAGCGCGCCGATCCCGGGGTGCCGGTGACGGATCTCCTGCGCGGCCACGAGTCCGTCGTCAGCGTTGTTGGGCGGCATCCGGATGTCCACCACGGCGACGTCTGGTCGCCGCTTATCGACCATGCGCAACAGCTCCTCGGCGTCGCCGCAACGCCCGACCACTTCGAACCCCGCGTCCTCGAGCAGTCGTGCGAGGCCGTCGCGGAGCAGCGCCTCGTCGTCGGCGATCAGGACTCGCATGGCAACTCGACGCTCAGCTGATGACCGGTCATCGTGAGTGTCCCACCGACGGCGCCGACACGATCCTCCAGGTCCGTGGTTGATCCGACGCTGCCGCCGGCGGTTTCAAGATCGATGAGCAGGCGTCCGTTGTCGCGTCGCGCCGAGACCGCGACGTCGCCGTCGCCTGACCGCCGGAGCGACTCGGAGACCACGAAGTAAGCGGCCGACTCCACGGGCGCGGCGAAGCGCTCGGCGGGCAGCTCGCGGACGACGAGGCGAGGCGACCGGTCGGCGAGCGCCTCCACCGCCGGTCGGAGACCTTCGTGGATGAGGACCGACGGAATGAGTCCGTGGGCGAGCTCGCGCAGCTCGGCAAGCGCCTCACGCAGCCCATCCTCGGCTACGCCGAGCTCGGCATCGAGACGCTCGTCCTGTGGCGCCAGCTGCCGGCGGGCCAGCCGGATCCCGACCGCCAGGGTGGCCAGGCGCTGCTGCGCGCCGTCATGGAGATCGCGTTCGAGCGAGCGCCGCTCGGCGTCCGCCGTCGCCACGATCCGGGCCCGAGAGGCGCGCAAACTGTCGAGATGATTGCGCCGGATCGCGTTCAGCCGCTCGTGCTCGAGCGCCAGCCGGGCGGCGTTCGCGACCTCGGCGGCCAGCGCCGGATCCTCGAGTAGGCCCGGTCGGTGCACGAGAGCGGCGAGCTCGCGGCCTCCGGCCGCCAGCCGCGTGACGCGGCGACCCGGGTCGTCCGGCAGCTCGGCCGGCCGGCCGTCGCCATCCACCCAACCAGACCCGTCGTCACGGGCGTGCAGCAGCTGGAGCGAAGGATCGCCGAACGTCTCGGCGAGCCGGTCGCGCAATCCGCCGGGCGGCGGCGAGTGACCCAGCTCGACCACCAGGCGAGCGAGCTCGCCGCGCATCCGCCGCGCTCGCAGGCGCTCCCACAGAAGGCCGGCGGCCACCAAGGCGAGCGCCGCGACCTGGCCCGCCCACAGCGTGCGATCCGTGGGGTCGTTGGAGAGGAAGCCACGCCCGGCGCCATGGAGCGCGCGCGCTCCGAAGAGCGCGACGGCTGCCGTGGCGGGGAGCAGGACCGGCGCCTGGAAGCGTCGACGCGCCGGGGCCGCGCGGGCCAGGCGACCGAGCGCGAGCGCAACGAACGCGGCCGACCACGTCGCCGCGATCCAAAGCCCGACCCGGCCGAGGTCATGAACCACCTGTGGATGCGCCGTGGCCAGCAGGTGGTTGACGGGGCAGGCGTGGCAGCCCTGCTCGACGGGGTCGAAGAACAGCGCGGAGCCCACGCCGAGCACCAGCAGGCTGTCGGCATATCCGAGCGTGAGCAGGGCGATCGCCGGCCGGCTCAGCGAACGGGTGCGGTAGCGCAGCGCGGCATGCGCGAGCAACGGCGGCCACGCCGCGAATAGGACGAGCCCCACGGTGAAAGCGGCGCCGGCTCCGGGAGTGTTCCATTCGACGAGGAGCCAGGCGACCGCGGCGAATGCGGCCAGCATTCGAAACGCACCGCCCAATCGCGTCACCAGGGCGGCCGTCATCAGCAGCAGTCCCGCTGCGACCTCGGCGGCCAACGCGATGAGCGAGTCGCCCGCGAGCGAGTCGCCGGGGTCCTCGCGCACGATCGCAACCGTCGCGGCCGCCGCCGCGAGCGCGACCGTCCAGGCAACTACGCGGAGCATCACAGCGCGATCGTCCCAGTCAGCGGGCGGCGTTTCCAGCGATCGACAGAACCGCCTCGACGCGGGTGCCGCCATGCTCGGGGCTCGCGACGCGCAGGCGCCCGCCGAGCGCCTCGACCCGGTCCGCCAGCCCGCGCAGCCCCGACCCCCGGCGCACATCCGCTCCACCGATCCCGTCGTCGCGGATCACGACCCGGAGCTCGGCGTCCGTCGCGGTCACGTCGACGTGGACATGTGACGCATCCGCGTATTTGGCGACGTTCGCAAGCGCCTCTGAGCAGACGTAATAGGCGACGAGCTCCTGGGCCGGCGGGAAGCGACGATCGGGCACGCCGAGGTCGACCGGGACGCTCGACTGGCCCACGAGCTCCGCCAACGCAGCCTGCAGGCCACCTTCGTCGAGCAGCCGCGGCCGAATGCCCTGGGCGAACTCCTGCAGCCGCGCGCCGGCGATCAGCACGTCGTGGGTCAGGCGCCGGAGACTGGCGGCGGCATCGCCGTCCGCGTCGCCGGCGAGCCGCTCAAGGCGGGCGGCGACATCGGCCAGGCGCGCCTCCGGGCCCTCGCGGCACTGCGTCGCGAGGCGGCGGCGCTCTTCGTCGCCCGCCTCCACGAGCCGCCGGCGAGAGGCCGCCACGTCTCGGACGCGACCGGCTACGTCGGCCTGCAGACGCACGTTGGCGACGGCCAGCCCGGCGGCCGCCGCGACGGCCTCGAGAAGCCTCGGATCCGAGAGGGTCGCCGGGTCGTGCACGAGCGCCGCGACCGGCGCTTCCGGTCCACCGATCAGGGTGGCGGTGCGCGCGTCGCCGGCGTCGCTGCCCGGGAGCTGCATCGGCCTCCCCGCCTCGTCGACCCAGCCGCCCGGCACGTCGACTCGATAGGCGAGTTCGAGATGGGGATCAGCGAGCGTGCGTGCCAGCGCGGCGCGCAGTGCCCGCGGCTCGTGGTGGTCGCCGAGATCGATGACAAGCCCGGTCGCCGCGACGCGGCCCCACCGGCCCCACAGCAGGTCGGAGGTCAGCCCGCAGGCGATCGCAACGACCGCGCCGTACAGCGCCCAGACCGCCGCCGTCTCCACGCCTGCATCGGCCAGCCGCCCCAGCGCAGCGAACGCCAGGGGCGCGCAGAGAGCAGCGGCGCCCGCCAGGGCAGCGGCGCGCGCGCGGCGCTCGACGCCTGCGGCGGTCTGGTGTCGCCACGTCGCGACGAGCACGACCGAGGCCGCGAGCCCGAGCGTCATCCACTCGGAACGCGCGAGGGCGGGGACCAGCCCGTCGACGTAGGCGGCCGCGATGACGAGCAGCGTGATGCGCGAGGACGTGCGGCCGCTCGGATACGTGAGCAGGAGGTGGACGAGCGGGCCACGGTGCGCGTAGAGCAGCGCGCTCCACAGATCGCCGGCAAACCAGGCGACGCCGCTGAGCAGCATGAGCGGGCCGGCTCCGGCGCGCGGCCGGCGCAACCAGGCCAAGGCTCCGCCGCTCAGCAGCGTCAGGCCCGCGATCAGGTCGGCAAGCCCCTCCGGCATATCGGGTCCGCCGGCGATCTCGGCTCCCATCGCGGCGGCGACGACCGCCGCGGCGAGCAATCCCCATGCAACGGGGGTCAGGTCAGGAGCGCGGAGAGGCACTCTCCAGAGAGATCCGCCTTTGCGATGAACCCATGGACCGACGGTGCCGCCCGCAAGCGACTGCGAAACGCCTCCGCCGGTCGGCTCGAGGTCAGAACGACGATCGGCGGCTCGTCTCCGGCGGCGAGCGAGTCGGCCACGGCGAAGCCGTCCATCCCAGGCAGCTGGATGTCGAGAAGGACGACCTCGGGCCGCATACGGCTGGCGGCCTCGAGCGCGGCCTGCCCGTCCGGTGCCTCTCCGACGATGTGGAAGCCGTCGGCCTCAAGCAGCGCCCTAGCCCCAGCGCGGAAGCCGGCATCATCGTCGACGATCAACAAGCTCCAGGCCACGGGCCCCATCGTCCCACCACCGAGGCCCGCCGACATCGGGGGCACCCCTATTCGGCGGTGGGTCTCGACGTCGCTGGTACGCAGCGGTGCTCGTCGCCGCCGTCCGTGATCCGCGCGACGCTGGTGCCGTCCGCGTTGGCGGTGTAGATGTTCGTGCCCGCTGCGGCGGTGAAGGTCGCGGAAACGCTGTTCGTGCCGCCCGGCGACCAGTTGGGGGTAACAGCTCTTTGGCCCGATCTCACGTCGCGCAGGACGAGCGGCCTCATCAGCCTGGTGCAAAGGGAGCCCCCGTCGAGCGCTCTCTCGGCTTCGGTAGGGCGCTGGCGCTCGCGCGTGTCCTAAGGGATCAGCGCGTGCGGTCCCCAGTCTGGCTGTTCGGCCCGACCCGTGTTCGTGATCTGGGTGAGCCTGCTGCCGTCGGAGTTCACGGTGTAAATGTTCTCCTGGGTCCCGTTTGCGCTGATGCGGGTGAAGACGATCTTCGTTCCGTCCGGCGACCAGCCGGGCTGGAAGCAGGATGTCGATCTCGGGTCCGAGAAGGCGCCGCCGCACGCCGGTGTGATCGGCAGCTGGTGCAGCCCGCTGCCGTCGGCATTGACGACCCAGATCGCGAGACGGTGGCCTGCGGCGCTGCGCGAAGCGAACAGGATCCTGTTCCCGCTCGGCGACCAGCTCCCGCCGAAGAAATCGTCCAGGATCATGCCCCGGGGCGTGATCTGCCGCAGCCTCCTGCCGTTGAGGCCTGTGACGAACAGACCCACCTGGCCGTCCGGCTCTGAACGGACGAACACGAGGCGCTTGCCGTCCGGCGAGTAGTCGCCGGGGATGTCGTCGCCGCCGGGATTGGACGTGATCCGCGTCAACCCCCCGCCGTCTGACGAGCGAATCGAGTAGATCCCGTTCCGGTGCGGGTCGGTCATGCCGAAGCTCTCGCAGGCAAGTCGCTGAGCGTCCGGGGACCATTGCGCGCAATGAGTCTCGAGCGTGGGATCGGACGGTGCGAGTTCGCGAAGGCTGCCGCTGTCAGGGTCGACGATGTGGGCGGCCATGCCGTCGTCGCAGCAGAGGATCGAGACCTGGGTGCCGTCCGGTGACCAGTGGGGAAACTCGGATCCGCGGGCGAACAGCGGCTGCACGTGGCTGCCGTCCGGGTTCACGGTGTAGGTAACGGTGCCGCCCATGGCGGGCTCGAACTGTGCAAATGCGATCCGGCCGTTCGGACCGGGGACCTTCGCTACAGCCGGCGTCCCGCTCAGGGGCACGAGCGCCCCGAGACCGAACAGCGCTCCGATGATCAGCCTGCGCATGGGATCCTCCTTGTGTCGGTGGATGCAGGTGGTCGGCCGACGCTATGGCTGGTGGGCGCTGGGCGAAATGGGGTCGGCAACAGTCAGCGCGCCGTGGCAGCACGGAAGTCTCGTGCGCCCGCGTTGAGGCCAGCCACAGTGCGCTGGCTAGCCTGGGCGGTCGCCGCGCAGGTACGCCAGCACGGCGAGCACACGGCGGTGCGACTCCGGGTTCAGATCGAGGCCGAGCTTGAGGAAGATCTGCTTCGAGTGCGCCTCGACGGTGCGCTCGGTGACGAACAGGCGGCCGGCGATCGCGCGGTTGGACAGGCCTTCGGCGACGAGTCCGAGCACCTCGCGCTCGCGGTCGGTCAGCTCGGCGAGCGGGTCTTCGCGGCGCCGTCGCCCGAACAGCCGCGCGACGATCGTCGGGTCGACGACGGTCTCGCCCTCGGCGATGCGGCGCAACGCGTCGACGAGGACCGCGACGTCGAAGACGCGCTGCTTGAGCAGGTAGCCGACGCGCTCGGGGTGGTCTTCGAGCAGTCGCAGCGCGTAGCTGGGCTCGACGTACTGGGAGAGGACGAGGACGCCCACATCGGGGTGTTCGGTGCGGATCCGCTGGGAGGCGACGAGGCCCTCGTCGGTGTGCGTCGGCGGCATGCGGATGTCGACGATCGCGGCGTCGGGGCGCTTGAGCCGCACCTCTCGGAGCAGCCGCTCGGCGTCGGCCGCCTCGGCCACCACGTCGACGCCGGCGTCGGTGAGCAGGCGCACGATCCCCTCGCGCGTGAGCATGACGTCGTCGGCGACGACTACTCGCACGGGATCTCCGCCCGCAGGGTCGTGTCTCCAAGTTCGAGAGTGCCGCCGAGCGCGCCGACACGATCGGCGAGATGCGCCAAGTGGCCGGTGCGTGGTCTTCCCTCGTCGTTGGTCGTGATCAAGAGGCGGCCGTCGGTTCGTTCGACGCGAACGGAGAGGAACGGTGCGTCTCGCCGCGCCGCGTCCTCGATTGCCTCGGCGACGGTCACGTACGCCGTCGTCTCGACCGCCGGCGGCTGACGCTCCGGCGCCAGCTCGTCGAGCTCCACCGGCAATGGCGCCTCGTCGGCGAGCGCCTCGAGCGCGTGCGCGAGTCCCGCCTCGGTCAGGATCGCCGGGTAGATGCCGTGGGCGAGCTCGCGCAGCTCTTCCAGTGCGGCCGCGGTCTCGTCGCCGGCGGCGTCGAGCATGCGGGCGACCTCCGCGGCGCCGTCGGCGGCTGCGCCGGCGCGCGCGAGTCGTAGGTCGTAGGAGAGCGCCACAAGCCGCTGCTGGGCGCCGTCGTGCAGGTCACGCTCGAGCCGGCGCCGCTCCGCGTCTCCCGACTCCACGATCCGCGTGCGTGACACGCGCAGATCCTGGAGCTGCGCCAGCACCTCGGCCTGTAAGCGTTCGTTCTCGAGCGCGAGCCGGACGGCGGCGCCGATCTCGCGCTCTAGCTCGGCGACCGCCACGGTGTGCGTGACGACGGCGACTTGGCGGCCGTCCCGGACGAGCCGGGTGACCGCGCGCCCGGACACGGGCATGGGCTCTCGGATGGGCTCGCCGTGACCGTTGACGTAGCGGTGGGTGCCGGGCAGCCAGTAGGCGATCCGCAGCTCGGGGTCGCCGATCGCCCTGGCGAGGGCGGGCTCGAGCGAGCCGGGAGCGGGCGCCTCGCCGAGGCCGGCCACGATGCGCGCGATCGAGCGCCGCTGGATCCGGGCCTGCACGAGGGCCCACGGCAGGCCGAGCGCGATGCCGATGATCGCCGCGCAGGCGACGACGAAGATGGCCTGGAAGGCTCCGTCGCCCGGGGCTTCGACGGGAACGCGTGTGAGCGCGACCGAATGCGCGGTCGTCGCGCCTGCAAGAGCGATGCCGCCGGCGAGGACAGGCCAGACCGCCCGCCGGGCCGGGCCGCTGGCCGCGGCGAGCCGGCGGATGCAGACCGCCGCGAGCGCCGCGCCGGCGGCCACGGCGAACCAGAGGTCGGCGTCCTGGATCGCGCGCGCGACGTCCGGGAGCGAGCGGACAAGGAAGACGTTGTCCGTGCAGTTGTCCCAGCAGCTGGGGTCGAAGAAGGGGTCGCGGAACAGCGCCCGGCCGAGTGTGGAGAGAGCGGCCTCCAGGTAGACGGCGACGACGAGCGCACGCACGCCCTTCGAGCGCGGCACGCCGGTCTGGAATGCGACGACGATATGGAGTAGGAGGGGGAACGTGAAGCCGGCGGCGAGCGTGCCGAGGCTCAGGACGAGCGGCGGCCCACCTCTCCAGCCGGCCCAGAGCGGCGCGAACCAGAGATAGCCCGCAAGCACAGCCAGGTCGCCGATCCGTCGGCCCCGCCGGGCGAGCGACGTGACGACGCCGGCCACCACGAGTGCGATACCGGCCATTACCGCGAGGGCGGCAGCGAGCTCGGACTTCCCGGCGTATGTCGTGAGCTCGCCCGGGCCGCGTGCCACGGCGAGCGCGCCGAAACCACAGCCGACCGCGACGGCTCCGGCGGCGAGCCGAGCGAGGTCCGCCGGAGGAACGGGGACCCGCGCCACCGCTCGATTATCTCACGGCTCAGCAACTCGAATTCGTGCTGGCCACAACCCACTCTCGGGCGAGCCACGATGTGCACGGCTCGTGCCGCTCTTACCGTCGTCTCGATCCGCGCTGAAAGGAGTGGGACGATGGCCAGGCTGATGAATCGACTCGCGGCACCGATCCTCGCGGCGACCGCCGCGGTGACCGTGGCGGCATGCAGCGTCGGCGGTGATTCCGGCGCGGACAAGGCCGGCGGCTCCGGCGCGCCGGTCGTCCTGCGACTCGCCAGCACGGGCGGCGGCCTCGACCAGACGCCCGCCGTCGCGTACTTCGTCGAGCGCGTCGACGAACTCTCGGGCGGGCAGGTCCACATCAAGGTAGTCGATCAGTGGGCGCAGTTCGCGTCCGACGCAGAGCAGCAGATCGTCCACGATGTCGCCGCCGGCGAGGTCGACCTCGGCTGGGCCGGCAGCCGAGTTTTCGACACCTTGGGCATAGCGAGCTTCCAGGCTCTAACGGCGCCGATGTTGATCGACAGCTATGCGCTCGAGAACGCGGTGATCGAGAGCGGCGTGACGAAGGACATGATGGAAGGTCTCGACGAGCTCGGGGTGCTCGGGCTCGCGGTCCTCGGGGACGGCCTGCGCCGGCCGATCAGCGTCGACGCGCCGGTCCTCGGGCCGGCGGACTGGAAAGGCATCAGCTTCGGCACCCTGAAGTCGGAAGGTCAGGTCGAGGCGATCCGGGCGCTCGGGGGCGACCCGGTCGAGGTCTTCGGGCCGCACCGTAGGGAAGCCCTCGACAAGGGCACGCTCGAGGGGTTCGAGTTCGGCCTGTGGCTCTTCACCGACCCCCAATGGTCGTCTCGCGCTCCCTACGTGGCCGCCAACGTACATCTCTGGCCTCAGATGGACGTTGTGCTCGCGAACCCCGAACGTGTCGACGGGCTGAGCTCGGAGCAGCGTGGATGGCTGGAGGAGGCGGCGCAAGACGCGGCGCGCCGATCCGCCGCGCTTGCCGACAGGGATGACAAGGCCCTCGACGTGGCCTGCCAGGCGGGCGCCCGTTTCGCGGAGGCCTCAGAGGCGGACCTCGCGGCGCTGCGGGAGGCCTTCGAGCCTGTATACGCGAACCTTCGACGGGACTCCGGGACGAAGGCGTTCATCGGGCGCATCGAGGCGCTGAAGCAGTCGACGTCCGCCGAGCCAGGGCTTTCGATCCCGTCCGAGTGCACCGGCACGGCCCCCGACCGCCCCGCAGTCGGTGTTGCGAAGCCGCCGTCGTCCCTGAACGGGACGTATCGCATGGTGCTCACCCAGAAGGACGCGGACAAGGTCGGGGATTCCGAGACGAACTACCCGCACGTGAACACGGTCACGCTGAAGGACGGTCGTCTGGAAGGCGGCTGCTTCGGCGTCGACGGGGGGACCTACTCGGTCCAGGGCGACCGGATCACTTTCCACAGCATCGAGTACGACGCCGACTCCACGGTCACCTTCTCCAGGGACGAGAAGGGCAACCTGGACCTCGAGCCCGTTCCGCCGATCGACCCGGGCGACGCGTTCGAGTGCTTCTACAAGCCCTGGACAAAGATCGACTGAGCCTCAGAGCGTCACATCGCCTCGCCGCCGAGGGGAATTTCGGCGGCGAGGCGCGTTCCTCCGCCGGCGGGGCTCTCGACTTGAAGCGCCCCTCCGAGCGCTTCGACCCGGTCGGCCAGACCGCTGAGGCCCGTTCCGCGAGCCGGATCGGCGCCGCCGCCGCCATCGTCCTCGATCACGACGCTGACCCGGCCGTCGCCGGTTGTCACGGACACCGAGGCACCGGATGCGCCGGCGTGCTTTGCGATGTTCGCGAGCGCTTCCGAGCAGACGAAGTACGCGACTGCCTCGACGTCCGTCGGCAGCTTGGGCACGGGGCTCAGCACCTCCACGCTCACCGGAGCCTGCTCTGCGAGCGACGCAATCGCGTCGGCTAGCCCCGCCTCGGCAAGGACTCGCGGATGGAGGCCGTGTGCGAGCCGATGGAGCTCCTCCAGTGTGCGCTCGAGCTGAGCCTCGGTCAGGGCGATACGTTCCCTCACGGTCTCGGACGAAGCGGCCAGCCGGAGGGCGCGCAGTCGCTCCGCGAGCCGCTCCAGGCGCTCCTGCGCACCGGCGCGAAGCCGCCGCTCCAGACGCCTCCGTTCCTCATCTCCCGCTTCGAGGATCCGCCGCCGCGATTCCTGTAGCTCCGGGACCTGGGCGCGCACCTCCGCGGTGAGGCGTGCATTGGCGGCGGCGAGTCGTGCCGCTGCCGAGACCGCCTCGCGGAGGCCTGGATCGCCGAGGACGGCGGGGTCGTGGACGAGTGCCGCGACCGGCCCCGCTTCACCCTCGACGAGCGTGGTCGAGCGCCCGGGCGCGGGAAGGGCGAGCGGACGGTCCTCGGAGTCGACGAAGACACCCCGGCCCGGGAGCCAGTAGCCGACCTCGAGGGTCGGGTCGGCGAGGGCCCGCGCGAGCTCGTCGCGAAGCGTCCGACCCCGGTTCTCGCCGAGCTCGATGACGAGGTCGGTGACCGGGGCGCGCTCCCAAGAGCGTGAGAGGAGTCCCGCGAGGAGACCGCCCGCGAGGGCGCATAGCATCGCCTCGAGCGCGAGAAGCGAAGGGTCGCTGGCATCCCCGCCGCGCACGGTTAGCCGAGCTACTGCACCGCCGGCGAGCGCGAGGCCGACGCCGCTGGCGGCCCACAGGGCGACCAGCCGCGTCCGGCGCGTGGGCCCGACCGCTGTCGAGTACGACCGAGCGCATACGGCGACCAGAAGGACGGCGAGGACGATCGTGACGACGTCGCTCCGCCACACCGGCGTCACCACGGCCGCCGCATAGCCGACGGCGAGTGCCGCGACCTCCCGACGCGAGGACGGCCGGCCGCTGGGATAGGTGACCAGCAGATGGACGAGCGGCCCGCGGTAGAGATAGAGGGCGCTGGTGGTGAAGTTTCCCAAGAACCAGCTGAAGCCAGTCGCCGCCAGCAAAGGCCCGCTTCGACTGTCGCCGCGCCGCGACCATGCGACCAGTCCGCAGGCGATGAGCATCCAGCCCGTCACCAGATCGGGGATCCAGTGGCGCGGGTCGTCCCAGCCGAAGGAGACCCACTCGGCACCGAGACCGAGCAGAGCCCCCGCCGGCCAGAGGAGCATCCGGAGCGACCGCATCGAGGCGATCAGCCGAAGAGCGCGGCGAGCGCCGAGCCCGAGAGCTTCCGCTTCGGAATGAATCCGTGCGCGGCGGCCGCCTGAAGTCGCGGGCCATAGGCCGCCGCCTCACGACTCGAGATGAGCACGACCACGGGCGGATCCCGTCCCGCCGCCAAACGCTCGGCGACTGTGAAGCCGTCGACACCGGGAAGCTGCACGTCGAGCAGGACGATCTGCGGCCGCACTCGCTCGACCGCCGCGATCGCCTCCTCGCCGTCGGCTGCCTCGGCGATGACCGCGAAGCCCTCGGCCTCCAGCAGCGCCCCCGCGGACCGCCGAAACTCGGCGTGATCATCGACGATCAACACTGTCGCGCGCACCCGGCAATCGTCCCAGTGCGCGCGCCCGGCCGCATCTGTGCTAGCCGCAATCCCGCGCGGTTGGAGATCTGGGCC
>JBKPDQ010000172.1:0-24208 GCA_046728015.1 Actinomycetota bacterium
GCTCGACCTCGCGCAGGATCAGGTTGGTCGTGCCCAACAGCGCATTGACGGGCTTGCCGTCGCTGCCCTTGATCGACTTGGGGAGCGCGTAGAACGCGCGGTACATCATCGACGGCGCGTCGACGGCGAGCAGGGGGGCGACCATGCGCGGACGGTAGCGGGGCCGTGGGGCTGGCCACTCGCCGGCGGCGGGCCGATGCGCGCGCCTAGCCGGTGTAGTCCACGTGCCACCACTCGTCGGGGGCGTGGACCTTGCCCCAGCCGTACTTCCAGCCGATCTGGTCGATCACCCAGCGCATGTCCTGCGACGGCACGTCGACGGCCGTGCCGAGCTCGTGCGACGAGGTGCCGGGCGGGTTGGCCGGCTCTCCCTGCCCCGAGAGGTAGAGCTCATAAAGCGCGGCCTGCTGCTCGTAGGTACGGTAGGCCGAGATCGGGCCGCCGGGGTAGATATCGATTCCGTACACCTCAAGCGACTCCTGGCGCATCGCGTTCCAGGCGTCGGCCGCCGCCGGCAGCAGGTGCAGCTCGCCCCAGGGCGACGGGACGTGGCCCATTCCAGGAGCGGAGACGATCTGAGTCAGGGAGGAGCGATCGGTCGTGTAGCCGCTGGCGGCCGTGGTGGCCGGATCGGGAGAGCTGGTCGACGCCGTGGCGGCCGCCGAGTTGGTCGATGTCGACGCCGCGGGGGTGATCCCGGCCGCCTGCAGGGCCGCCGCACCCTCGTCGACTGTCGGGACCTGGATCGTCGACCCCACCACGACCTGGGCGTCCTCCGGAAGTCCGTTGAACACGGCGACCGTGCGGGTGGTGAGGTTGTTGGCGTAGGCGATCGACCAGAGCGTCTCGCCCGGCTGAACCAGGTGCGGCAGCGCCGCGTGGGCAGGCGACGAGGTGGCCGCCAGCAGCGCGACGACGAATGCCAAGCACCCCCCGGTGGCCCTAGCCCACACGGGTCCTCACTCCTTTCGGTTCGGTTGCCGAGCCCTGCCCGTCGACAAACCTGTTCGCCGGTCGTGGCCCGAGTCCCTGCGATGCGTCTGGGCCCTGCAAGCGCGCGTTCAGGGCGGGCGCACCCACGCGGGTGCGGTACGCATCTCTACCCAGCCACGGGCGACGCTCGCGTCCTCCGTCCGCTGCGGGCGGCCCGCCGCGGCGTTTTCGGCACCGCCCGGCGCTATCTTCCGCCACATGCCTCGAGTGTGCGAACAGTGCGGTGCTGACGCTGCCGAGGACGCCCGTTTTTGCGCCGCCTGTGGGGCCCCGCTGCGCATCGAGGCCGGAGCGGAGCGGAAGGTCGCGACGATGGTCTTTGCGGATCTCGTCGGCTCGACCGAGATGGCCTCGGGCTCCGATCCGGAGGAGATCAGGCGCCGTCTGGACCCGTTCTTCGAGCTTGCGCGCGCCTCGCTGCGCGAGCACGGCGGGACGCTGGAGAAGTACGTCGGCGATGCGGTTCTGGCGGTGTTCGGGGTGCCGCGCGCGCACGGCGACGATCCCGACCGAGCAGTCGCGGCGGCCTTGGACCTCGTCGATCGCCTGCACTCTCTCGACGGCGATCTCGCGGTCAGGATCGGGGTCGAGACCGGCGAGGTCCTGTCGAGCGGCAGCGACGGCGACCTTTCCGTTACGGGCGAGCCGGTGAACGCTGCCGCGCGGCTGCAGCAGGCGGCCGAACCGGGGCAGGTCCTGGTCGGAGAGCGAGCCGCTCGCGCTTGCCGCCGGGCTCGCCTGGAGGCGCACACCCCGATCAACGCGAAGGGTCTCGATACGGAACTGCCGGCGTGGCGAGCCGTCAGAGGAGTGGTGGACGGACACGGCGCCGAGATGCCGCTGCTGGGTCGCGAAGACGACCTCGCGTTGCTCCGGGTGGTCCATCGCCGGGCCGTGCGCGAGCGAGCGCCGCAGCTCGTCTCGCTCACCGGCGAGGCCGGAATCGGCAAGACGCGGATCGCCAACGAGCTGATGGAGGAGCTGCGCGCCTCTGAGGAAGCGCCGCGAATCCTGGTCGGCCGGAATCCGCCCTACGGGCGGGGGATTGCGTTCTGGGCCCTGGGCGAGATCCTCCGCGACGCCGCAGGCGCCGAGGCTGACGATCCGATCGAAAAGGTGCGCGCAGGCCTGCACGACCTCCTGGACGAGCTGGGCGCGGAGGACTCCAAGCAGATCGCCGACGCGCTGATGGTCGCCCTCGGCGGGTCCAACGGGGCGGACGAGGGCGACGCCGAGGACGCGCTCAAGGGCGCCTGGCGCCGGCTTGTTGCCCTGCTCTCGGCGGACCGGCCGCTCGTGGTCGCGGTAGACGACGCACACTGGGCCGACGAAGGCCTCCTCGACCTGCTCGAGGAGGCGGCGTTCGGGCTGCAGGAAGCGCCCCTCGTCGTGCTGACCACCAGCCGTCCCGAGCTGTATGAGCGCCGCCCGGACTTCGGGCGCTCGGCCCGCAACGTCACGCAGGTCGAGCTCCGGCCCCTCGAGCCGTCGGCAACCACCGACCTCGTACGCATGCTGCTGCCCGATCACACCCCAGAGCTGACGGCTCGGGTCGCGCAGGCGTCGGGCGGCAACCCGTTCTTCGCCGAGGAGGTTGCTCGCAACATCTTCGAGCACGACCCCGTGGGCGCCGCCGACCGCCTTCCCGACACCGTCCAGTCGGCGATCGCGGCGCGGATGGACCTCTTGCCGCCAGAGGAGAAGCGAGTGCTTCAGGGAGCCGCCGTCCTCGGGCAGTCCTTCGCCGAGGACATGCTGGAAGAGCTGCTCGGCGAGTCCCCTCGCGAAGCGCTCAATGCGCTCGAGCGCAAGGCCTTGGTTCAGGAGCTCTTCGCGACCGGACCCGGACGGTACGGCTTCCGTCACCAGCTGATCCGTGACGTCGCATACGGCGCCCTGCCGCGCGGTGAGCGCGCGCGGCTGCACGAGCGCGCCGCCGATGGGATCCGGGGTGCAGCCGGCGAGCGGATCGTCGAGCTCGCCGAGCTGATCGCCTTCCACCTCGCTCAGGCCGCGGAGCTCGACCCGAAGCCCGAGCGTCGGCGGGTTGCCCACGACGCGACCTTCGAGGCCGCAAAGATCGCATCACGACGCGGGGCGCTGGCGCGGTCGCAGGAGCTCTACGAGCACGCGGCGGCGCTCGCGGCCGACGACGTCGAGCGAAGCAAGGCGTTGCGCGTGGCCGCGGACGTCGCGAACCGTCGCTGGCGGGGAGACATCGCCTACGCGCTCTTGCGCAAGGCGGCGCAGACCGCGGAGCGCGCCGGCGAGTCGGGGTTGGCGGCGGCCGCGTACGGGAGGGCCGTCGAGTTGGCCTCGCGGATGGTCGGCGTCACGGGCGAGCTTCCGCCGCACCAGATCAAGGAGATGCTCGAGACGGCCAGACGCCTCGCGGCCCCCGACGACCTCGCCACGCAGGCACAGCTGCTGCTGGACGAAGTGTGGATCGAGTGGACCGGAATCCCGCTCGGCGGCAGCAGCACCCTGGCTGGCTCCGGCGCGAACACCCAGCCGGAGTTCGCCGCCCGGGGCGCGCGAGCTGCAGACGAAGCGCTCGAGCTGGCCCGGAAGACCGATGATCCCCGTGTGCTGTCCAGCGCCCTCGACGCGGTCACCGCGATCGCCTGGTCGCTTCACAACTACGAGCGCGCGCACGACTTGGCGCGGGAGCGCTCGGAGCTGCTTCGCACCGCGCCGACGTCCCCTGCGCTGGAGGTCGAGCGCAACGACGCCCGGCACATGATGATCGAGAGCTCGCTGCAGATAGGGCGCTTCCACGACGCCGTGGAACTGGCGGCCGAGGCCCGGGACGCAGACCTCTCTCACGGGGTCGCCTACTCGGCCTGGTCGCGTGGGCTCTACCCGCTCTTCTTCCTCGGGCGCTGGGACGAGACGCTGGAGATGGCGATTCGCTTCCGCGAGGCGTGGCTGGCCGAGGAGCGCCCGCCGATCGCCGCAATGGCCTCGGCCCTGTCCACGGCCGGCGCGATCCACGGTTACCGGGGCGACGAACGAGCGTCGGCCGAGTGGTTCGACGTTGCCGAAGGCATGGCCCAGGAGGGAGGTCAGCGCGGGGGCGTGCGCCTGTTGAAAGCCGACGTGGACCTTCACCGGGGCCGGGCGGATTGCGCGATCGCGCACGTTCAGGACCCGGCGGGGGGTTTCTGGTGGCACACCGTCTACCTGGCGACGCGGGCCGAGACCTTTGTGCTCGCGGGCCGCCCGGACGCGCCGACCACCCTGGCGGAGATCGAGGCCAGTGTCGACGAGCAGCCGTACGCCCGCGCGATCACGCTTCGGGCCCGCGGCCAGCTCTCCGGAGACGCGAAACCGATCGAGCGGGCGCGAGCCCTGTTCGCCGAGCTTGGGTGCCCCTACCAGGAGGCGCGCACGGGCTGGCTCCTGGGCGGAGACCAGCGAGCGGCGGCGCAGCGAACCTTCGGGGAGCTGGGCGCGACCCTTCCGGAGGGGTAGAGCTCAGCGAGGCTCTGCGCCGGCGCGGGCCTCGGCGTCGCGGAGGCGCTGGACAAGGGCCTCGAGCAGCGGCCAGGCGATCTCGGGGTGCGTCTGGACGAGCGGACGGAAGGCGATCGCGCTCAGTCCCTGACAGCGAAGCTCGCCGTTAGCGATGATCGTGGCGGACCGAGCTCCCCTGTCGATCAGAGCGATCTCGCCGAAGTAGTCGCCTGGCCCGAGGTTGCGGACGGTCTCGCCGTCCCGGCTGACGCTGGCCGTCCCCTCCTCGATGACGAAGAACCAGTTGCCCCTCGCGTCCTGAGAGGTGATCTCCTGGCCGTCGCTGAACGTGCGCTCGACCATGTTGTCGGCCACGCGCTTGAGCTCTTTCTCCTCCAGGCCGGAGAAGAGCGGGACCTCTCTGAGCACCTCGACGACCTCGGCCATCGCGCCGATCATAACTGCGGATCAGTCGCCGAGGCTGTCGCTCACTCCCTGCTGAGCGAGGAGAGCTCGGCCGTGTCGGTCGGCAGCGCCATCTCGCAGAAGTCACGGCCGAAACTGCGTCAGCAGGATGCGACTCCATCGTGCTCTCGCGGCCACCCACGTCGTCCCTGTGGCCCGGCGCCCGAGCCTAGCTTTCGCGCAACGGATCGACGCCGGTCGCCCGCCGTCGCGACGGAGACCGACGGCCGCTCGCAAGAACGTTGCGACTTCATCCGCTGCGAGTTAGCGGAGTCCGGATGATGGGTAGGTCGCCACGCTGTGGCGTACCAGCGGAGGGACGCCGGATCTTGGGAGAGGAGACTGGTCGATTGAGAAAGCAGCTGGGGCGCGCGGCGGTACTGGCAACCTCTCTTGCCCTTTTGGGCCTGGCGGGGATCGCTCCCTCCGCGGGCGCCGCGGGACAGCTCCAGATGTACGAGGCCACCGTCTCGCAGGAGCAATACCGCGAGCTGGTGTCCGGGTATGACGTCGTGGCCCCGCAGCAGACGCCTGAGGGCGTGGCCGTCGACTTGGTGCTGTCCAACGCACAGCGCGACCTGCTGAGCAGCAAGGGGATCGAGCTCGAGCTGATGCGCGATGCCCAGGGCCGCACCGTGCAGGAGCGGGCGGCCGCCCAGGCCGCCGGCGGCTTCGAGGTCTATCGGGACTGGGACGGCGGCGATGGCCTGGCGCGCTACATCCGCGACTTCGTCAAGGACAACAAGCGGATCGCGAAGCTGAAGGTGATCGGCCAGAGCGTGCAGGGGCGCGACATCCTCGCCGTCCGGCTCACGGACGAGAACGACGAGGGCACCAGGAAGGGCAGCCACAAGCGCGAAGCCCCAGTGCTCTATCAGGGCACAACCCACGCCCGCGAGTGGATCTCGACCGAGATGACGGTGCGGCTGATGCGGTGGTTCGGGTCTGATCGGCCCAAGGCCAAGAAGCTGGTCCGCAAGCGGGAGCTCTGGTTCGTCCCGGTCGTCAACCCGGACGGCTACCAGTACACGTTCGAGGGCGATCGCCTGTGGCGAAAGAACATGCGGCTCAACAACGACGACGGCGTGTTCAACCTGCGCGACGGCGTCGACCTGAACCGCAACTACCCGGAGCACTGGAACTACGATGACGAGGGCTCGGAGACGAACACCGCCAGCGAGACCTATCGCGGACCATCGGCGGGGTCTGAACCCGAGACCCAGGCCGACATGCGCCTGGTCCAGAGGATCCCGTTCCGGTTCACGATCAGCTACCACTCCTACGCGGCCCTGCTGCTCTATCCGGAGGGCTGGCAGGTGCAGACGCCCTCGCGCGACGACCCGATCTATGCCGCCCTCAGCGGCACGGATGAGAATCCCGCGATCGAGGGCTACGACCCCGACCTCTCGGCGGAGCTCTACACCACCAACGGCGAGTACACGGACTGGGCACACGCGATCGAGAACACGCTCGGCTGGACGGTCGAGCACAACGAGGGCTGCGAGGGCTGCGGCTTCGTCTTCCCCGATGACGAGGACGCGGTTCAGCAGGAATTCGAGATCAACCTGCCGTTCGCGATCGATGTCGCCAAGTCGGCCGCCAAGCCCACCAAGCCGAAGTCGCATCTCGGGGCCCCGAAGCTCGAGCCCTTCTACCTGGAGACCGTGAGCCTCGATCCGACCCGCGCCAACAACCCGCTGTCGGACTTTCGCTTCGCCCACTCCTACGGCGATCCGCAGCCGGTGGAGGTGCTAGCGCGGCGGAGGATCGGCAAGGTCAAGGTCCATTACCGGATCAACGGCGGCTCGGAGCAGACGGCCCCGACCTCGGAGTGGGGCGGGGGCGAAACCTACGGTGAGAACTACGACGTCTACTACCACGTGATGCGCGGCGAGGTCACCGGCACGGACCCCGGCGACGAGGTCGAGGTCTGGTTCGAGGCCAAGAAGAAGGGCAAGATTCGGACCAGCGACTCCTTCACCTACACCGCTGAGTCCGAGTCAGGCGCCGAGACGCTCGTGGTCGCGGCCGAGGACTACACCGGGATCAGTCCCGGTGACGGCAGTGGGACCGCGCCGAGCTATCTGTCGTACTTCACCGACGCGCTCGACGCGAGCGGGATCTCCCACGACGTCTACGACGTCGACGCGCACGACCGGGTGGCGCCCGACCACCTGGGCGTGCTCAGCCACTTCGACTCGGTGGTCTGGTACACGGGCGACGACGTCATCACCCGCGACGTCGGCATGATCCCGGGCACCGCGTCGCGGCTCGCCAACGACGAGATGCTGGAGATGCGCTCGCATCTCAACGAGGGCGGCAAGCTGCTCTACAACGGCCAGAACGCGGGCCTTCAGTACGCCGCCAACGGCTACTTCTTCGATCCGGTTGAGAACGCGCCGTGCTTCCTTATCGACGAGAACGAGGAGCCGGTGAATCCCGAGGTCGATGCGCGCTGCCAGTTCCTGCCCGACGACTTCCTCCAGTACTACCTCGGCGCCTATATCTACGCCGACGATACGGGGACCGACCCGGACAGCGGCAATCCGTTCGACCTCGAGGGGATCGCGGATCCCTACGCGGGCGAGACCTGGTCGTTCAACGGCGCCGACAGCGCCGGCAACCAGGCGCACACGGCGTCGTTCCTGACCACGAGCAGCATCCTGCCCGAAAGCGAGTACCCGCAGTTCGCCAGCGACGCGCGGGCCGCGTGGGTCAGCGAGGCTGAGGCGCCCTACGAGCCGTTCCACGGTTCGCAGTACCTGTACTCGCAGCGCGCGAACCAGTCGTACAAGCGGCTGACTCGCACGATCGACCTCACGGGCCTCGCTGCGGGTGACCCGGCGAGCCTCAGCTTCCAGATCTCCCACGACACCGAGCCCGCGTGGGACTTCGTCTTCGTCGAGGCCCACACCGTCGGGTCCGACCCGGAGGACTGGACGACGCTGCCAGAGGCATCAGACCCCTCGCACACCAGCGACGACACGGGCGACAGCTGTCCGGAGGGTTGGCAGGAGCTGCACCCCTGGCTCGCCCACTACCAGACCGACAATGGGGACGGCACGTGCACCTCGACCGGCACGAGCGGCGAGTGGAACGCCGCCTCGGGCCGCTCACCGGGCTGGCAGCAGTGGGAGTTCGACCTCTCCGGCTACGCGGGCGAGCAGGTGGAGATCTCGATCTCGTACGTGAGCGACTGGGGCGTGCAGGGCATCGGGACCTTCCTCGATCAGATCGAGGTCACCCCGACCGGCGAGGGCAACACGTCGTTTGAGGACGACGGCGACCAGATGGACGGCTGGGAGATACCGGGTCCGCCCGAGGGCACGGCGCTGAACTCCAACGACTGGCTGCCCACCGAGTCGCTCGGCTTCGAGGAGGGCGCGATCGTCTCGACCGACGACACGCTCTACTTCGGCTTCGGCCTCGAGGGAGTGACCGGAGCGGCGGAGCGGGCCGATCTGCTGGGTCGCAGCCTGAGCTATCTGAATCCGTAACGTATTGGCGGGCAGTCGGACCTAGCCCACATGGGCTTGGTTCGACTGCTCGCGATCGCGGGGGTTTGTGCGGCGCTGGCGCTTGTCGCCTGCGGCGACGACGATGACGACGCGCCGACGACCCAGGCAGGGGCTCCCGCCGCAGAGACGACCACCGAGGAGGACACTGGCGGCGAACAGTCCGCTGGCGGCGCTGGCGGCGGTGGTGGCGCCGAGGCCAGGTCCGGGATCGAGATCACGACCGCCGACTCGCAGTTCGGCGACGCGCTGTTCGACGGCGACCGACGCGCGATCTACTACTTCGACAAGGAGCAGACGGAGGCCAGCGAGTGTTACGGGGACTGCGCCGTCGCCTGGCCGCCCGTGCTCACCGAGGGCGATCCGCAACCCGGGGGCGGCGCCGACGCGAAGCTGCTCGGCACCACCGAGCGCGACGACGGATCGACGCAGGTGACCTACGACGGTCACCCGCTCTACTACTACGTCGACGACCCGCTCGGTCAGATCCTCTGCCACGACGTGGTCGAGTTCGGCGGCACGTGGCTCGCCGTGCAGCCAAACGGCGATCCGGTGGCGTAGGACCCACGGGCCCCAGACCGTTCAGGGCTGGGTAGGGGGCGCAGCCGCCGCCCGACCGCAGCCTGCCCGGGTGACCGTCGACTTTGGGAGGCCTAGCCTGACGAACTCGACGCTCACCGGTCGCTGACGGTCGCGCCGCCGGGCTTTGATAGTCTGAGGTCAGACTAAATGCCCACAGCAGGCACTGCAGTGACGCGGGGCGGGGTCGAGCAAGCGCCCCCTTACCCAGCCCGTGCCAACACCGGCAACCTCGGCTTCCTCCTGGCCAAAGCAAGCGCAGCCTGGAACGACGCCCTTTCGGAGGCGTTCGCCGACCGAGGCTTCGGCGAGGTACGACCCGCCTATGGGTCGGTGCTGCTGCCGCTCTTCGAACAAGACGGACTGAGGATGGGGGAGCTCTGCAGGCGGGCAATGCTCTCCAAGCAGACGATGACGACGCTGATCGCTCAGATGGAGCGAGATGGCCTCGTTCGCCGACTTGCCGACACGCGGGATGGCCGTGCCCGGCGAGTGGAGCTCACCGATCGGGCACGCGAGTTCATCCCGGTCGCCGAAGAGGTCCTTGCCGACATGGACTCGCGCGTCGCAGAGCACCTGAGCGATACGGCCGCGAAGTCCCTGACGAGAGCACTCCGCCGGCTGATCGAGCTGTGAATCCCTACCCAGAAAGGAACCACATGTCGGATACCGCCAGCACACCGGGCCCAAGCACCCCGGCCGCGGTGATCGAGCGCTTCTCGGACTGCCTGAACTCCGGTGACCTCGACGGCGCGCTGTCCCTCTACCTGCCCGACGCCGTCTTCCAGGCGGCGCCCGACCGGCAACCTATGCGGGGGACCGAGGCAATCCGTGAAGCCCTTGCCTCGTTCTTCGCCCTGGAGCCCACCATTACCGGCGAGCTTCAGAAGGTACACGAGGCCGGCGACACCGCCTTGGTGATCAACAGGTGGCGGCTCTCCGGTACCCAGCCGGAGGGCGAGCCCCTGGAGATGGCGGGCGTGAGCGCAGACGTGATGCGCCGCCGCGACGACGGCAGCTGGGGAATCCTCGTGGACGATCCCTGGGGCGGCTAGTCCCGAAGCTCGACGCGCTCGATCGTCTGCGGCTCGAGCGGGCGGTCCCCGGCCCCGGTGGGCGTCGACTCGATCGCGTCCACCGCATCCATCCCGTCGGTGACGCGGCCGAACACGGTGTGCTTGCCGTCCAACCATGGGGCGGCGTCGGTGGTGACGATGAAGAACTGCGAGCCGTTGGTGTTCGGGCCCGCGTTGGCCATCGCCAGGGCACCGCGCTCGACCTTGTGGTCGTTGATCTCGTCCTCGAAGGTGTAGCCGGGGCCGCCGGTGCCCGTTCCCTCGGGGCAGCCCCCCTGGACCATGAAGTCGGAGATCACGCGGTGAAAGACGAGCCCGTCGTAGAAGCCCTCTCCCGACAGCTTGCGAAAGTTCTCCACCGTCTTGGGCGCGTCCTCGTCGAACAGCTCGAGGGTGACCGGCCCGGCGTTTGTGTGCAGGATCGCCTCGGACACCGCAGCGGAGCCTACCGGTCGCCGCTCCGTTGCACGGGCTCTGACTCACCCTCGGGCTCGGGCGGAAGGATCGGCTTGAACTCTCCCTCTCGTCGGGCGAAGGCCCGCACAGCCGGAACGTGCTCCAGGCGCGTCGCCACCACCTCGAGATGCTCGTGGATTCCGTCCAGGAGGCCTTCGATCTGCGCGCGAGAGATCGACAGCTCGCGCAGCACCTCGTTCATCGAAACGGCGTGGACCTCCGCCACCCGGCAGCGGGGACAGGCCTCGACGCGATACGCGGCCCACGAATTGCCGCACTGCGAACACGTGAGCCGGTAGACGTCGATCGCCTGACTGGTCTCCGACTCGCGCTCGGGCGTGATGTCGGTGATGATGCCGTCGCGGACGCGCCGCCCGTCGCCGGCGCGCGTGACGACCGCCCGGTCACGAACCCAGACTGACTCGCCCGAGCGGTGACGCAGCCGGTACTCGCTCAGCCACTGGGTGCCGAGCGGCATCTCCATGTGCTCGCGCTCGGCCTGCAACACGCGGGGACGATCGTCCGCGTGCAGCCGCGATTCCCACAGCATCGGGTCGGCGACCCATTCCTCCGGCGTGTAGCCGAGCAGCCGCTCGATCTGCGGCGAAACGACCTCCCAGCGCCCGCTGGCCCGGGGCTGGGCGCGGTAGACGCACACCGGAAGGCTCTCGATCAGGCTGCGGTAGCGCTCGTAGGCCTCGCCGAGCGCGTGCTCGGTCTCCCGCTCGGCCGTGATGTCGCAGAGCACGCCGCGCCAGTACGGACGCCCCGTCTCGGGCGTGATCAGCCGTGCGTCGTCGCGAATCCAGACAACGCTGCCGTCCCTGTGCAGCATGCGGTACTCGCTCACCGCGCTCGCGCCCGCAGTCCGGGCAAGCTCCTCTTCGCGCCTCTCGATCGCGTGGACCGTCGCGCGGTCGTCCGGATGCAGGCGATCCCACCACAGGTCGGGCTCGGCGATCCAGTCCTCGGGCTTGTAGCCGAGCAGGTCCTCGATCTGGCGGCTGATGTAGCGCCAGGCGCCGCGCAGCCCCGGCTCGGACTCATAAACGACGACCGGGAGCGCCTCGACGAGCTTCTGAAACCCCTCCTCCGGCGGCCCGATCCGGTCGGCGCTGACCGACTCGGCCTTCAATGCCGGGCCTCGATTGGCTCGAGCAGGACGACGGGGATTTGCCGATCGGCGGCACGGCGCTGGTAGGCCATGTACCCCGCGTAGCGATCACACGCGAGCCGCCACGCTCGCGCGCGCTCGTCTCCCTCGAGCGTTCGGGCACGGTACGGACGCTCGTCGCCGCGGATCGAGAAGGTCACGTCAGGGTTGGCGCAGAGGTTCAGATACCAGGCCGGATGCTTCGAGTCGCCGCCCCGAGAGGCGACCAGGATCACGCGCTCGGCGTCGCGCGCGTATGCGAGCGGGGTGCGCCGCAGCGTTCCGGTCCTGGCGCCACGCACGTTGAGGAGTCCGACGCGCTTCGAGCCGCCGATGTTCAGCCGCCCCCCGCTCACCCGCATCAGGGCCCGATCGATGTGCGGCACCACGTTCACCCACAGCCACGCACCGGGCCGCGACGCGACCACGGGTTCGGCGACTCGCTCGAACGCCGTCCGCTTGCGCGGCTCGTACGTGTCCCACTCCGCCATCGGCCCTGGACAAGCCTAAACTGCGCGGCGAGCTGCGTGAAGTGGAAGCGCACGAAGAGCAGGGACGTGATCGACATCCGCGGCGCTCCGAAGGGGGAGCGCTCCGGGGGACTCGGTGGCGGCGGAGGGCTGCCGCTCCCGGGCGGAATGGCAGGCCTGGGCGGCGGCGCCGGAGTCATCGTCCTGCTCGTGATCGTGGCCCTGCAGGTCTTCGGCGGGGGTGACGAGGAGGGCGGAGGCTTCGACATCACCGACATCTTCGGGCCGGCGCTGCAGGCGCCCGGGGCAGACGACCCGCAGCCGATTCCTCCGAGCGAGGACTCACAGCGCAAGCTGAAGGAATTCTCCACCTACGTCTTCGAGGACACCCAGGACACCTGGGCGGGGACGTTCCGGGAGGACGGCAGCGGCTACGACAAGGCCGAGATGGTGCTGTACAACGGCGCCGTTCAAACCGAGGGTTGCGGCGGCGCCACCTCGGCGGTGGGTCCCTTCTACTGCCCCGCGGACCAGCGGGTCTACCTCGACCTCAGCTTCTACGAGGACATGCAGGGACTCGTCGGCGCCTCGGACGAGATCGACTTCGCCTGGGCCTACGTGATCGCCCACGAGATGGGCCACCACGTTCAGAACGTCACCGGGACGAACGACCAGGTCTCACGCCTCGAGCGGGCCAATCCCGAGGACGCCAACGAGCTCTCTGTTCGCGTCGAGCTCCAGGCCGACTGTTATGCGGGCATCTGGGCGAGCACGGTCTTCGACCAGCTCGAGGAGGGCGACCTCGACGAGGCGCTCACCGCGTCGGAGGCGATCGGCGACGACCGCCTCCAGGAGCGAGCGGGCGGCCGGGTCGACCCCGACAGCTTCACGCACGGAACGTCGGAGCAGCGCCGGACGTGGTTCGAAGACGGCTACGAGTCGGGCGATCCGGCCGCCTGCGACACGTTCTCGGCCGACGAGTTGTAGGGAGCATTCGGATCGACGGGTCGAAGCCGCCGCCGTCCGGTCAGTAGCCTCGTAGTCACCATGCGGCGCTGCCCGTCCTGCGGCAACCTCAACCGCGAGGAGGCGCGCTTCTGCGACTCCTGCGGTGCGCGGCTTGACTACGCCGCGGCCGCGCCGGACTCCGGGACGCCCCCGGTCACGGCCCTGGACCCGCCGCTGCCGCCGGACGCGCCCCGCGAGGTGGCAGGTCGCTACCGGATCGACCGCTTCCTCGGACGGGGTGGTCGCAAGAACGTGTTCCTGGCGCGCGACGCGCAGGGAAGCGATCGGGAGGTGGCCGTGGCGATCTTCGAGACCGAGGGGGTGGAGGAGACCGTGCTCGCCCGCGCTCGCCGAGAGGCTCAGGCGATGGCGAAGCTCGGCGAGCATCCGCACATCGTCAGCGTCCTGGACTCGGGCGAGGAGGGCGGCGTGCCGTTCATCGTCAGCGAGTACATGCCGGCCGGCGACGTCCGCAGCCTGCTCGAGTCGAGTCCCGGGCGGCGGCTGGAAACCGATCAGGCCCTGGGGATAGCGATCGACGTTTGTCGCGCGCTCGAGCACGCGCACGCGCGGGGCATCGTGCATCGCGACATCAAGCCGGCCAACGTCTGGCTCGATGCGGATGGTGCAGCCCGTCTCGGCGACTTCGGCCTTGCGACGACCGACCGTCGTTCTCGCGCTGCCGTCGAGGGCATGCTGGTCGGGACCGTCGCCTACCTGCCGCCCGAGCAGGCGCTCGGCCGCATCTCCGACGCTCGCGCCGACCTCTACTCGCTGGGGGCGTTGCTGTACGAGATGCTCGCGGGCGAGCCGCCCTTCCCGGGCGACGACGCCGTCGCGATCATCAGCCAGCACCTCAACGCCGCCCCCGTGGCGCCATCGCGCCATCGCACGGAGCTGCCGAGCTCCCTCGACGAACCGATTCTCAGGCTCCTGGCCAAGTCCCCGGACGACCGCCCCGAGGGCGCCGCCGCCGCGAGGCGCGAGCTAGAGGCGGCGGCGAAGGCGCCGCCGGAGGAGTTCCCGACGCCGGGGCGGCCCTCCAACCCGCTCGAGCGCCTGGCGGGCGGCGTGTTCGTCGGCCGCGAGCGCGAGCTGGAGGAGATGCGGACGCTGCTGGAGGACGCGCTCGGCGGCCGCGGCCACCTGCTGCTGCTCACGGGCGAGCCGGGCATCGGCAAAACCCGGACGGCGGAAGAGCTGGCCACCTACGCCCAGGTGCGCGGCGCGCAGGTGCACTGGGGCCGCTGCCACGAGGCAGATGGTGCGCCGGCCTACTGGCCGTGGTCGGAGGCGATCCGCTCGTACGTGCGCGAGGCCGACCCCGTCGGTCTCGCCTGGCAGCTCGGCCGCGAGGCCGCCGACGTCGCGCAGATCGTGCCCGAGCTGCGCGAGGTGCTGGGCGAGGTCTCCGAGCTTCCGGAGCTGGAGCCCGAGCAGGCGCGCTTCCGTCTCTTCGACTCGGTCGGGACGTTCCTTCGCGGAGCCTCAGAGTCACGGCCGCTGGTGGTCGTTCTCGACGACCTCCACTGGGCCGACGAGCCGTCGCTGCTGATGCTGCGCTTCATCGCCCGCCAGATCGCCGACAGCGGGCTGTTGCTCGTGGGCACCTACCGGGACGTCGAGCTGGGCCGGCATCACCCGCTGGCCGAGACCCTGAGCGATCTGGCGGGGATCGAGCACAGCCGCCGGATCGCCCTGCGCGGACTCGACGCGGACGGCGTCGCTCGCTACATCGAGATGACCGCCGGCTCCGAGCCGCCGCCCGGCCTGGTGGAGACGGTGCGGGACCAGACCGCCGGCAACCCGTTCTTCGTCGCCGAGGTTGTCCGCCTGATGGCCTCCGAGGGCCGGCTCGGCCGAGCGGTCGGCGACGCCGGCTGGGAGCTTGCCATTCCACAGGGGGTGCGCGAGGTGGTGGGGAGGCGCCTCGACCAACTCTCGGAGCACGCCAACGAGGTCCTCCGCTTCGCCGCCGTCTGCGGGCGCGAGTTCTACCTCCCCGTGCTCGACCGGGTTTGCGACCGCCCCCGCGAGGAGATCGTCGCCGTCATCGAGCAGGCGGTCGGAGCGCGATTGGTGACCGAGTCACAGCGCCAGCCCGGCCGTTACTCCTTCGCCCACGCGCTGGTGCGCGACACGCTGTACGCGGAGGTCCCGACCTCGCAGCGGCTGCACATCAACCGCGACATCGCCGAGGCCCTCGAGCAGATCTACGCGGACGATTTGGACTCGCATCTGTCAGAGCTGGCGCATCACTTCCTCGAGGCGGTGTCGCCCGGCGATACGGACCGGGCCGTCGACTACGCGCAGCGGGCGGCACGTCAGGCCACCGAGGGACTTGCGCACGAAGAGGCCGCGTCGCTCTATCGAAAGGCGCTCGACGCGCTCGAACTCGAGGCGTCGCCCGACCCCGAGACCAGGTTCGACTTGCTGCTCGAGCTGGGCGACGCTCAGATTCGGGCCGGGCGGCTGGCGGACGCTCGCGCGACGCTCGACAGGGCCGCGCCCGAGGCGCGGGCGCTGGGCGACGCCGACCGGCTCGCCCGCGTCGCTCTGAGCACGACGCTGACGTCCGAGGCCGGGGTCGTTGACGAGCCCCAGATCGCGCTGCTCGAGGACGCGTTGTCGGCGATCGGCGAGGAGGACAGCGCGGTGCGGTCGCAGCTGCTCAGCGGGCTGGCACAGGCGATGTACTGGATCGACGCCGCCGGCCGCGCGACGGAGCTGGGACTGGAGTCGGTCGAGATGGCCCGGCGCGTGGGCGACCCGAAAGCCCTCGCCACGGCGCTGACCCGGCGGCAGTTCACGAGTGGCATCGGCCCGGAGGCCACCCGGCAACGCCTCGTCGAAAGCAAGGAGATGCACGAGCTCGCAAAGCGACTCGGCGATCTCGAGCTCGAGCTTCGCGCCCACGTGTACCGGCTGCGCGACCATCTGGAGCTCGGCAACATTCCGGAGGTCGATCGCAACCTGGCGGCCTACGAGCGGCTCGCCCGAGAGCTCCGTCAGCCGCAGTTCATCTGGCACATCCCGTTGTTGCGAGGCACGCGCGCGCTCATCGACGGGCGCTTCTCCGACGCCGAGCAGCTGATGGCCGAGGCTCGGGCCGGGGGCGAGCGCGCCCAGGAGCCGGTCTCGGCGATGTTCTTCGTGATCCAGGATCTGCTCCTGCGCCGCCATCGCGGCTCCGACGCCGACCGCCAGCACATCCGCGACCTCTTGCCGGGGCTTGGTGAGCTGGTCGAGCGCTACCCCACGATCCCGGCCTGGCGCTGCTCGCTGGCCTCGATCCACGCCGAGCTGGGGAACGAGGGCGAGGCGCGAACGGTGTTCGAGCAGCTCGCCAGCGAGGGGTTCGAGAGCTTGCCCTTCGACGCCCAGTGGCTGATCTCGCTGACCAGCCTGGGAGAGACTGCCGCGTTCCTTGGCGACGCCCCCCGAGCCGAGGAGCTGTACGAGCTCATCGAGCCCTACAACGGGCTCACGATCGTCGCCGGCCGGGCGGCCGCCTGCTATGGGCCCGTCGAGCGCGTGCTCGGACTGCTCGCCTGGACCGTGGGCCGCACAGCCCAGGCGGAGGAGCACTTCACCTCGTCGCTTGCCCTCTCCGAGCGTATGGGCGACCGGCCGTTCCTGGCGCGCACGTCGAATGAGTTCGCCGAGCTGCTGCTCGCCCGCGGCGACCGCGGCGACCGGGACCGCGCGCTGGAGCTGCTCGCGACGGCACTCGAGACCGCTCAGGTGCTTGGGATGCAGAGCCTGGTCACCGCGGTGCTGACGCTCCGGCTGGAGGCGCAGGGGCTGACCTCTCTGGACGTCACCACGTCGATCGACTTCATGATCGAGGCGGTCTCGTCCGAGCGCCCAGACATCGCCGCTCACGCTGCGCCCGACGGGACCGTGACGATTCTCTTCTCCGACATCGAGGACTCGACCCGGATCACCGAGCGGCTCGGCGACGAGCGCTGGCTGGAGGTCCTGCGCGCACACAACTCGCTCTTTCGCCGCATCGTGCGCGGGCACGACGGCTTCGAGGTCAAGAACCAGGGCGACGGTTTCATGCTCGTCTTCGCCGATGCCAGGCGCGCACTCGAGTGTGCCGTCGCGGTACAGCGCGAGCTGGCGGACGCCGAGCTCGCCGAAGGGGAGCGAATTCGGGTGCGCATGGGGATGCACACGGGTGAGGCGATCCTCGAGGAGGGCGACTTCTTCGGCCGCAGCGTGATCCTCGCCGCCCGGATCGCCGCCCACGCCCGGGGCGGCGAGGTGCTCGTCTCCGAGACGCTCAAGGAGCAGGCGGAAACGTCGGGCGCCAAGGACTCGCCCACGGTCGGCTTCGATGACGGCCGCGCGCTCGAGCTGAAGGGCCTCGCGGGGACCCACCGCGTCTACCGGGCGGACTGGCAGGCCGTGCCGGCGGGGTGAGCCGGGCCGCGGTGACCGTCGAGTTACCTACCCATAGCGTCGGTTTGTTGACACTCGGTGGCTCATTCGCCGCCGAGCCAGCGCCGGGGGTTGGAGACCATCATCGTCTCCTCCTGCTCCGGCGTCATACCGCGCTCGCGCAGCTCCGGTAGCACCTTCTCGGGCACCAGCGTCATCGACCAGTCCTTGACCGCTCCCGCAGCGAGCAGCTGCTTCGCCGCCTCGAGCGGGAACCAATCAAGCGTTACGCAGTGGTCGGCCGAGAGCATCATGCGATCGGCGTACCCGCGCTCCAGCAGCGCGAGCACCGTCTCCTGGCGCTTCTCGTAGGGCAGGTAAAGCTCGAGGCCGTAGCGATCCATGCCGATGAACACGCCCTTGTCGAGCACGCGCTCGATGTAGTCGACGTCGTCGGTGTCGCCCGTGTGGGCGATCTGGACGCGGCCGAGGTCGACCCCCTCCGACTCGAAGATCTCGATCTGCTGCGGGCCGGTGCCACTGGTCGGTCGCGAGTGGGCCATGATCGGCGTGCCGGTGCGCACGCTCGCCCGTGCGGCCGCCCGGTGCACCTTCTCGATGTTCTCGGTGATCCCCGGCTCGTCCGCCGCGCACTTGATGAACGCAGCCTTGATCTCCGTCCGCTGGATCCCCTGCTCGATGTCGTGGACGAACAGGTCCGAGATGGCGTCGGGGTCGCGTGCCGCAAAGAACGGGGGCAGGTAGTCGTAGGTGTAGATGCCGGTGCACGGCACAACGCGCAGCCCGGTGTCCTCCGAGACCCGGCGCATGAAGGCGACGTCCCGGCCCAGGAACATCGCCGACGGATCGCAGATGGTCTCGATCCCGAGCTCCTTCGTTCGCCGGGCGAGCCTGGCGGCAATCTCATGGGCGCCGTCGCGATCCACCTCGCGGAGCGGCTCCTCCTCGGCGATGGTCGCCACGTGGGGCCACTGGGCGGCGACGGCCTCGTCGCGCGCCTGGACGTGCTCGTGGGTCAGCGTCCTGCCGAGCTCGCCGGCGTCCACCGGCCCCGTGACCGTGTGTACCGCGGGCATGGCGCGGGAGTCTATGCCGCTCGGCTAGGTGAGCTTGACGATCGCGATGACCATCGAGGCCAACAGGCAGGCCACCAGCACGATCAGGCTGTAGATCCAGCTCCGGGGCATCCTCGTGCGCCCGGATAGTATGGGCGCGGAACCGGAACGGAGGAGGGTTGACTTGGCTGATTTGTTCAATCGCATCATCGTGGGCACAGACGGCTCCGATACCGCGAGCGAGGCCGTGCGACAGGCGATCGAGCTGGCCAAGGCGACCGACGCCAGCCTCGACGTGGTCGGCGCTTACGAGCCCGTTCCGTCCAGCCGGTTGCGCGAGGAGAGCTCCGAGGTCCCTGGCGACGTCGCCCACGCCGTCGGCCCGCGCGAGGACGTATCAGTCGTCCTCGACGCCGCGGCGGGCCAGGCTCGCCAGCAGGGTGTCGAAGCCCACACGCATGCCCGCGAGGGTGATCCGGCGGACGCGATCCTGGACGTCGCCGAGGAGACCAGCGCCGACCTGATCGTGGTCGGCAACAAGGGGATGAGGGGCACGCGGCGATTCCTGCTCGGGAGCGTGCCCAACAAGATCTCCCACCACGCGCCCTGCGGCGTCTACATCGTTCGCACTACCTAGGGAACGCCCCGGACGCTCTTACCGGCGAGCACAGCCCTTGCGCGGATTGGTCGCGCGGGCCGCGTCGAGCAGGCCGTGGCCGTAGAAGCGCGACGGCTTGGCGCGGCGCGCCGTGCAGCGCAACCGCTTGCGCAGTCGTTTCGGGCTCGGGCGCGATCCGGCCGCATCGCTCGCCCGCACCAGGGCCGCAACTCCGCTCGCGTGGGCGGCGGCCATCGAGGTCCCGATGTCGGGCCTGATCTCGAAGTCCTGGAAGTCGGCGCAGAACCCGTGCGGGAAGCAGTCGAAGCTGAGCTGGCGCACGGCCTGGGAGTCGTCCCTGCAGCGCCGGCGCGCCACACGGGCCTTGGGCGCGCCCCCGCCTGGGGCGACCAGGTCGACGCCCCGGCCGTAGTTCGAGTAGGCGGCCAGGCAGCCGCTCTCGGTGCTCGCGCCAACCGACACCACTCCCGGAGCCTTCGCCGGGAACAGCGCCCGCGGACGGCCCCCGCCGCCGGTCGAGTTCCCGGCCGCGGCGACCACGAGCGCGCCGAGCTTCTTCGCCTTGCGGGTCGCCCGGCAGACGTCTCGCACCTGCTTGCAGCGTCGTACCCGGCTCGGCAGCTGCAGGCTGACGTTGATCACGTCGGCGCCATGGCGCGCCGCCCAGAGGATTCCGGCGGCGACGTCGACTGAATTGCCGGCGCCCTGCGCGTCGAGCACTCGCACCGGCATCAGCTGGGCGCCGTAGGCGAGCCCGGTGAGGAAGTCATCTTCTGGCGCGGGCGCGCCGACGGTGACCTGCTCGGCGATCGTGCCGGCGACGTGCGTGCCGTGCCCGTTCTCGTCCAGCGGCCCGGTGCCGGGATCGACGAAGTCTTGACCGGCAACGAACTGCTCCGGGCCGAAGTCCGGACTGGCCGAGAAGCCCGGCGGCTCCGAAGAGTCGGCATAGGCGATGCCGGTGTCGACCACGCCGATCGTCGTGCCGGCGGCCCCGGGAGCCCCGGCGGCAATCGCCCGATCCCAGGCCTTCGGCGCGCGAATTCCGCCTGCTCCTCCGAGGAAGTTCCACTGATCCTGGCGCCACCCGCCCGGATCCCCGGACCGACCCCGGTCGAACGGGCTCAGGGCCGCCCTCGCCACCCAGTTCGGGTTGGCGTAGGCGACGTCCGGGTCGTTGCGAAGCTCTCCAACGGCATCGCCAACCTCGACACCGGGCTCGAGCTCGACGACGCGGGTGCCTCCGCGCTCGAGGCCGACGACGACCTCCCCGGGCACGAACGGCTCGGCGGCGGCGGCGGCGGGCAGCCCGGCGACGCCGAGCATCGCGCCGGCAAGCGCGGCGCCGAGCCGTGCGTGAGCCATACGCCGTCGATCATCCCTCCTGCAGCGCATCTCCACCCCGAACACCCGCGGGCGCGCGAAGTTGCCGCCGCTCCATACTTGTTCCGTGGCATTCTTCGGGCGCGACGAGGAGTTCATGCGCCTGGCCCTTGCCGAGGCCGAGCGTGCGGCAACGCACGGCGACGTCCCGATCGGGGCAGTGGTTGTGCGTGACGGCGAGCTGATCGCGCGCGCCGCCAACGAACGCGAGCGGCGCTCTGATCCCACGGCGCATGCCGAGGTGCTCGCGTTGCGCCAGGCGGCGGAGCGACTGGGCGGCTGGCGCGTGCCGGACTCGGTCCTGTACGTCACGCTGGAGCCGTGCGCGATGTGCGCGGGAGCGATTGTGCTGGCCCGGGTGCCGCGGGTCGTGTTCGGGGCTCTGGACCCGAAGGCCGGTGCCGCGGGCAGCGTGCTGGACGTGTTGGGCGAGCCGCGGCTCAACCACCGGCCTCGGGTGGATGCCGGGTTGCTGGCCGACGAGTCGGCACAACTGCTGAGTCGGTTCTTCTCAGAGCGCCGCGGCTAGGGCCTCGGAATAGCCAACCGGGTACGGCTCGGGCCGATGGCCCGGTGTCGAGCGGCGGAGGCGCTCCGGCAGCGCGCCCAGCTGCATCCGCGACCGGGCGCGGATTTCCTCGAGACCCTCCTTCTCCACCGGCTCGCCGTCGCGCATCGCGGGGTCGAGGAGCGACACTCCCTCCAGGCTCTCGTCGTCGGCCGCGATGACGTCGCCCGACATCGTCCCGCCCGCGTAAGTGCGGAAGACTTGCTTCGGACCGGGCAGGGTTTCCTTGTCCGGCGAGAGTTTCCGCACCCCACGCCAGGCGGCACCGGCGCGGTCGGCGACCAGCTTGTAGACCCCGTTGACGACAGGGGAGTCCCGGCTGGTGCCAAGTTCGGTGCCGACTCCCCAGAGGTCGATGGGGGCTCCGGCATCCACCAGCGCCGCGATCCTCTCCTCTTCCAGGTCGCCGCTGGCGACGATCAGGGTGTCGGTGAGCCCGGCCTCGTCGAGCAGGTCTCGCGCCTCTCGCGAGAGCTCCAGCAGATCGCCTGAGTCGAGGCGCACACCACGAAGCTCGGCTTGGCCCGCCCGGGCGGCGCGAATCGCGTTGCGCACCCCGTCCAGCGAGTCGTAGGTGTCAACGAGCAGCGTTGTGTTGGCTGGGAAGTCCTCGAGGAACGCCTCGAACGCCGCCTCCTCATGCTCGAACGACATTACGTACGAGTGCGCCATCGTGCCCACTGGCCGGAGGCCGTAGCGCATCGCGGCGGCCACGTTCGATGTGCCCCCGCACCCAGCGACCGCCGCCGCGCGCGCGACCTTCATAGCCGCGTCTATGCCGTGGTCTCGCCGCGGGGAGAAGTCGACGACGCGGTCGCCCGCGCCGGGCTCACCGCCTCCGGCCGCGAGCACGAGGCGGGCCGCCTTGGTCGCGATCATGGTCTGAAAGTTGAGCTGGTTCAACAGCAGCGTCTCAAGCAGCTGGGCTTCGATCCGAGGCGCCGTTACGCGCACCAGCGGCTCGTTGGCAAAGCAAACGGTTCCCTCCGGCATCGCGTCGATGTCGCCCGAGAAGCGGAAGTCCGCGAGATGGTCAAGGAAGTCGGCCCGGAAGAGGTCGAGCGACTCGAGATAGCCCAATTCCCGGTCGCCGAAGCGAAGCTCACGGATGATCCGCAGCGTCGGCCCCAGGCCCGCGAACAACAACCAGTCGCGGTGCGGCGGCAGGCGGCGGGCGAACAGCTCGAAGATCGCCGGCTCGTTCATCCCGCGCCGGTGGTAGCTCGCGGCCATCGCCAGCTCGTACTGGTCGGTCAGCAGCGAGGTCTCGGCCGGAGTCAGCAGGCCCGGATCGTCGGGATCGGGCTCGGGTGCGGCACGGCGGCTCATGGCCGCGCAAGCGTATGCGCCTCACGCCTGGAACAGCACAGGGGCAATGCTGGATTGGTGTCGTCCAGCGACACCTAGCCAGGATGATGGTCCGCAAGCGGTGTCCGAAGCTCAGCCAGCATCGCTCTGGAACCTCGAATACGTCGCCGTAGGTGTAGCGCCGAAACTCGTCTCCACGAGCTCGGCCTCGCGCTCCCGCCGTCGGTCCTCCCAGGCGTTCAGCGAGCGCCAGGTCGGCGCCGATTGGGTTCTGCGTCAGTCGCTCATCGACCTCGCGTCGGTCTGCGAGCTACTCGCCGATGAGCTGCCGCCGCCTGCAGTGTAGGCGGCGGTTTTGGCGCTCGGGCTCCGAGCTACCGCTTTGCATGGAAAGCGGTACATCCCGACCGACTGAGGTCTCAGAGACGCACGGTCCTGGGCACTACGTTCTACGACCGTCGGCGCAGCTCAGGCAGGAAACGCGCGCGTCTGCGTCGATGGACGTGTGACACGTGCGAGTACACGGGCTGCGAACGGCATGTGCCGAGAGCGCCATACGTGTCGCTGGTCGAAGGGCCAGGCGTAGATCGGGTTGCCGTCGCAAACCAGCTCGAGCATGCGCGGTTCGGCGAGCTCGTCGGCGGACCACTCGTACAGGCGTTGCAGTCGCGGAACGATCACCGCGTAGTCGAGCATCCGGCCTAGACGCTGCTCTTCGGCGATATAGCGCTCGACGTCGCGGTCGAGCGGGTAGCGGTTCGGGAGCACACGTCTGAGTGAGAGGAACACTCCTGCCATCCCGAGCCGCGGATCGCCCACCATGCGGCCTAGTGGAGCCAGCCGCCCGAGCGCCAGGCGCGGCGCCGCGACGAGTGCGTGTGCGTACAGCACGCGCGCCAGCGCGACGTTCATGAAGAAGCGCTCCGGCGCGCTCTCGGCTTCGGCGAGGCCGCAATGTTCCAGGTAGCCGCCCACAATGCTCGCGTTGTGTGCTCGGTGCCAGTTACGCCCCGTCGGCTTCGCGCCGAACTCCAGCCAGAGTCGCACGGCTTGCGACGACGGCTCTCCGGCCAGGCCACCGAGCAGCGAGACGGTTTCGCACCCGTCCCGCAGGAGTCGGTCATTGACCGCCCGCCACCACACGCTGCCGGGCGGCGACGCGTCGAGCGGATCGAGCACCCCACGGCGCGCCTGCCAGCGCATGAATGACAATGCCGCTCGCCGGAAGGGCAGGTGTCGCGGCGCGCGGCCCGTCGGCCCGTGGAACACCTGCGCCATCAACGCAAGACGGGCCGCAGGATCGTCGCGCACGGCCGCGACTTGGGCCTCAGCCCGAACGAGCGCGCCTGCGTGCTTGCTCATCGCCAAGAAGTGATAGCCGTAGATGACGTCGGGGCGGAGTACGAGCGGCTTCGGGCGTCGGGAGTCCGGTTCACCCAGGAACCGCTCGAGATGCAGTCGGTTAGGACGGCCGTGTTCGATGACACGTGCGGCAACCTGATCCAGATCGCGAGGCAGGAATCGGACGGTGCCCCAGCGGCGTGAGTCGTCGAGGGGGTGTGCCGCTCCCTTGCGCGAAGAGCGTGCGTGCGGGCGTCGCGAGGCGAGCCCCGTCAGGCCGCCCAAGCTAATTCAGACGCCGAGATCCCCGTCTTTCCCTCGTACTCGATCCCGAAGGCGCTGATCTTCGAGCGCTT
>JBKPDQ010000173.1:0-20904 GCA_046728015.1 Actinomycetota bacterium
GCCGTGCGCCGGTCCACAACCGCGCTGGGTCGAACATGACGTGGGGCGTCGCCACGGCGCTGCTCGAGCAGGAGGGCGACGAGGGTCTCTTCGAGGTTGACGAGGCGTGGTTGCCGCGGGTCGCACAAGACCTGAAACCGCGGCTGGTCGTGCTCTCCAACCTCTTCCGCGACCAGCTGGATCGCTACGGCGAGCTCGAGCATCTCGCCGACGAGTGGGCTCACGTCGTCGCCGACCGCGCGGGCCAGTCGCAGTTCGTGCTCAACGCCGACGATCCCCTCGTCGCCGACCTTGGCCGCGGCAACCAGCTGCAGCGCCGGCCCGCCGTCACGTACTTCGGGATCGAGGACCCCTCCCAGGCCCTGCCGGAGCTTCAGCACGCCCACGACGCCAAGCACTGTCGCCGATGCGGCGCGCCCTACGCCTACGAGCGCGCGTTCGTCGCGCACCTGGGCCACTACGAGTGCCCGAACTGCGGCGCCGACCGCCCGCGGCCCGACGTCGCGGCAACCAGGATTGAGCTGGAGGGCATGACCGGGTCGCGAGTTGACATAACCACGCCCGCGGGGGACACGACGCTCGATCTGCCCCTCCCCGGCGTCTACAACGTCTACAACGCGCTCGCGGCGCTGACCGCGGCGCTGCGACTCGGAGTTCCCCTGCAGCATGCGATTCAGGGCCTGCAGACGACCGAGGCCGTCTTCGGGCGCGTTGAGACCATCACGGTCGCGGGCGTGCCAGTCTCGATCCTGCTGATCAAGAACCCGGCCGGCGCCAACGAGGTCCTGAGGACGCTGCGGCTGGAGGCAAGCTCCCGGGGCAATGGCTCGGCGCCGGGTCTCGACCTCTGGCTCGCCCTCAACGACCGCATCGCCGACGGTCGCGACGTCTCCTGGATCTGGGACGCCGACTTCGAGCTGCTCGCCGGCCGAGTCCGCCAGGTGATCTGCGCCGGCACTCGTGCCCCAGAGATGGCGGTGCGCCTCAAGTACGCGGGTGTCGGTAAGGACGAGATCACGGTGGAGCCGGACATCTCTCGCGCGCTCGATCGCGCCGTCGCCGAGGCGCCAGCGCGCCTGTTCGCTCTGCCCACCTACACGGCGCTGCTGGAGCTGCGCATGCTGCTCGCCGATCGCGGCCTGGCGCGGGAGTACTGGGAGTGAGCCTCGATGCGGCCGCCTCCGGGCGCGCGCTGATCTGGCACGACCTCGAGTGCGGCTCGTACGATGGCGACCTCGATCTCTGGGTCGAGCTGGCGAGCCAGGCCGAGGGGCCGGTGCTCGAGCTGGGGTCTGGAACCGGCCGAGTGGCGTTGGAGTTGGCGCGGGCCGGAGTGGAAGTCGTCGCGCTCGATCGCTCCGCCCTCCTCCTCGCCGAGCTCAGCCGCCGTGCTGCCAACGCGGGTGTGACAATCGAGACGGTGGAGGCCGACGCCCGCTCGTTCGCGCTCCAGTGGCGGCTCGCCCTGATCATCGCGCCGATGCAATTCGTCCAGATTCTCGGTGGACCCTCGGAACGCGGCGCGATGCTGGCGGCCGCCGCAGCCCACCTGAGGCCCGGGGGGAAGCTGGGGGTAAGCCTCGCCGAGCCGGAGGCGGAGCAGTCCCCGGTCCCTCCGCCGCCCGACGTCCGCGAGGTTGATCGCTGGGTCTATTCCAGCCTGCCGGTGGAGATTCGCGACGTGCCCGGCGGATTCGAGCTGCATCGCCTTCGTCAGCTCGTCTCCCCTGGCGGCAGGCTGACCGAGGAGCTCGACGTGGTCCGGTTAGACCAGCTCACCCCCGAGGTCGTCGTCGCCGAGGCGCACAAGGTCGGATTGCAGCTCGTCGACCGTCGCGAGATTCCACCCACGGTTCGTTACGTCGGCTCGACCGTGCTCCTCTTGGAGGCCGAATGATGGAGCTGCGGCTGCTGGCCCTGTACCCGGACCAGATGAACATCTACGCCGACCGGGGCAACATCCTGTTCCTCCGGCGGCGCTGCGAGTGGCGAGGGATCGGCTTCGACTACACGTCGGCGGGTCTGGGCGAGGAATTCGACCGGACCGCGCCGGACCTGATCTACATCGGCGGCGGCCAGGACCGCGACCAGCGCCTGGTCGCAGCCGACATGCTGCGGACCAAGCGAGACGCCATCGCGGGGGCGATTGACGGTGGCGCCGTGGTGCTGGCGGTCTGCGGGGGTTACCAGCTGCTCGGCCACAGCTACCAGCTCGGGGACGAGACGATCCCCGGCCTCGCGCTGGCCGACCTGAGGACGGTTCGCGAGCCGGGACCGCGCTTGATCGGCAACGTGGCGATCGAGGTCGATCTCGGCGACGGCCCCCGGGTGGTCGCCGGATTCGAGAACCACGGCGGCCGCACCTATCTGGGCGACGGCACCGAGCCGTTGGGTCGCGTCCTCAAGGGACACGGCAACAACGGGTCCGACGGTCTCGAGGGCGTCCGCGGCCAGAACCTGTTCGGCACCTACCTGCACGGGCCGCTGCTGCCCAAGAACGCATGGCTCGCGGACCGTCTGGTGGAAGTGGCGCTGGGGCGGCGCGAGGGGTCCGAACCGGCGCTGGAGCCGCTCGATGACACGCTCGAGGCTGCCGCGCACGCCTCGGCGCGGGCGGCGGCTGGGGTCGGCTGAGCAGCTAGCGACCGCTGGAGCCGAAGCCGCTGTCGCCTCTGGCGCTGATGGACAGCGCCACGGCCTCGATGGGCTCGGCGGGGGCAACCGGCGTTACCACGAGCTGTGCGATTCGGTCGCCCGGCTCGATCTCGAACGGCTGGTCCCGGTCTGTGTTCAGGAGCAGGACGCGGATCTCCCCGCGGTAGCCGGAATCGACCAGACCCGGGGAGTTGACGAGCGAGATCCCGTACTCGGCGGCCAGGCCCGACCGCGGCAGGACGAGACCCGCGTACCCCGGCGGGATCTCGAGCGAGATCCCGGTGCCCACGCTGGCTCGGTTGCCGGGGCGGATCGTGGTCCCCTCGGCGGCGCGCAGATCGAGCCCCGCATCGCCCTCGTGCGCACGGGTGGGCACGCGCGCCCGCTCGCTCAGCAACGTGACCGGAAGTTCCATCCCCGCCTGCAGACTAGCCACGTCTCAGGCGTCACCGGATGCCCTGTCGGCCGGCACGCTTCCGTTGATCGCAAACTCCGTGAAACGGTGCGATAGCGCGACCGGGATCCGTGCCCGGACGAGCACGCCCTCGGCGCGGTCCTCTCGCTCGAGATCCCCGGCGAGACCGTGGAGCTCGGAGAGGCGGTCGCCTTGCGAGTAGGGCACCAGGAGCTCGACCGGCGTGAGGGTCTCTTCGAACGCCGCCTCGATGCGCTCGCGCAGCTGCTCCAGCCCCTCGCCCGTGGCGGCTGAGATCGCGATCGCGTCGGTGTCGCCCACCAGCAGATCGCGCCGCGCATCGGCGTCGAGCAGGTCGATCTTGTTGTAGACGAGCAGGCGCGGTAGGTCGCCGGCCCCGATCTCCTCGAGGACCACATCGACCGCGACCATGGCTTCCCTGCGACGCGCCGGATCGGGTTCCGAAGCGTCAATGACGTGAACGATCAGGTCGGCCAGCCTCGTCTCCTCGAGCGTTGCCTTGAAGGCCTCGACGAGTTGGTGAGGCAGCTTGCGAATGAACCCGACCGTGTCGGTGACCAGATAGCGGCGCCCGCCGTACTCGTAGGCACGCGTGGTCGGATCGAGGGTTTGGAACAGCCTCTCCCCCACCCCGACGCCGGCGCCGGTGAGGGCGTTCACCAGCGTCGACTTGCCGGCGTTCGTATACCCGGCCAGCGCCACCGTAGGCAGCGTCGACGACTCGCGTCGTGCGCGCATCACGGCGCGGTTTGCCTCCAGGCGCTTCAGCCTCCGGCGCAGGGTTGCGATCCGGTCGCGCGCCAGCCGACGGTCGGTTTCGATCTGGCTCTCGCCCGGGCCCCTGGTGCCGATACCGCCGTCCATGCGCCCCGCGCCGAGTCGCTCAAGGTGGGACCACAGCCCCCGCATGCGCGCCAGGTTGTACTCGAGCTGGGCCAGCTCGACCTGCAGCTTCCCCTCCGCGGTGTGAGCGTGGTCGGCAAAGATGTCGAGGATCACGGCGGTGCGGTCGATAACCGGCACGCCGAGGGCGGCCTCGAGGTTTCGTTCCTGGCGTGGTGCGAGCTCGTCGTCGGTCGCGACAAGGTTCGCGTTCGCGCGAGCGATCTCCGCCTTGAGCTCGCCGACCTTTCCGCGCCCCAGGTAGCGATCCGGATCGGGTCGCGAACGCACCTGCACCAGCTCGCCGGCGGTGGCTACGCCCGCGGTCCGCAGTAGCTCCTTGAGCTCGGCGAGCGGGTTGGAGTCGCGCGGGGCGTCGCCGAGGGCGCCGACCACGAGCGCGCGCTGACGTGCGCGTGGGTTGCGCGCGCCGGCGTCGGGGGCGCCGTCATGGGCTCCTCTGGGCTGGCCGTTGCGGTCGTGCGGCACTGAGACCAAGTGTAGGGGCGCCGCCCACGCCCGCCGGTGCCACTCAGTCGCAGTCAGCGGTGGCTGCGGAGGCGCTTGGCGGTGAGGCCGACGTCGCTCACGTACGGCACCGCCCCGGCGTCGCAGGCGTTGCGATGGCCTGCGCCTCGGCCTGGTCGTCGCTCGCCTTTGTGGGTCGGTCGCGGTGGTGATCAGGCCACGGTCGGCCATGGATGGCGGCCCTGCCTGAGCATGCAGATAGGGTTCCATACGCAGTGAAGGTCTTCCTCACGGGAGGCACCGGCTTCATCGGCGGTCACGTGGCCCGCAAGCTCCGCGAGCGCGGCGACGACGTGCGCGCGCTGGCGCGCAGTCCCGAGAAGGGCCTTGAGCTCGCGAAGCTCGGCTGCGAGGTGATCACGGGCGACCTCTCCGATACGACGGCGATCGCGACCGGGCTGAAGGACGCCGACGCGGCCATCCACTGCGCGGCCGTCTATGAGGTCGGCATCCCGCAGAGGGAACACAGGGCGATGTACGAGGCCAACGTGGTCGGAACCGACAACGTGCTTCGGGCGGCGCTCGGGGCCGGGACGGCCAAGGTTGTCTACGTCTCGACCGTCGGGGCCTTCGGCAACACGCGCGGCGAGGTGGTCGACGAGTCCTACCAGCATCCTGGAACCGGATTCACGTCCTACTACGAGCAGACGAAGTACGAGGCACACCAGCTCGCCAGGCGATTGATCGCCGAGGAGGGCCTGCCGTGCGTGATCGTGCAGCCCGGCGGCGTCTACGGGCCAGAGGACCACTCGGAGATCGGCAACCAGCTCAACCAGTTCCTGGCCGGACGGATGCCCCTGCTCGCCTTCCCCGACGCCGGTTTCAACCTGGTCCACGTCGAGGACGTCGCAGACGGAGTGCTGCTGGCCCTCGACCAGGGCAGGACGGGCGAGTCCTACGTCCTCGGCGGCCAGATCGCAACGATGCGCGAGTTGATCGGAACGCTCGCGAAGGTAGCGGGCAAGCGGCCACCCCGGGGAACGCTTCCAGCCGGGCTCATCAAGGCGATGGCGCCGTTGGGGCCGGTCGTTGGCAAGGTCATGGGCACCGGTCCCAACCTGCGGGAGATCATCAGCTCGGCCGACGGCGTCACGTTCTGGGCGAAGCACGACAAGGCGATGGCCGAGCTCGGCTACTCGCCCCGCGGCCTCGAACGGGGCTTGCGTGACATGCTCGCGGCCGAGGGCAGGCTGCCCGCGGCTGCCTGACCCGGCTTCGCTGACTACTGCTGCTTGCGGTCGAGCACGGCCTCGGCCTCGATCTCGACCTTCCAGCGCGGATCGAGCAGTGCCGCGACGACCACCATCGAGGCTGCTGGGGCGGCATCGCCCAGAGCCTCTCGGTGCGCGCTCCCGACGGCTTCGGCGTCGGCAGCATCGACGATGAACATGCGCGTCCGGACCACGTCGGCGGCGCTCGCGCCGAGCTCGCGCAACGCCTCGACGATGATCTCGAAGCAACGGCGTGCCTGAACTTGGGTATCGGGATGGCAGGAGCCGTCGGGCCAGATCGGCGCCGTCCCGGAGACCAGCACGCGGTCGCCAAGACGCAACGCCCGGCAGAAGCCGAACCGCTCCTCAAACGGGGAGATCGAAGCGGCTCGCCGCCGGTCCACGCCGCAGGGCTAGGCGCGCGCGGCGGCGGCGCCGACGACCGGCGCCGGCATCAACGCGGTCGCCACGATCACGACCGCAAAGGCTGCGCTCCTTGCCACTATCGCCAGCGGATCACCGCCGAGCGAATCACCGAAGACGAGTACGCCGCCGAGGACCGAGGCGGAGTTCGCGGCCACCGAGGAGATCGCGATCACCGAGATTGCTCCGCCGACCTGGAGTCCTCGAGCGAGGGCGAAGAAAGCGCCGACGCCGGCTACGAGCGCGGCGACCGTCCAGGGACTGATCAGGGCGAGAACCCCATCCCCCACCATCCCGGTGAGCGCCTTCACCGAGACATTTGCAACCCCGAGCAGCAGGCCGGCGGCAAGGCCCAGCACGGCACCTCGCGAGATGCGGTCGGAGCCCGTTGTGCCCGACAGCAAGAGCAGCGCCCCGGCTGCGACTGCTCCTGACTCGAAGGCAATCATCGCCGCGGTCGAGTACGAGGAATGGTCGCTTGCCGAGCTCTCGGGGACGGTGATCCCAAGGAAGGCGAGCCCGGCGGCGATCAATGCGAGCCCGACCCACTCGCGGCCGCTGACCCGCAGGCCGAACCAGCGCTGCGCGAGCCACGCGAGCAACACGATCCCGCCCGAGATCACGGTCTCGACCAGCGACAGCGGTGCCAGTGCGAGTGCCCCGATGTGGAGGATCCAGGCTCCGATCGCAATCGCGAAGCCGATCGCCCACCAGCGCGAGCGAAACAGTGCGGCGGCGCTCTCCAGCGGCCGGCTTACCCGCACCTCGGGGGACGCGCACGCACCACGGTGCTTGCAGAGCAGCGCCACGTTCGCAGTAAGCGCGCAGGCGATCGCCAGCAGTACGCCGAGTTCGAGCATCAGGTCGTTCATCGGTGTGGAGCGCCGCCGGCTTGAAGCCTCGATCCGGCTGCGGCCGTCCGAAGGAGGTGCCCCGCGGAGGAGAGGCTAACTCAGATGCTCCCGCAAGCGCTCCACCGCCTCCTCGATGCGGTCGTCGGGCGTGGTGAGCGAGAGGCGAAAGAACCCCTCTCCGCTGGGCCCGTACATCGAGCCAGGCGAGATCACCACCGCAGCCTCCTCGAGGACCACCTCGCAGAACGACACCGAGGTGTGTCCCTCAGGAACGGGAGCCCAGACGTAGATTGTCCCCCTCGGCGGTTCGACCGGGACTCCGATCTCGCGCAGCGCGTCCACAACCAGGTCGCGGCGACGCTGATAGATCGCGTTCATCTCGTCGACGGCGCTCCGCGGCCCCGTCAGTGCGGCCGCCCCGGCGAGCTGCACGGCCTCGAACAGGCCGGAATCGACGTTGGTCTTCAGTCGCCAGTACGAGGAGACGGCGTCGGCGTTGCCGAGGATCGCCGCGCAGCGCCATCCCGTCATGTTGAAGCCCTTCGAGAGGGAGAAGACCTCGACGCCGACCTCCTTCGCCCCGGGCGTGGCGAGGAAGCTGGGCGCGACGTAGCCGTCGTAGGTCGTCTCGGAGTAGGCGTTGTCGTGGACGACGAGGATCTCGTGCTCGCGAGCGAGCTCGACGACGCGCTCGAAGAATCCCTCTCCGACCACGGCCCCCGTCGGGTTGTTGGGGTAGTTGACAAACAGCAGCCGGGCTCGATCGAGCGTCTCCGACGCATCCCTAGCGAGGGCGTCCAGGTCCGGGACGAAGCCGAGCTCCGGGACCAGCGGCATCAGCACCGCCTCGGCACCCGCAAGCAGGGGCCCGCCGGTGTAGACCGGATAGCCGGGGTCCGCAGCCAGGGCCACGTCGCCGGGGTCGAGGAACGCGAAGCACAGGTTGTAGATGCACTCCTTGGCGCCGATCGCCGGGATCACCTCGGACTCCGGATCGATCTCGACTCCGAACCGGCGGTCGTAGAAGCCAACGAAGGCCTGGCGGAAGTCCTCGCGGCCGCGGTTGGAGGGGTATTTGTGCGTGCTGGGGTCCGCGACCGCGTGCTGCATCGCCGCGACGATGTGCGGGTAGGTCGGTGTGTCCGGGTCGCCGATCCCGAGGTTGATCACGTCGATGCCGGCCTCCTTCTTGGCCGCGACGCGACGCTCGAGCTCGGCGAACATGTACGGCGGAATCGCCTCCAGCCGCTTCGAGGGATCGGTCAGCATCACATCACCAAACAACACTGCTTCTTTCGGGGCATGAATGCCCCTCACCGGAGGACCCGCGAGAGCGTAGCGAGCGTCTACTCCAGCGCGCGCACGAGCTCCGGTGAGAGCCCTGCGGCGTACAGCGGCTCTGCCGTGCCGGTGAGCGTCACTTCCAGCTCACTCGAGACCTCCACCGTCAGCTCGCCGCCGTCGAGCCTGACCGCGATCGGGCTCCGCGAGCCACGCAGGTGCGCCGCGACCGCCGCACCGCTGGCGCCGGTGCCCGACGAGAGCGTCTCCCCCACGCCGCGCTCGAAGATCCGGGCCCGGACCACCGAGTCGGTCGTGCGCGTGAACGAGACGTTGGTGCGGTTCGGAAACAGCTCGTGGCGCTCGACCTCTGGGCCGATGCCTGCGAGGTCGACGTCCTCCACCTGATCGCCAACCTCGATCACGCACTGCGGGTTGCCGACGTTGACGTGCTGAAACCGCCATTCGCGCCCACCGGCCGTAAGCGTGCCGGTTCCGTCCTCGGGCCCGGACGGGTAGTCATCGGAACGCAGCGAGGCGCGGCCGATCGCCATCGAGACCGTGCCGGCCCCGAGGATGGTGGGCGTCACGTCCCCTGCCGGCGTGGAGATCCTGAAGGTGTCGTCCCCGGTCCAGCCGCGGTTGCGCAGGTACAGCACGGCCTGCCGGGCCCCGTTGCCCGAGAGCTCAGCCTCCGAGCCGTCCGGGTTGAAGATCCGCAGCTCGGCGACGTACCGCTCGTCGCCTGCCGGCGAGAGCAGCAGGATTCCGTCCGAGCCGACGCCGACGTGCGGGTCGCACAGCCTCCTGATCCGCTCTTCGGTGAGCTCCCACGGCAGCTCCGAGCGCTCGACGATCAGGTAGTCGTTGCCTAGGGCCGTCCACTTCTCGAACCGCATGTGCGGAGACGCTAGTCGAGCCTGGTGAGCACTTGGGCTGCGACGTCATCGTCCGACCTGCCGGTCCGGTCGATCAACTCGACCCCCGGCATCTTGCGCATCCACGTGAGCTGTCGGCGAGCGAAGGCGCGCTGCGCGCTCTTCATCGCCTCGACGTCGCCTCGCAAGAGCTCCTCGAAGCCGATGGCTGCCCGCGCCGTGCGGGATGCCCCGGCCGCGTCGGCGCGCTTGACCTCCTCGATCGCCCCTTCGGCCACCATGCGATCGACGCGTTCGTCGATTCGCTGCGCCAGCTCGTCGCCGCCAACGGTCAGTCCCGCGAGCGCGGTCTCGCGCCGCAGCTCCTTCGTCCACAGCCCCTCGCTGCCGCGAGCGGGCGCGATCCCGGCCCGCTCGAGCTCCGTCAGCCTTGCCACCCGCTTGCGATCGCGCGGATGCACGCCCGAGGCGAGGTCGGGATCGAGCTGGGCGTGCAGGGCCTCGGGGCCGGACTCGGCGAGCTCGCGCTCCACCTGCCTGCGGATCTCGCCGGGCACGGGCGGGCGCATATCCAGGTCGGCGAGCGCCGCGCGAAGGTACAGGCCCGTGCCCCCCACGACGATCGGGCGGCCTCCCTCCACAAGCAGCTGGTCGATCTCGCCGTGGGCGAGTTGCGCGTACCGGCCGGCGCTGAACTCGCCGTCAATCGGAATCATTTCAACCAGCCGATGCTCGAGCCGCGATCGCTCCTCGGGCGTCGCGGCGCCGCTGATGATCGACAGGCCGCGATAGACCTGGATCGCGTCGCAGGAGACCGCCACCGGGTCCTCCCCGCGCTCGCGGAGGAGCTCGGCAAGCGCGATCGCAACCCCAGTCTTGCCCACGGCCGTGGGCCCGAAAATCGCTACGACCTGCATCGGCCGGCTGCCGCCCGGCGCTACGAGACGCGGCTCAGCAGTCGCTCTGAGCCCTGCAGCGTCGTCGACGTGGCCGCAGTGATGTCCACCTCCACGAGCTCGCCGGGGGAGGCCGTGCCCTCGAAGTTCACGGTCTTGTTGTGCCGGCTGCGTCCGCGGAGGCGGCTGGGATCCGTGCGGCTCGGACCCTCGACCAGGACCTCGACGGTCCGCCCCACGAAGCGCTGGGCGCGCTCGCGCGCCCGCTGCTGAACCAGCTCAACCAGGCGCTCCATGCGGTCGCGCTTGACCGGATGCGGCACGCCGCCCTCCATTTCCGCCGCCTCGGTTCCGCGGCGCGGCGAGAAGACGAAGGTGAACGCGCCGTCGTAGCCCACCTCGTCCACGACCTCGAGGGTCTCCGCAAACTCCGCCTCCGTCTCTCCGGGGAAGCCGACGATGATGTCCGTGGTCAGCGCGCAATCGGGGACGTGCTCGCGGATCAGCGCGACCCGGTCCAGATAGCGCTCCCGGTTGTAGGTCCGGCGCATCGCCTTCAGCACGCGGCTCGACCCGGACTGCAGCGGCAGGTGGATGTGCTCGCAGAGCGCCGGCAGCTCCGCGTGGGCGCGAATCACGTCCTCGCGCATGTCCTTGGGGTGCGGGCTCGTGTAGCGGATGCGCTCGATTCCACCCACGGCGTCCACCATCGCCAGCAGCTCCGAGAACGTGGTCTTGCCCTCTCGCGGCAGATCGCGGCCGTAGCTGTTCACGTTCTGGCCGAGCAGGGTCACCTCGCGGACCCCCTCGGCGGCGAGCGTCTCGATCTCGGCGATCAGCTCGGCCGGGTCGCGGCTGACCTCCCGTCCGCGCGTCGACGGCACGATGCAGTAGGCGCAGGCGCAGTTGCAGCCCTGGGAGATCTGCACCCAGGCCTGGAACTCGCGCTCGCGGCGGGCGGGAAGGTGTCCCGAAAAGTCCTCGAACTCGAAGTAGCCCTGCGCGGTCAGCGAGTCGGAGGTCAAGAACTCGGCCAGGCCATGGATCTGGCCCGGCCCGAAGGCCACGTCGACGAACGGAAAGCGCTCGAAGACCTCGTCTTTCACCGACTGCGCCCAGCAGCCGCCCACCCCGACGACGCGCTCCGGGTCCTCCGATTTCAGCCGCTTCGCCTCGCCGAGGTGGGCGATGAAGCGGTTGTCCGCCGACTCGCGGATCGAGCAGGTGTTGAACAGGATCAGGTCGGCCTGGTCGCGCGCCTCGGCCTGCTCGTAGCCGAGCGACTCGAGCATGCCCTTCATGCGCTCGGAGTCGTGCTCGTTCATCTGGCACCCGAAGGTGGTGACGTGATAGCGCGGCACGATGCGGATGTTAGGCCCGTCGGGCGGAAGCGTTAGCTAAGAGGTGCTCTGCTTGAGGTACTTGACGAGGGCCTCGAGCTCCTCGGGGCTGAGCGTGTCGCCGAAGTTCTGCGGCATCACATCGGGCGGATAGCCCTTTGCGATCTCCTTGTTCGGGTCGACGATCGACTCCTCGATGAAGCTCGCGGGCTTGCCCTGGAGCGCCCCGTCCAGGTCCGGACCGGTGGTCGCCGTGCTGCCGGCGTCGGCCAGGGTGTGACAGCCACTGCAGCCGGCGCTCTCGAAGACCTGCGCGCCGTCGAGCGAGGCTGCCGCCTCGTCTGGCGGTGCGGTGCCCTCCTCCACGGCGACGGCCTCCTGCTCTTCCGCCGTCGCCTCCTCGGCCGCCGCCGCGCGCTCCTCAGCGCGCTCGGCCGCGTGTTCGGATTGCTCGTCCACGGCATTCATCCACGCGAACGTGCCGGTGGCCCCGACAAGGGCGGCGAACACGACGATGATGCCGACGAGGACGCCGCGCGAAGGCGGGAAGTTCTCGAAGCGCAACCCCAGCGCCGTGACGGCCAGCGCGCAGACGACGAGCGCGATCCCGAAGACGTAGAAGAGCGTCTGCTCCATGCGCGCGGATCCTAATCGGCGTAGGCGGTCGAACGGCTCTCCCGGATCACCGTGATCCTGATGCGTCCCGGGTACTCCATCTCCTTCTCGACGGCGGCGGCGATCTCGTGGGAGATGAGCGCCGCCCGCTCATCGTCGACAACCCCCGGGTCGACGATCACCCGGATCTCGTGGCCCGCTCGCATCGCGTAGACCTGCTCCACGCCCTCGTGCCGGGCGGCGATCTCCTCCAGGTCGCTGAGGCGTGCCACGTACTGCTCGAGGGCATCGCCCCGAGCGCCCGGCCGCGCGCCTGACAGCGCGTCCGCCGCCTGCACGATGACTGCCTCGACCGTCCGTGGCTCGACCTCGTTGTGGTGGGCCTCCATCGCGTGAGCCACGGCCTCGCTCTCGCCGTGGCGCCGCGCAATTCGCCCACCGACCAAGGCGTGCGGGCCCTCGACCTCGTGAGTGACCGCCTTGCCGATGTCGTGCAGGAGCGCTGCGCGGTGCGCAGTCTCCACGGATGCGCCCAGCTCCTCCGCCATCAGGCCTGCGAGATGGGCGCACTCGACGAGGTGGTCGAGGACGTTCTGGCCGTAGCTAGTGCGAAAGCGAAGCTTGCCCAGCAGCTCCACCAGCGCCGGGTCAAGGCCGTTGACGCGGGCCTCGAGTGCGGCTCGCTCGCCCTCCTCTGTGATGCGAGCCTCGATCTCCTGCTTGGCGTGCGCGTAGGTCTCCTCGATCAGCGCCGGATGGATGCGGCCGTCGGCGATCAGCCGGTCGAGCGTCAGCTTCGCGATTTCTCGTCGAACCCCGTCGAAGCTGGAAAGCACAACGGCCGACGGCGTCTCGTCGATGATCAGGTCGACGCCCGTGAGCTTCTCGAGGGCGCGGATGTTGCGCCCGTCGCGACCGATGATTCGCCCCTTCATCTCGTCGCTGGGCAACTCGACGAGCCGAGTCGTCGATTCGGTTGACGCCTTCGCCGCCAGCCGCTGCATCGCCACCGAGAGGATGTTGCGCGCTCTGCGCTCTGCCTCACGCTTGGTCTCCTCCTCGACCTCTCGCAAGCGCAGACCCGCCTGGTGGCGTGCCTCCTGCTCGACCTCCGCCAGCAGCAGCTGCTTGGCCTGGGCGGCGCTGAGACCGGAGATGCGCTCCAGCTCGCGACGCTGGACCCGCTTGGCCTGCTTCAGCTCCTCGGCCTGCTGCGTCACGTTACGCTCACGGTCCTCGACCGCTTGGAGCCGCCGCTCGAGATCCGCCCCTTTCACCTCGAGCGACTCCGCCTGGCGGAGCGCCCGTTCCTCCATGCGCGCGATTTCGTCGCGTCGGGCACGTAACTCCTCGTCGATGTTCTCCGAAGCGGGCTCGGACCTCGCGCCCGGTCGAGCGTCAGATGGATGGCTCGACTGTCGCCGCCGCCAGGGCAGCCATGCCGCGCGTGTCGCCATCGTTCCCTCTCTCCCCGGCTTTCGGTGCCGGTCTTTGTTCGCGTTCCGCTATCGGTGGCAGCGATGCCACCGCGGTCGCGGACGCCGAAGAAGCCTGTGGCCAGAGGTATTCGTTCGCGGGAACTCGTCGCCCCGCCCGGGCTGCTAAGTGCTGTGGATTCGGTCTGGTGTGGGTCTCAGCCGGTGGTCGAAGTTCAACTGGCCATTAGCGTCGCTCAGGCGGCTCGCGAGCCGCACTCAGATCGTAGAGGCGAAGTGAGCCTCTGACAAGGGCGGTGTGAGCAGACGCTCAACCCACTAACGCCCTACACCCCCGCCTCGCGCTCGCAGCGGCGGACGGCGTCATAGGCGAGCTCGTAGTCGTAGCCTCGGCGGGTGAGGTAGGCGAGCGCCCTCGCCCGCCCCGCCTCGTGGTCGAGGGGGTCGGCACGGCGCCGCAGCAGCGCGACGGCGCGCTCCACCTGCTGTGAGTGGCCGTCGACTGCCAAGGCGCCGTCGATCTCGGCGGCGCCCACCCCGCGGGCTTCCAGCGCCGCCCTGACTCGCTCCGGTCCCCAGCCGCGCAACTCGCGCTTGTCCTCGGCGTAGCGGTGCGCGAAGCGGGCGTCGTCGAGCTCGCCCACGGAGATCAGGCGGTCGATTGCCTCCGCGACCTCATCGGGATCGAAACCCCGCGCCGACAGCCAGTTCCCGAGCTCGCTAGAGGTGCGCTCCTTGCGACTCAGCGCCTCGAGCGCTCGCTCGAACGCCTCCTCGGAGCTCACGGCGCCGCCTAGGCGGCCTTGCGCTCCGCCTCGGGCTCGGCGGCCGCGTCGGGAACCGCCTCGACCACCGGGATCGGGGTCGGCGTGCGCTCGATGCCGAGCTGCTCGAAAAGCTTGGTCTCGATCTCCGCCGCCATCTCCGGGTTCTCGGCCAGGTACTGCTTGGTGTTGTTGCGCCCCTGGCCCAGGCGCAGCTCGCCGTAGCTGAAGAACGAGCCCGACTTCTGGATCAGATCGTGCTCGAGCCCGAGGTCGATCAGGCATCCCTCGTGCGAGATCCCGGTTCCGTACTCGACATCGAACTCCGCCTGGCGGAATGGCGCGGCGACCTTGTTCTTGACCACCTTGACGCGCACCCGGTTGCCGACGGCCTCGGTGCCCTCCTTGAGGGTCTCGATGCGCCGCAGGTCGAGGCGCTGGGAGGAATAGAACTTCAGCGCCCGCCCGCCGGGCTGGGTCTCCGGCGACCCGAAGCTGACCCCGATCTTCTCCCGGATCTGGTTGGTGAACAGGCAGACGGTCTTGGCGCGGTTGAGGTTGCCGGCCAGCTTGCGCAGCGCCTGGGACATCAGCCGCGCCTGGAGGCCGACCTGGGTCTCCCCCATCTGGCCCTCGAGCTCGACGCGGGGAGTCAGCGCCGCCACCGAGTCGATCGCGACCACGTCCACGGCGCCGGAGCGCACCAGCACGTCGACGATCTCGAGCGCCTGCTCGCCGTAGTCGGGCTGGGAGACCAGCAGCTCGTCGGTGTTGAGGCCGATCCGCTTGGCGTAGATGGGGTCGATCGCGTGCTCGGCATCGACGAACGCGCACACCCCGCCGCGCGCCTGCGCCTGGGCGATGATGTGGTAGACGAGCGTGGTCTTCCCCGACGACTCGGGCCCGAAGATCTCGATGATCCGCCCACGCGGCACGCCGCCGACGCCGAGGGCAAGGTCGAGCGAGAGCGCGCCGGTGGGAATCGCCTCAACGGCGACAGCGTGCTTGTCGCCCAGCTTCATCACCGAGCCCTGCCCGAACTGTTTCTCGATCTGCGTCACAGCGGCCTCGAGGGCCGCGTCCTTCGCCTTCGCTTCCTTTTCGGCATCCTTCAGTGCCGCCTTCTTCTGCTCTGCCATCTCAAGTCACCTTTCGTCGAACGCCAGATTCAACTCGGCCAGTCGGACGTAATCCGCGCCTGTGGGACGCAGGTAGGACCGGTACAAGGCCACTCGCGGAGCGGTGAATGGCTGGAGCAGGTTCCCTGGCAATGAAGAGGGGAAATCCGCGACCGCTCTCGGGCGCCCCCTTGTCCGTCGCTTGCCGGATCGGGATCCCTTCTCGGAGCGAACGCGCGCAACGGTGATGTGCGGCCAGAACGGGCGCTTCTCGGGCTCGTAGAAGCCGCGGGGCTCGAGCGCATCGGAAAGCTCCTGCTGGAGCGAGATCGCAGCCTCGCTCTCCGCTCCGATCGCAAACAGCCGCGGGCGGCCCTTGGGCAGCGGTTGCGGCTCGGGCTCCAGACGCAGTTCGACGGGGCGAGGCTCGACGCCGGTGACGATGCCGGCGATCTCGTCGATTTTCTTCTCGGGGTGGTAGTTGAGGAAGCACAGGGTCACGTGCAGCGCCTGCGGTACGACGGGCCGCAGCGCTTCATCGCTGAGCTCGCGCGCCTTCCACGCCTCGAGGCCAGCCCGGACGTCTTCGGGCAGGTCAAGGGCGACGAACAGCCGCGCCCGCGGGCTCTTCAGCCGTTCCTTCGCCACGGCCTCACGCTACGCGCTCCGAGCGCACGAGGGCCGCGACGACTGTGACATCTCCCGCGCCCGCTCCAAGTCCCGGCAACGATTGGGCGATTCTGGTGGCTATAGCCTCCCCAATCGACCAATCGGCGTAGGCAAAGGTCGAGGGCCAGGTTCGCCCGTGGTAGAACGACCCCGATGGCGATGTTCCTCGTCGTGCTTCACCGCTCCGGGCCCGAGTGGGATCCCACGAAGTCGCTCGAGGAGCAATCCGGTTGGCCGGCACACGCGGAGTTCATGGACGGGCTGGTGGACGCGGGCTTCATCGTCCTGGGCGGGCCGCTCTCCGACGAGTATCGCGTCGTACACGCCGTCGAGGCGGAGTCGGAGGACGAAGTCCGGACTAGGCTCGCCCGCGATCCGTGGAGCGAGACCCACCTGCAGATCGGCACGATCGACGCCTGGACGATCCGGCTCGACGGGCGCACGTAACGGATCTCCGAGCGTCGGCTCGCGGGACACGGTGTCCCGCAAGACGACGCTCGGCATCGCGGGCCAGCGCCCGCCGTCCTTTCATCGTCTTTTCACGTTCTCGGCCTAGCGTCGCCCGGGTTCGCCGGACGTCAGACGGACGGCAAGCCGATGGGGGTTCGCGCTCTCGGCGGCACAGCAGAAAGGAGCATCGGATGACGAAGCGCTTTCACCGTCCCACGGCCCTCCTACTCGCGGCGTCGTGTCTCATCGTTGGGATCGCGGCGCTGGTCGGAATCGCAGGGGCGAAATCGGATCGGACCGTGGCCGCGCGGGGTGCGCCGAGCGCACAGGCGGCCGGTAAGACGATCCGCCTCGAGGACTCGACGATGATCATCGAGCTCAACTCGACTGATCGGGATGCGGGGATCCAGGTTTTTCTCGACGGCGAGCCGTGGAAGTCGATGAAGATCATGCGACCCGGGGGAAAGAAGCTCCTCAAGGTCAAGGCGAAGGGACGCCTGAAGGGCTTCGGGCTGACCGAGCTCTTCTCGGAGAGCAACGAGCCGGAGTTCGGCGAGCTGCCGCTACGGAAGTTCAAGCAGCGTTTCCCCGAGGGCACGTATACCTTCGTAGGGCGGACGGTCGAGGGCCAGAAGCTGAAGGGCAAGGCGAAGTTCACGCACCACATCCCGAAGGGGCCCGAGATCACGTCCCCGGCCGAGGGGTCCACCGTGCCCCCGGACGACGTGGTCGCGAGCTGGGAGCCCGTCCCAGACAGGCGGCGCGTGGACATCGTGGGCTACCGGGCGATCGTCGAGAAGGAGCGCCCGCTACGCGTGTTCAGCGCTGACCTGCCCGCGAACGTGACCAGCATCCATGTCCCACCCGAGTTCGTGCAGCGGGGCAAGAAGCACAAGCTCGAGGTCCAGGCGATCGAGCGAGGCGGAAACCAGACGATCTCGGAGATCGATTTCCGCGTCTCCGAGTGAAGGTGCGACGGAGCGCCTACGCGGCGAAGACTTCGCTAGGGCAAGCCACGAACTCCGACAGGAAGTCGCGAACCGACTCGGTGTCGAGACGTAGACGACGTTCCTCGACCGGCAGACTGCGTCGCCCGTGATCGTGATCGCGGCGATGATGTCCGTGGTGCCGAGGCAGGGGGCGCCCTTCGCCGTCTGCGCCCTCGGGCACGACTTCTGCCCCATCCCTGCCCGCGCCGCTCAGAGCGGCAGCTCCTCGCCCCGCAGCAGGCGCCGCACGAGGTGCATGGAGAGCGTGCAGGCGCGGTCTTTGATCTCCGCCCGGTCGCCGGGGATCACCGGGTCCCGCGCGATCGCCGGCCCCCCGGCGAGCTTGACGCACACGCAGACGTAGCCCACGGGTTTTTCTTCGCTCCCGCCCTCAGGTCCCGCGATACCGGTGATGCCGACGCCGATGTCCGCTTCGAACCGCGCCAGCGCGCCGTCCGCCATCGCCTCGGCGACCTCCGGCGAGACCGCGCCGTGCTCTGAGATCAGCTCGGCCGGCACTCCCAGCAGCTCGATCTTCGCCTCGTTGGAGTAGGCGACCACCCCGCCGGCCAGGTACTGCGACGCGCCCGGCGGCTCAGCCAGACGTGCGGCAAGCAGCCCCGCGGTGCAGGACTCCGCCAGGCCGATGCGGTGCCGCTCTCGAAGCAGCGCCGCCACCTGCTCGTCGATCGTCGAGCCGTCGCGGCTGAACACGAACCGCTCGTGGCGCTCGGCGATCCCCTGCATGAGCCGGTTGGCCGCATCCTCCGCACCCAGGCGGTGACGCACCTCGACCTCGAGCTCGCCCCGACGCAGGCAGGTCGTGATCTCAAGCGGCTCGAGATCCACGTCCTCGCCGATCTCTCGCAGCGTCTTCGCGATCTCCGACTCGGGAAGGCCGAACATCCGCAGGGTCTCGTGGTGATACGGCTGGGCCCCCTCGAGCACGCGGCGCACGGCCTGCGTCTCGATCGCCTGCGGCCACATCGCGTGCAGCTCGCGCGGAGGCCCGGGCATCACGATCACGGCCGGCCCGTCTGCGACCGGGACGACCAGCCCAGGCGCCGTCCCGGCAGGGTCGATCGTCGTCGCCCCGGAGGGGACCATCGCTTGCTTGCGGTTCGCGGCCCGGAGCGCGTCGGGATCGAAGCGCAGCCGGCGCGCGAAACCGGCGATGATGCGCGCGATCTTCTCCTCCATCCCCTCGTCGAGCACCAAATCGACCCCGGCGAACCCTGCGACCACCTCGGCGGTGAGGTCGTCCGCCGTGGGGCCGAGGCCACCGCTGGTGACGATGAGGTCGCACCCCTGGCCGGCCAGGAAGCGCAGTCCGGCATCGAGGTCGGAGGGTCGATCGCCGACCACGAGGATGTGAGCGACGTCGACGCCCAGCTCGCCGAGGCGCTCGGAGATCCACGGACCGTTGCGGTCGGAGATCCTCGCTGTGATCACCTCGGTCCCGGTGACCAGGATTCCGGCGCGAACGCTCACGGACACTCCGGGCCGGGCTCAGGCCCGTCGCGAACCTTGTCGGGAGGCGTGATCACGAACGCCGTCGGCCCCACGGTCTCGGGAAGCTGGCGCGTCTCGCCGTTCAGGAACAGCTTGAGCTGGCCGCGGTCGTATCCGAACGGGAAGCGCAGCTCGAAGCGCTCGGCCTCGTAGGGCCCCTCCTCGGAGCCGGCGGTCAGCGCCTGGCCGTCGATCAGCGGTTGCTCCGAGTCGCCCAGGAGGCAGACGGTCACGTTCGAGTCGATCTCCAGGCGCAGCGCCACGCGTTGTGGTTGGGCTGCGGCCTCCTGGCGCTGTTCGCGCCGGCGTTCCTCGCGCCGGCGCTCCGCACGGCGCTCCTGTCGCGCCTCGGCCCTGCCCTTTCCGCCTCCGCCCTCGTCGTCGTCACCGCCGGTGAGGCCGAGCACCAGCAGCACGCCGAGGATCACGACCGCCCCGCCGGCGAGCAGCCATCCCAGGCCCGGCCCGCCGCCCGGCTCGCCCAGTCGTCGCCCCTGCTCGAGCACCCGCTCGCTAACGGGGCTCAGCGGCACCCCGTAGTCGGCGCCCGCCTGACGCCGGTACGCGTCCACCAGCGCCTCGGCATCGAGTCCCAGCAGCTGCGCGTAGGTGCGTAAAAAGCCCGTCGCGTACGCGGGGTTGGGCAGCACGTCCCATTCCTCGGCCTCCAGCGCGCGCAGGTACTTGATCCGGATCTTGGTCTGCTCTTCGACCGTGCGGATGTCGAGCCCCTGTCGCGTGCGGGCGCTCTTCAGCACTTCGCCGATGCGCATTTCGGGCTCGCCGTCTCCGTACTCGGCCATCACGCTGGGCGCATTCTTCCGCCCGTCGGGTTGTGACGCCGTCTGGAGCGCGCGCTACGGACTCAGGGCCTCCAGCTCGGACTCGGTGGGGGCGCCGTCGTGGTCGTCGTCACCGTGCTCGCCTCCGCCGGAGATCCGCTCGAGAGTGCGGGGCAGTTCCGCCTCGGAAACGAGCACCTGGCGCGGCTTGGAGCCTTCGTACCCCGAGATGATCCCCCGGCGCTCGAGCATGTCGATCAGCCGGCCTGCCCGCGTGTAACCCACCCGCAGGCGCCGCTGGAGCATCGACACGGATGCCGTCCCGCTGTCCACCACGATCCGGGCGGCGTCTGCCAGCAGATCGTCTTGGTCGGGTGAGAGGTCGCCCTCGCCCAGCTCATCATCGACCTCCGGCCGCGCCTCGAGCAGCTCGTTGGCGAATTCGGGCGCGCCCTGCTTGGACCAGTGGCCGCACAAGCGTCCGATCTCGTCCTCGGTCACGAACGCGCCCTGGATGCGCTGCAGCTTGGACGTGCCGACCGGGCGGAACAGCATGTCGCCCTGGCCCAGCAGGCTCTCTGCGCCGCCCTGGTCGAGGATCACGCGCGAGTCCACCTGTGACGCGACCGAGAAGGCGATTCGCGCCGGGATGTTGACCTTGATCGTCCCGGTGATCACGTCCGTCGAGGGCCGCTGGGTCGCGAGCAGCAGGTGGATGCCGACAGCACGCGACTTCTGCGCCAAGCGGATGACCGAGTCCTCCACCTCGGCCGGCGCCACCATCATCAGGTCCGCGAGCTCGTCGATCACGCACACGATATGCGGCAGCGGCGACTCGCCGGCGCGCTTTCGCACCCGGGTGAGCTCCACCAGGTTGCGGGCCCTCGCCTCCCCCATCACCGCGTAACGACTCTCCATCTCCCCGATCAGGTTGCCGAGCACGTTCGCGGCCAGCCGCGGGTTGGTCACGACGGGCGTCAGCAGGTGCGGAAGGCGCTCGTAGTGGTTCAGCTCCACGCGCTTGGGATCCACGAGCACCATGCGAACCTCGTTCGGCGAGGCGTGCATCAGGACCGAGCAGAGGATGGCGTTGATGCAGCCCGACTTTCCCGAGCCGGTGGTGCCGGCGATGATCGTGTGCGGCATCAGCGCCAGGTCGGTGTGGATCGCATGGCCGGCAACGTC
>JBKPDQ010000174.1:0-11878 GCA_046728015.1 Actinomycetota bacterium
GGCCGGGGGCCCGCTTCGCCGACTGGGTAGTCAACGCCCTCTATCCGATCCGCGATGGAGCTCCGAATGCGTCTTGGGGCGCGGCCTACGCGACGCTTCGGTCGGAGTTCCTCGATCTCCCTGCGAAGCCGATCCGCGACCAGCCCGAGCGCGTGCTGGTCACCTTCGGGGGAACGGACCCGGGCGGGCTCGGGCCGCGCTGCGCACGCCTTCTCGCCAACTCGATCGAGGCGCGCATCCGGGTCGTGACCGGCTTCGGCGCCTCGCCGGAGCCGTACCCGAGCAATGCAGAGGTCGTCTCGGGCGAGGTGAGCATGGCCGAGGAGATGATGGCCGCGGATCTGGCGGTTACGTCTGCGGGCCGGACGGTCTATGAGGCGGCAGCGACGGGCACGCCCGTAGTGGTGCTGGCAGCTAACGCGCGTGAAGCCACCCACGCGCATCTCGGATACGCCTCCGGCGTCGTCTTCCTGGGAATCGGGTCCCTCGTGGACGACCAGCACATCGTGCAGAGCGTGCAGCGGCTGCTCGCCGACCCAGCGCTGAGAGCGGAGCTGAGCCGTCGCCTGCGCGCCTCGATCGACGGACGCGGGGCGGTCCGCATCGGTCATCGAGTCCGGGCTCTCTTGGCGGACCTCTAGCCTTAGCGCGGTGCCGGAAGAGGTTTCAGTCGAGGGACATTCGCCCCTGCGCGAGGGCGCCTGCCGGGTCATCGCCGAAGCCGGAGCGAACCACAACAACTCCATCGAACGCGCGATCGAGATGTCGCGCGCCGCAAAGGAGGCGGGGGCGTGGGCGATCAAGTTCCAGCTCTACAAGGCGGACTCGATCAGCGTGCCGGACTCGCCCAAGTACTGGCAGGACGAGATCGGGAGCCGCAGCCAGTACGAGGCGTTCAAGCTCTCGGATCGGTTGGACTACGGCGATTACGGCGAGGTGGCCGCCGCATGCGAGGAGCTCGGGATCATCTTCTTCGCGACGCCGTTCGACCTCCCTGCCGTCGAGGCACTGGAGGCGATGGGCGTGCCGATCTACAAGATCGCGAGCGCCGATATCACGCACCGCCCGCTGATCGAGGCGGTTGCGCAAACGGGGAAGCCGCTGCTGCTCTCGACCGGCGCGGCGACCCTCAACGAGGTGCGGCGGGCAATCGAATGGTCCGGGCTCGGCCCGGAGTCACTGGTCCCGCTCGTTTGCACCCTCACCTATCCGACTCCCGACGAGGACGGGGACTTCGCGCGGCTGGAGACCTTCCGGCGCGAGCTCGCTCCCTACCTCTGCGGGGTCTCCGACCACACCCTCGGGGCTGCCGGAGCCTGGATGACCGCGGCGCTCGGAGGGGTTTGCATCGAGAAGCACTACACGCTCGACAAGTCGCTTCCCGACGTGCCCGATCACGCGATCAGCGTGGACCCCGGAGAGCTTGCGGAGATGGTCGCGGCCTGCGATCGCGCGGCCGTGCTGAGGGGCTCGGACTGGGTGGGCGTGCGTGATTCCGAGCAGCCTGCACGGGCCAACGCTCGGCGCTCGATCGTTCTGGACCGCGATGTGGTCAGCGGCGCGCAGATTCGCCGGGAGGATCTCGGGTTCAAGCGCCCGGGCACTGGGCTTCCGCCCTTCGACCTCGACCGCGTTGTGGGTCGGCGGGCAAGACGAGAGCTCGCGGCGGGAACCGTGCTTCGGCTCGACGACATCGACTGATGCTCGTTGTCCTCCATGGCGCTAAGGTCAACGCCGGCGACTATCTGATCCGAGATCGCGGCGTTGCCATTCTTCGCCACCTGAGGCCCGATCAGGAATTGATCCTGCGCCCGCGGTGGCAACGGATCCCACCGGAGCTCTACGACCGGGCCGATGCAATCGTGCTGTGCGGCGGCCCCGGCCTGGCGCCGCGCTTCTACCCGAAGGTATTCCCGCTGGTCCGCAATCTCGAGCGGCATCCCACGCCGATCCTGCCCCTGGCCCTGGGCTGGAGCGGAACCGGATCCGGGCACGTCGATCGCTTCTTCTCGAAGCGCAGCGTGGAGGCCCTTCGCATCATCCACTCGCGCATCGGGTGGAGCGGGGTGCGGGACGATCTCTCCCTCGCGTTGCTGGCGAGCCTCGACGTGGGCGACGTGCGCAGGACGGGGTGCGTAGCGTGGTACGACCTGCGTTCGCTGGGCGTGCCGTTCGCCCGCCAAGCGCGCGTCCGGCGCGTGGTGGTGACGCCACCGACCAAGGCGGGCAAGGGGAGGCTGCGCGAGGTCGCCGGCGTCTTGCGCCTGATTCGCGCTCGCTACCGGCAGGCCGAGCGTTGGTGCGTCTTTCATCGGGGCATGCGCGCGGAGTTCGGAGGCGAGACGTCCACGGCCCAGCGTCGCGCGACGGCAGCCATCGCCCGCGCACTGGGCTACCGAGTGGTGGACGCCAGCCGAAGCCTCGACGTCCTGGACGCCTACCGGGAGTGCGATCTACACGTCGGGTACCGCGTTCACGCCCACCTGTGCTTGCTGAGCTACCGTCGACCGAGCCTCTTGCTGATCGAGGATGGCCGGGGCGAAGGGCAGTCCGTGACCCTGGGCGATCCCTACCGGCTGCGCGCGGGATCCCCGTCCCTGCCGGCGCAGCTGGACGATGCCCTCGCCCAAGAGGAAGCGAACCGGTTCCAGGCGTCCGAGCGCGCGGTGGCGGAGATCGAGCGAACCTGGCCCGTCATGCGTGAGACTGTGGCGCAGCTGCCAACGAGCTAGGCACCGCGTCATGTGGAAGCGGCTGATCAACTCCTGGCTACGCAGGCTCACCGGGTACGAGCTCCGATGGAAGGGGCGCGGTAGTAACGGCGAGACGAGGAAGCGACGGCGCCGGGCGAGGCGGCAGAAGCGGATCCGTCGTGACTACGACCAGGCGGCGATGGACATCATGCGCCGGGTCAAGCCGCGGACGATGACGTCGTCCGAGAAGCTCTACGGCCTGATCCAGGCGACACGGTATGTCGTGCGGCACTCCATCCCCGGGGACATCGTGGAGTGCGGGGTCTGGCGCGGCGGCAGCATGCAGGCCGTGGCGCTCACACTCCTCGAGGAGGGCGCAACCGATCGCCACCTGCACCTGTTCGACACGTTCGAGGGCATGCCCCCGCCGACCGAGAAGGACCGGCGCGTCGACGGCGCAAGCGCCGCGGATCTGCTTGAGACGCAGGATCGCGACAGCACGGTGTGGGCCATCGCGAGCCTGGAGGAGGTAGAAGAGGCCATGCGTGAGGTTCCCTACCCGCATGAGCTCGTCCATTTCCACCAGGGGCTCGTCGAGGAGACGATCCCCGAGCAGGCGCCGGAGCGGATCTCGATCCTGCGTCTGGACACGGACTGGTATGAGTCGACCCGGCACGAGCTGGAGCACCTCTACGAGCGGATAACGCCCGGCGGAGTGCTGATCATCGACGACTACGGGCACTGGCTGGGCGCCCGGCGTGCGACCGAGGAGTTCCTCGAGCAGATGGGGGAGCCGCTGCTGCTGCTGCCGCTTTCGACGGGCCGAATTGCCGTCCGGCCGCTTCGCTGACCGGTCCGGATCCGAGCCGCGGCTGAGCTACCAATCGCCGCGGGCGAAGGGGGGCCGGCGGATGTAGTTGCAGATGTCGTGGGCGCGAGGGGGACCCTCGCCGGTGATGCACACACCCTTCCACTTCAGATCGCAGGTCACCGCGAAGCAGTCGTCCACCCGCAGCCTCTGCCACGCCTCGTGCATGTCTCGCGACCAGTAGATGTCGTCGAGGATCACCGCACCGCCCGGTTCCAGCAGGCTGACGACGCGCGCGGTGTAGTGCAGGGTCGCCGCCTGCTCGTGCTGGCCGTCGATGAACGCGCACGAGAATCGTTCGCCGCTCTCCTCCAACTCGTCGAGCGCCTCATCAAAGAGGCGGTTTATGACCCGGAACCGAGCCCCATCGGCTACCCGGGCGAGGTTCTGCTCGGCGATCCGGCAGAGGTCGGCGGAGCCCTCGATGGTCACGAGGCGGGGACGCGGCGCAGCGGACAGGAGGTACATGCCCGAGAAGCCGGTGTTCGTGCCGAGCTCGAGGACGTTCTTCGCGTCGAGGCCCTCAGCCAACCGGCGCAGAAGGATCCCCCCGCGCGGGCCGGCGCCAGTCTTCGCGTGCGCCTCCAGGGTGGAGCGGTTCGCTGGCCCGGGCGCGACGTGGCCACCGTCGGCGCGCCGAAACGAGCCCGAATGCGGTGACGAGTACGAGAGCGCGGTTCCCTCAGCGCGCTCCAGCTCACCACGGAGCGCCTCGACCGTATCGGCAATCCGGCGTTCGTCTTCGGTCGCGTCGCGTCGGTAGGCGAATTCCGCCGCCGGCCGAAGCTCCGGCGGGAGGGCTGGGAGGAACTCGCGGTCGAATGCACGCCGCCGTTCCTGGCGCCTGCGTCGGCGCTTGCGGCGACGTAGAGATGACCGGACGAGCCTCGATACCGGCCCCGGAGGTCGCGTGGTCGGCACGACATCTACCCTAGCCAGTCGGTGACCGACGAGAACCTCCCCCGTCAGACGCTTAGCTTCCTGCTCTGTGTGGAGGCCGGTCGTCTCGAACCTCAGTCCCTGCTGTTGGTCCGCTCGATCCGCCGGTGGGCGGGGCGCTACGCCGACGCACCGATCCACGCCTTTCGACCCCGCGAGGGGCCGCCGCTGGCCGAGGCGACCCACGACGCATTCGACGGACTCGGCGTGACTCTTCATGAAGAGGTCTTGAATCGTGATCACCACGAGCACGTGTTCGCGAACACGATCTACGTGCTCCGGCGAGCCGAGGACCTCCTCAAAGAGGAGGTGATCGCGGTCTGCGACAGCGACAAGGTCTTTCTTTCCGAGCCCTCGGCGTTCGACCTGCCACCGGGCACAAACGCAGCCGTCACCGGTCCTTACTACCTGTCGCGAGCCGGTTACGGGAGCAAGAGCAGCGGCCCGGGACACCCGGAAGATCCGTACTGGCAGCGCCTCTACGACCTAGCTGGAGCGAGGGAGGAGCCGTACGTCACGGGGATCGAAGACGGGAAGCGCATGCGGGCCTTCTGGAACGGCGGCCTGGTCGTCTTTCGCCGCTCGGCGCGTCTTGGAGACGCCTGGATGGAGCTCTTCGCGCGCGCGTTGGAAGCCGGGCACCACCCCCGGGAGGGGGCCCGGTACCTCGACGAGCTGACACTCTCGGCGCTGCTCGCCCGCGAGCCCGCCGCAGTGCTCCAGCTCGACCCGCGTTACAACTACAACATCCATCGCCGCGCCCGACTACCCGAGCCGTGGCGCTCGCTCGAGCTCGATGACCTCGTCAGCGTTCACTATCACTCCTGGTTCAATCGCGAGGGCTTGCTTGAGGACCTCGAGCCCCCGTTCCGACAGGACTCCGAGCGCTATCGCTGGCTGCAGGACTTCCTTCCCATGACGCCGACGCACTCGAATCCCCTCCCGGCGCCGCAGTCGCGCCGAGCGGCCTGATGTCGAGCGCGACTCATCCGCCGTCAGCGATCTGATGCGCCAACGCCCCGCCGCGCGCGGCTGAGCAGCCGCTGCAGTCTTCGCGGCGGGCGCCATGCGTCCCAGACGGGGTTTGCCCTGGTTCCCTCCAGCGCTGCTCGCTCGAGCAGCTCGGCCCCCGCACGGGCCGCAACGTCGCCTGCCGCGCAGGTCCATCTTGCCGCGAGCGCGACCAGGTTTCCGCGTTCCTGATCGGGGATCCGGCGAGCCGCAGCGACAGCATCGCGTAGTTCGGCGACGCTCTCAGCGCGCAAGATCCGCTCGTCTTCGAGGAACGGATAGTTCGGACGCTCGCCCGGGAAGCGGAGATCGATTGTCGGCACGCCGAGTTGCAGGCCCTCGAGTCCGGCGCCACTTGAGAACTGGACGAGGGCGGGGGGCCCGTGACGCAAGAGATCGAGGGTCCGCCCCTCCCAGATTTGCCACTCGGACGGGAGGCTCCCACGTAGGGCGTCGCGGTCCGCGCGCGGATGCGGTGACGCGACAACGGCGGCGCCGAGCGCCTCGTGGACCATGCCGATCACATGCCGAAGCACCCATTCGTCATCGGTCGGAAGCGCTAACGCGACTCGGTCGTCGCGGCGGAGCTCCGGTGGCTCGTCGGGGAGGTCGACCGCCGGATTTCCGATCGCCTCCATTCCCTCGCGATCGGCACCCAGATCGTCGTAGAGCTGGATCTCCGCAGGCCCCCGCAGGGCAGCGACATCGACGGGAAGGTCGACGAGCGTCGCGTCTGCGATCACCGGTGCGTGCGGAACGTAGATCGACGGTATTCCCGCGCGCCGGGCGGCGAGCGCGAGCGCGCGCGGGAGGATCGCGTGGGTGGACCCGATGACCACGGTGCGAGGGCTGGCAGCGGCCAGCATCGCCTCGCATGCGGCCAGCGCACGAGCAGAGGTGATCATGTGGCGGTAGACCAGGCGAGGCTTCGCGGGCAGCTCGAGCGACCGCCGACGCGCCAGTCCCATGAGCCGATCTGCCACCGCCACGGCCCGTCGCCCGAGATCGTCCCAACGCGCCGCGGGCGGGTCGGCGGGCTGCGGCACATTCCGACTCTCGAAGCGGGCGCCGATCGGTCCCTGGGCGCGGGCCTGGTTCTCGGTCAGCGCCAGAAAGAGATGCCCCCCCGCGAGTCTCCAGCCGGATGTTCGCCGGGCTGGGCGGTAGCGGCGCAGGGGCTCCGTGCGTTGCGGACGCAGTCGCCTTGGCCGAAACCTGCCGCTGCGGTGGCCAAGTCGAACGATCAGCGGCGGTAGCGCGATCCACGCGAGCTCGTCGTCCGCGTGAGCGTGGTGAAACTCCTCGAGCCACGCGCGAACCGCGCGCCGACGTTCAAGGCGCGGAGCGCGGGACGGAAGGCTCACCGCGCGCGGCGGCGCGCCAGTCGACCCAAGCGGGGAATCCGTGCGCGCTTTATGCCGGCACGTCGGTTGGAAGCACGCTCCTCGTCGAGCCGCTGCCTGAGGACGCGCTGCCGTGCCTGCGCCTTGCGTGCCTGGGCGAACAACGAACGCTGCATTCGGGCGAGCGCGGCCAGGGCATCGGTCCTCGCTTGGGCGATGTCCCGCTCAACCTCGGCAGGGGGGCGCCGGGGCGGCGTAGGCAACGGGCCCGTAGTCACGAGCGGGTCGGGACACGCGTCGAGAAAGTCACGCACGCGTGTGTCGCGGACGAGCCGACCGTCTCGCAATGCCGCCTCGATCTGGTCATCGGAGAGCAACAGGTCCGCGTACAGGCCGGCGACGCCCTCCGACTCGTACCGCTCCCGCAGCTCGCGAATCATCCGCTGGTAGTCAAACCCTCCCTCGAGCGCGCCCTCGACCCGACGCCGGAATTGCGCCTCCGAGCGCACCGGGAAGTGCAAGACGTGGATCGGGAACTCCGGCGCCCAGGCGAGGGGATCGTCCACGACGAGCGGCTTCCTTCGCACCGGCCGGAAGACAGCACGCCCGTCCGAATACGCCGCCTTGCCCTTCGTCGCCGCCGCGATGTCTACGGCGTGAGCGCCGCGGTTCAGCACGACGATGTCAGCGCGCGCACGATGGGCGAGCTTCGGCGGGATGAGGGAACGGCGCTCGCGGAACACCAGGCGCTCGGTGAACGACCCCTGGCGATCTGGCCTCGCGACGAAGTCAGACCTCGGAGCGACGACGACGCCAGCGGTGTCTGAAACGGAGCCGAGGGCGTCACGAAGCGGCCCCCCGGCGAGCGGCCACCAGAACTCGTCCGCGTCGTTGTGGATGACCCAATCGGCCTCGAGATCCGTGGCTGCTAGCCGCGCCATGCGAGTGACCCACTCTTGTGCCTTCGAATTGAAGTCCTCGGGCGGTTCCGTGATCAGTGTCAAGCGCCCGGCAGCGCGCCAGCGATCGAGAATCTCGAGCGATCCGTCCTGCGAACCGCTGTCGGTGGCTATGAAGTGGTCGACCCCCAGGCACGCGTGGTAGCGGAGGTTGGCCTCCAAGACATCCGCCTCGTCGCGGACCTTGAGGGTCATCACGAGTCGCACGCGTCGCGAGCATAGGCTGTTTCGCCCGGATGACCAGCGCAGCGTGGCGATCACGGGCGGCGATCCTGAGCGCTTGCGCGCTCGGGCTGGGCTTCCTGCTCCTGGTGCTCCCTCACGTCACGCCCGGGACCGACGCAAGCAACGCGATCGCGTGGGGTGACCGGCTCGCCCATGGGGATGCGCCCGACTTCGATCATTCACCGGCGATCCCCTGGACACGGGGCGATTGCTCGGCATCACGCAGGGGCCGGACGCGGGTGGCACGCTCGCCGTGGCGGGGATTTACGCGCAGGTGCGCTTGGATGCGCTGGCCCGCGGGATCGGCGATCTGATCGGGTGGCCGCTAGCAGCCCTTGCTGCGGGGGCGGCCGCACTTTCCTTGTGGCGGCTGCGAGGTTCACCGCGGATTGTCATCGTCGCGGCCGAGGCCACCCATGCGTCCGGAGTCGCCCCGCTCGTCGCGCTTCGACTCGATCGAGACCCTGCGACGGCGAGCGAGCGAGCAGCCGCCTGAGCCGCGGCGAGGGCGCGTTTCTGTGGCGCAAGCGGCACCCTCCGAAGTCGAGCTTCGACGCCCGTCGCGGTCCCTGGAGCTTCGCTGCTCGCTGCTAGACGGCGGCGCGCTCGGTGGCCGGCTCCTCTGCGCGCGCGAAGCTGAGCTCGCCGTTCTCGGCGTCGACGCGGACCACGTCGCCCTCGGTGAACTCGCCCTCTAGCAGCTTCAAGGCCAGCTTGTCGACGAGCTGCCGCTGGATCACGCGCTTGAGCGGACGAGCGCCGTAGGTCGGGTCGAAGCCGAGGTTCCCGAGCAGGGTACGCGCGTCGTCGGTGAGCTCGATCTCGATGCCCTTCTCCCGGACCCGCTCGGTCAGCTCGGCGAGCTGGAGGTCGACGATCCGGCTGATGTCCTCTCGGCTGAGGCGGTGGAAGACCACGATCTCGTCGAGTCGGTTGAGGAACTCGGGCTTGAAGGTCGTGGCCAGGATCTCGTCGATGCGCTCCCTGATCCGCTCGTCGATCCGCTCGGCGGCGATCTCCTGGGAGCCGACGTTCGAGGTCATGATCAGGATCGAGTTCGTGAAGTTGACCGTCCGACCCTGGCCGTCGGTCAGGCGGCCGTCGTCCATGATCTGAAGCAGCACGTTGAAGACGTCGGGGTGTGCCTTCTCGATCTCGTCGAGCAGGATCACCGCGTAGGGTCGGCGGCGGACCGCCTCCGTGAGCTGGCCGCCCTCCTCGTAGCCGACGTAGCCCGGCGGGGCGCCGATCAGGCGGGCGACGGTGTGCTTCTCCATGTACTCGGACATGTCGATCCGCACGATCGCCTGCTCGGAGTCGAACATGAACTCCGCGAGCGCGCGGGCGAGCTCAGTCTTCCCGACCCCGGTCGGACCGAGGAACAGGAAAACGCCGATCGGACGGTTGGGATCCGCGAGCCCGGCCCGCGATCGGCGCAGGGCGTTCGAGACTGCCTCGACGGCCTCGTCCTGTCCGATCACGCGCTCGTGCAGTCGCTCCTCCATGTGGACGAGCTTCTCGACCTCGCCCTCCATCAGGCGCGAGACCGGGATCCCGGTCCAGCGTGAGATCACCTGCGCGACGTCCTCCTCGGTGACCTCCTCGGTCAGCATCGCGCCGCCCTGTGCGTGCAGGTCGCGCAGTCGCTCCTCCTGCTCCGCGACTGTGCTCTCGAGCTCGGGAATCCGTCCGTACCGCAGCTCGGCGGCGCGCTGGAGATCGGCCTCGCGCTCCGCGCGCTCGGCCTCGCGATGCGCCTCGTCAAGCTCCGCCTTGGCGGACTTGATCGCCTCGATCGCCTCCTTCTCCGCCTGCCAGCGCGCCTTCATCTCGCTCGCGCGCTCACGAAGCTCCGACAGCTCGGCCTCGATCGCCTCGCGGCGCGCCTTGGAGACCTCGTCCTTTTCCTTCTTCAGGGCCTCGCGCTCGATCTCGAGCTGCTGGATGCGTCGGTCGACCTCATCGATCTCCGTGGGCGCCGACTCGATCTCCATCTTCAGCCGGGAGGCGGCCTCGTCGATCAAGTCGATCGCCTTGTCTGGCAGGAAGCGGTCGGCGATATAGCGCTCCGACAGCGTCGCGGCGGCGACGATCGCGGGGTCGGAGATCCGCACGCCGTGGTGGACCTCGTAGCGCTCCTTGAGCCCCCGCAGGATCGCGATCGTGTCGCCCACGTCGGGTTCGCCGACGAACACCGGCTGGAAGCGCCGCTCGAGTGCGGCGTCCTTCTCGATGTGCTTGCGGTACTCGTCGAGCGTGGTGGCGCCGACGGCGCGCAGCTCGCCCCGCGCGAGCATCGGCTTCAGCAGGTTGGCGGCGTCGACCGCGCCCTCGGCGGCGCCGGCGCCGACGATCGTGTGCAGCTCGTCGATGAACACCACGATCTGTCCCTCGGCGGCCTGAACCTCCTTGAGCACCGCCTTGAGGCGCTCCTCGAACTCGCCGCGATACTTCGAGCCGGCGAGCAAAGAACCGATGTCGAGCGCAATCACGCGGCGGTCGCGCAGCGACTCGGGGACGTCGCCGGCGACGATCCGCTGCGCGAGTCCCTCGACGATGGCCGTCTTGCCCACGCCCGGATCGCCGATGAGCACGGGGTTGTTCTTGGTGCGCCGCGAAAGCACCTGGATCACGCGCCGGATCTCCTCATCGCGGCCGATCACCGGGTCGAGCTTGCCCTGCTCGGCCTCGGCCGTCAGATCGCGGCCGAACTTCTCCAGCGCCTGCATCGTCTCCTCGGGATTGGGCGAGGTGACGCGGTGGGGACCCCGCACCTCGGAGGTCGCCTTGACCAGCGACTCGCGGTCGGGCAGCAGGTCGGCGACCCCGGACTTGGCGTCGGACAGCGCCAGCAGTAAGTGTTCGACCGAGATGTACTCGTCGCCTAGACCCGCGCTCTCCTTCTCGGCCCGCTGGAGCGTCCGAACGAGTGGCTGCGCCGGGCGCACCTCGGGCTCCGCGTCGCCGCTGACCGTCGGCAACTCGTCGATCGCGGCGTGGACGCGCGCGACGATTCCGGGCACGTCGGCGTTCAGCTTCCGCAGGACCGCAGGGGCCAGCCCGTCCTCCTGCTCCAGCAACGCCAGCAGCAGATGGGCCGGGGCGACCTCCGGATTCCCGCGTTCGGCCGCGAGCCTTTGTGCCGCGGCGACGGCCTCCTGGGACTTGATCGTGAACCGGTCTGGCTGCATCGCTCCAGTGTAGCGGCTTCAGGCGACTTGGATCAAAAAATCTGCGTCAATAGCACTCAGGTATATGTATGTATGCTGCGTCGGTCTAGCTCGCCGGATGGCGCCAGCGGCCTGATATGTGCCGGTGACCTGCTCGAAGGATCCGGTCCGCGACGATCCCGCCCGTCGCGTATCAGTAGGCCGCGCGAGCAAAGGGGCCGCGCGAGCAAAGGCGCGCGAGGATCTCGTGGTCGTGGCCCGCCGCGAGGACGATCCCGCCGGCCGCCCGGATCTCCGACACGCGGCGCTCGAGCACGGCGCGAAAGCTGTGGTCGATCGCTTCGTGAACCTCGTCCAGGACGACAAGGGGAGCTCAGCGAGGAGCTCGCAGGGTTCCGGTCGCTGGACTGACCGGCTGACTGTGCGCCTCCCCACCGGCGCGATGAACGCGAGGGCCCTACTGTTGGTGCCGGCAGCGGGCGACAGGCACACGGGACGTTCACAAGAACGAGTGGAGGCGCGATAGCGTCCGCGCGACATGGGTGCCAGCAGCCGAGCCGACATCGCCGACGCGTCGAACGCGAGCGTCGGGCTCGGGCGGGGGGATCTGGGCGACGATGAGCTCATGATCGAGGCATGGGCCCGCAGCCGCAGCCGGGCCCTGGAGCGC
>JBKPDQ010000175.1:0-6104 GCA_046728015.1 Actinomycetota bacterium
AGCGGCCGGTCGCGCTCGGGCAGGTGGCCGAGCACGTTGCGCTCCTTGTGACGCACGCAGCGCTGAACGGGCGTGTGGGTGCCGAAAACGTCGCGGACGGCCTTGCGCAGCGCCTTGGCGCCGTCGATGACGACCAGCACGCCCTGCTCGACGTCCAGCCCGCGCTCGACGAGGTTCGAGAGCAGCGTGGTCGCGACGGTGGCGTTCTCGGTCGAGCCGTCCCACAGCCCGAGCGGGTGCTTGATGCCGTCGGTGTCGATCCCGAGCGCGACGACGCAGCAACGGCCCTTGAGCTCGATCCCGTCGAGCATCACCACCGCCAGCCGCAGGTCGTCGAGCGGACGTGACATCAGCTCGATCAGCTGCTCGCGCGTGCGCGAGACGAACTCGCGGCTGACCGCGGACTTGCTCGTCGACCTGGCGACCGCGTCGATGTCGGTGCCGACCGGCTCCCCCGTCCCGGCGTAGCGGCGCGTCGAGACGCCGGCCAGCATCCGCTCGAGCATCACATCGGTGAGCCGGTCGCGCGCGGCGAAGTGCGCGTAGGTGCCCAGCTCGACCTCGTGCTCTCCGTCGGCGGTGCGGGCCCGCGGACGGTCGACCGGCAGCCGCCGCCCGCCCAGCGTGACCTCGCCGCGATCGTGGCCGTGACGCACCGCGCGCCGGTCCGCATCGTGCCTGCCCTTCGGGCCGACGACCTCGTCGACCTCGGCTTCCATCAGCTCGTGCAGGACACCGAGCCCGACGCCGACGCTGAGCGCGAGCAGCCCTTCCTTCGCGGCGCCGGCGAGCTCGCCGAGCGCCTCCTGCACCGAGACGGGCAGCTCCTCGATGCGCTCCTGGCCGGCCGCGACCGACCCAGCCGATACGGTCCTCATGGCGGTTGGTCCTCCTGTCCTCGGACTTCCGATTCGCACTCGCCACGGTCCCAACAGGACCGGACGAGGCGGGAGGACCGCCGCCATCAAGTTCTACGAGCTACGGGACAACCTCGTGGACGCTGAAATGGCTGGACTGCCGCAAGAGAGCCAAGTGGCGCTCAATGAGTTGCGCGCTGTCAAGGCCGCTGGCGCCCTCGATACGCCCGACCCGCTCGACCCGGCCGGATATGAGCGCGGCGGTTTTCTCGAGTACTTGGACGATCTACGCGACGAGCCGAACATTCCGTTCTCCGTCCAGCCCACTGACGACATCGCTCCGTCGCGTCGGCAAGCGCGCTGGGAGGGCGTCCTTGCCGCGTCTCTCCTGGGTCAACTAGAAGCGTTTCCGTACGCCTCGATGGACGTGATACTGGATGTCCGCGAGCGCCTGAAAGGCCCGCGCACCCATTTCCGGGCGGCGATGATGAAAGCCGCGAAAGTCGTCGCCGAGAGCGGTAACTCAGGCGAGGACCTCGAGCGGGTTGTCGTGGAACTGCGCAGCCAGGAGATCGAGCCTGCGCTGCAGCACATCCGCGAGGAACTCGACGCGCTTCACGTCCGGCGCACCCTCCTGCGCGTCGCCTCAGACCGGGTGACACTCGCTAGCGCGGCCGCATCGATTGCAATGGCGGCAGGGGCTGGTGGCGGGCTAGCCGCGTTACGCGAGCTCGTGCAGGGCGCCCTGATGGCGCCCCTGATTGCCGCGGCCGCCAAGGAAGCCGACTTCCGCGAGACCAAGAAAGCGGAGCTGCGCATACGCCCGTACTGGCTGCTGCGCGAAGCCGACGACCGTCTTCGCCGGGCCTCGGGCTGACCGCCGAGTCGCCGCTTACGCTGCGGAGCCGAGCACCTCTGAGGCTCGCCCCGGGTTCTGTCGTGGGGACTGGGGCGAGTCCCACGACCCAAGTTGGTCAGCCGTCACAGCCCTCTCAGGAGTTGCCGCGCCTGGGGCGAGGCGGTTTGTCGGCGCGCGCTTCCGTCATCGCGGCTGGCTAATCGCTTGCGCGAAAAGCAAGAGCGCGCACTCTGACGCGGGCGTGTGCAGCTGCGCCGAAGGGTGGTGGAATCTAGATGGTGGTCTCTTGCTGATGGTCTTAGGAGATCACCAGGCCGCCGCCTCGCTTCCGATTCAGATCTCGCTCCACGCCTGGGCTTCGAGGAAGGGGTGTCCACCGCTGACGCGCTGGACACCCCTTCCTCGACTTGCCTGAGAAATCGGGTGAGCCAGGCCCAGGCGTGACCGAGACGGCGGGAGGCGAGGCGGCGGCAGGCGGGACGGGGTGGTGGGGCAGGAGGGCAGGCTCGGAGGGCTGCGGGAGTAGAGGCGAGCGATGGGCAATGGCGGGCGGAAGACGACGACGATGAGCGGGGAGCTGAGGATTCGCGAGTCGGCGAAGCGCGATGGCTTGTTCGTGGCTTGGCGAGCGGGGAACGGCGGCGGTCGGTGAGGTGCCGTGATGGGGCGAGTCGTGACGTTGCGCTTGCGGTCGCGTGCCGGACTCCGGGCCGTCCGCACCGCTTCCTACGGTCCAGACGTGCCCGTCAAGGTCAAGGAGGCGATCCGTCGTGTCGAGGGCGCCGGCTGGGAGCTGGCTCGAACGCGCGGCAGCCACCGGCAGTACAGGCACCCGAATCGGCCAGGACTGGTCACGATCGCCGGCAAACCGTCCGATACGCTGCACCCGAAGACCTGGGCGAGCATCGTTAAGCAAGCCGGGATTTCCGAACAAGACCGATGACCGAGCGGCGCTATCTGATCGTGATCGAGGGCGGTGATGACGTCAACTTCTCGGCGTACGCGCCCGATCTCCCCGGCTGCGTCGCGACTGGCGAGACGCTGGAGGAGTGCGAGCGCGAGATGCGCGAGGCGATCACCTTCCACATCGACGGGCTGCGCGAGAGTGGGCAGCCGGTCCCGGAGCCGTCGCGGGTCACGGCGACGTACGTCGACGTCGCAGCGTAAAGCGGTCATCGAGAGCTCTCCTCGGAGACGGTTTTCGTGCGCGTACCGGGTCCGCTACTGGGTCCGCAACCCCGGTCTTGGGGGTACACTGCGGTCATGCGGGATCGGCAGAAGTGGGGCGTTTCCAGCGACTTCATGCCACTTGACGACACCGCGGCGAACCGCCGGAGCGGCCTCGTAATGAAGGGGTCGCCGGTTCGAGTCCGGCCGTCGGCTTCAAGGCGCAGAGCCAAATCACCGCCTACGCCGCCTCCGCCTCATCCGGCCCTGCGTCCTCTGAGCGTCCATTAGGCTTCGCGCGCGCCTTCCGGATCTCCTCCTCCGCCGACACACGCCGCGCCGGATCGAACTCCGCGAACAGGTGCGCGTAGTAGCGCAGGCACGTCTCCGCCGAGTGGCCGGCCTGCTGCGCGACGTCGATCACCGTCCGGCCCTCCGCGATCAGCAGCGACACGAACGAGTGCCGCAGGTCGTACGGCCGCGCCTTCGCCTTCCCGATCGCATCCGCGTTAGCCTGGAACACGCGGTGGCGCCAGTTGCGCCAGTCGTCGTCGCTCCACGGCGCCCCACTCGGCCGCGGGAACACGAGCCCGGAGGGCTGCTGCGTCACCTTCCGCCATGCCGCCATGTCCTCGGCTACCGGCGCCAGCAGTCGCACCGACCGCGTGCCGCCGGTCTTCGTCCGCTTCTCCGAGCCACGCGACATGGAACGCCGCACGCGCAGCGTTCGCTCGCCCACGTCGGCCCATCCGAGCGCACGATGCGGTGGGTCTCTCAGAAGAGCTGCGCCGTGAGCGGCTCCACTATGAGCACGAGGTCGAGCGGATCACCACGGCCGCGCTCGAAACGCACGGAATCGTCACGCACGAGAACGTGCGGGAGGTCTGGTCGGCCGTCCTACCGACCCTTGAGCGGCGACTGGGTTCGCTGCTGCCCCTCGCGTTGTACGACGAGGCATCGTTCACAGCTGAACTGCGGGCGCTCGATCGTTCACTCGAACCACGCCCACTGCGCGGCGGCCTGACACTCTGGATTGAGCTGGCCGAGTGCGCGACCTGGATCGGCTACGTATGCGGAGCGCTCCTCGTTCGGCTCGAGCAGTTCGAGCGTCTGCAGCCTCTGCTGCAGACGACGTGGACGGACCGGAACGGCGGCCTTCAGCCGCTCGTGTGGCTCCCAGGGGAGACAAGCCACAACGTCGGCGTTGCGACCGTGGACTCGCCCGGTGAGCAGCAGAGGTGGATCGCTCGGGCTTTCGAGTACCTCAGCCGTGCACTGGTTGGCATAGGCTGGCTCGAGGGGCGCTACCCCGAGCTGTACGCGGCCAGAGAGCCGCGGCGCAGCCTCGCGCAGTTTGATCTGCTCCTTTGCATCGCGTACGGGTTCATGGACCACCGAGCCGTGTCCTTCTTCGTGCTCGACTGCGAAGGCGCGGCGGACCTTGCGCTCCGGCTGCACCGGGATGTCGAGTTGCGCACGGCGGTCGCGCGGGCGCTCGGCGTGACGCTCGACGACTTCACCGAGAAGGCACCCGACCATATCCGGGCTGCCCAGGGGTGGCCGACAGCCGCCGAGAACTCGACTACCGTAGGCAACCTGGTCGAATACGGGACTTGGCGTCCGCCCCAGAGTTCGGTTGGCTGATCCGATTATCGCCTGACCTGCGCCCGCGAGCGCGCGTCGATCAACCGCCTGGACGTGGCCGCGGTCGCCGTCGTGCGGCGCGCGCACACCTAAGCCGCTGCTCGCTCGATTCGGCACGACGCCGCGCTAGTGGTCCACCTCCGCGACCGCGCCGCTGGCGCACCCCAACGACGGGCAGTCGGCTACGTAGCGGCGCTCCCCTCAACCCCGAAGTAGTCGAGGTCGAGGCGCTTGATCTCATATCGCGTTGCGACGCTCACGCCAACGCCGTAGTCGATCATCAGCTGTGCAAGCTCTGCGCCATCGACCAGGATCACACGCGGTGAGACGCTGTCCGCGTAGTCGCTCACCTCGCGGCTGAACGAGGACGTTGTGATGAAGACGCCTTTGCTTGCTCGCTGGCCGTGCAGGGCGCCAACGAACCGTTGGATGTCGGGGCGTCCGACCGTGTTCGACCATTTCTTCGCCTGGACGTAGATCAGGTCGAGCCCGAGCTTGTCTTCGCGGATCACGCCGTCCACGCCCTCATCGCCGCTCCGGCCGCGTCCTCACGCGAGCCCCCGTAGCCCATTGCCTGGAGGACGTCCAGGACGACTTGCTCGAAGAACTCGGCCGAATGCTCGCTGACGCGCTCCAGGAGGTCACTTGCCAGCGCGGCGCGAAGCTCGCGGTAGGCAGACGCGGCGCGCTCTTCCGGTGTTGCGACATCTGCCACCAGGAGCACCACCTGCGCGCTAGGTTCGGGTCCGGGACGGCGCGGTGGGGTACCGCGGGATCTGAACTCCCGGAACTCCTCGAAGCGGTCGAGCACAGAGTTGTCGACGGCGTCGCGGCGGAGAGGCCAAGCCCGTCCATCAATCAAGGACCGGTCACACCGGCGCCCGCTCGTGCGACTGATATGGCTAGATGGGCACGGTGCACTACACGGACGAGGCGCTCTTGCTGTCCGGCGAGCTGGAGGACTTCGGGCGCTTCTACGACCGCTACGTCCGCTCGCTCCTGGCCTTCTTCCAGCGCCGCACGCGCGACCCGGAGGTGGCCGCCGACCTGACGGCAGAGACGTTCGCGGCCGCGATGGTCGCCCGCGGGCGCTATCGCGGCGGCACGGAGACGGCGGCGGGCTGGCTGTTCGGGATCGCCCAGCACAAGCTGGCTGACTTCCGCCGGCGCGGCGCCGCGGAGGACAGGATGCGCGAGCGGCTCGGGATGCAGCCGGTCCCGGTGAGCGCCGAGGACGCCGAGATGATCCGCTGGCTGGGCGAGGACGTGGCGGCCCAGATGGTCGAGGACCTGCCCGACGACCAGCGCGACGCGATCCGCGCGCACGTGCTCGAGGAGCGCGACTACGCCGACATCGCGCGCACCCACCACCTGAGCGAGGCGACCGTCCGCAAGCGCGTGAGCCGCGGGCTCAAGGTGCTGCGCGACCGCGCCGGAGGAAGCAGATGAGCAGCGACTACATCGACCGGCTCCGGCACGAGCTCCTGCGCGCCGGTGCGAGCACCCAGCCCCAGCGGCGCCGCCCGGCGCGCATCAAGCGCGCGCTGCCCACGCTGGTCACGGCCGGCGCCGTCGCC
>JBKPDQ010000176.1:0-4705 GCA_046728015.1 Actinomycetota bacterium
GGGAGATGTCGTGGCAGCAGATCTGGTCACGCTCTCCGACGAGATACGCTCGGACGAAGTCTGAGAGGGCCTCGTGAAAGGCTTCGGCTTGGCGTTCGAGAGTCGGGTCTTGAGCTGTCATATAGTTGTCGGTCCAAACTATATATGTCCGTGAGACACCATGTCAAGCCAGCGCGTGACCGCCTTAGTTTTGCAAGGCAGGATTACCCAATTGCTGGCCACCATCACCGCTGAGCGTCCCGACACCCCCGACGCCCTGCTTCTGATCGACGAACTGCAGACCCATTTGGAGTCGCTCTACCCGCCGGAGAGCCGGCACGGCTTCAGCGTGGAGCGATTGATCCGGGAAGGGCGTGGCGTTCTGCGTGTTGCGGGTTGATGGCGCGCCGGCGGGTTGCGGCGGGATCAAGCTTTTTGGCCGCGAGTATGGCGAACTGAAGCGCATGTATATCAGGCCGGAGTTTCGCGGTCGCACGTATGGCGAGCTGCTCGTCGATCACCTCGCCGAGCACGCGCGAGCGAACCGCGTCGCGCTGTTGCGCCTCGAAACCGGAATCCACCAGCAGGCCGCGATCCGGCTCTATGAACGCCTCGGTTTCCGGCGCATCCCGCCGTTCGGGCCTTACACCGACGACCCGCTGAGCCGCTGCTACGAGAAGTCACTCGCGCTGAGGTAGCCGGTCGTCTTCCTTGAAACTAGGAAGAAGACCACCTCCAGACGCGTGGGATGGGCCAGGGCCTTGAAGGCCTCGACGTGACGATCCTCAGCGGTCAAGCGAGATAGCGACAACGCCTTCACACTTCGAATATTTTGGAATGTATGGCCACGTCAAGTCCCCCACGCTATCGTCGCTTCGCGCACGCGACGACGCCATGAGGTTGGACCGGGGCGTGGTCGCGATGTGCGCGGCACAAGCCTGCGCGCAAATCGGCGCGTTCAGCGTCGCCGCGCTCCTCCCGATCCTCATCCCCGCCTGGTCTCTCACCAATACCGAGGCCGGCTGGATCAGTGGCATTTACTACGCAGCCTACACACTGGTCGTGCCCCTCCTCTCGTCGCTGAGTGATCGGGTCGATCCGAAGCGGATCTACCTCAGCTCCGTCGCGCTCACCGCGGTCGCCTTCGCTGGATTCGCATGGGTCGCGACCGGGTTCTGGTCGGCGCTGGCCTTCCGCGCCTTGATGGGCGCCGGCTGGGCGGGCAGCTACATGCCCGGGCTCAAGGCGCTGAGCGACTGCGCCGAGGGCCCGCAGCTGTCGCGCGCCGTCGCCGCGCACGCCGCGGCGGTCGGGATCAGCGGCGCCCTCTCGTTCGGCGTGGCCGGGGCAGTCAACGCGTCGCTCGGTTGGCAGTGGGCCCTCGTGCCGGGCGCGCTCGGCGCAGCGCTGGCATTCGTGCTCGTGCTGGTCGGACTGCCGGCCCGCGCTCCACGCGCCTCGACGGAGCATCGCGGGGCGCTGCTCGACTTCCGCCCGATTCTCCGCAACCGCTCGGCGCTCGCCTACTCGCTCGCCTACGGCGTGCACACCTGGGAGATGTCCGCACTCAGGGCGTGGGTGGTCACGTTCCTCACGTTCGCCGCCGCGCGCAGCGCCAGCACGTGGACACCAGTGGCGCCGGCCACCGTCGCCAGCGCGATGGGGCTGCTCGGCGTGTGGGCCAGCGTCTGGGGCAACGAGCTGGCGATCCGCCTCGGACGCCGCCGGTTCATCCTCGGCACCATGCTCGCCTCGGCCGCGCTGGCCGGCGTGATCGGCTTCAGCGCGGCACTGCCGTACGCCGGCGCGGCAGCGCTCGTGCTCATCTACGCGATGCTGATCTGGTCGGACTCCTCGTCGCTAACCGCGGGCAGCGCCGGCAGCGCCGAGCCCGGCCGGCGCGGCGCCACGCTGGCCGTGCACTCGACGCTCGGGTACGCCGGCGGCTTTTTCGGGCCGCTGGCGCTCGGCGCCACCCTCGATCTCGTCGGGGGCGCCAGCGTGATCGGCTGGGGCCTCGCGTTCGGCCACGTCACCGTTGCCCTGCTCGCGGGGACGCTCGCCTTCGTGTGGCTGCGTCCGGCCGATCTCACCGGCGACCGTCCCGCGGTCGCGGCACAGCGTGTGGCGAGCAACACACCAGGCGCGTAGAGCGCGGAGACCCGGCCCCGGCGCGATCCCGCCTCGGCCTCTCGGGGCACGAGGCCGGTCCGCTCACACCTCTGATCATCGCGTTGAACCACGCGCTCGATCCGCCGGAAGCGCATCCGCATCACGACGCTCCGGATGATCCTCTCCGGACCGACCGCTTCGACGACAATCCTGTTCGCGACAGCTAGGCCGCCGATCACCCAAGCGGTGCGCTGCCCAACCAGGTGCGCTCTCTTACTTGAAGGGAGGTCAAGGATGGCCGTCTGTGGATGTTCCGCGGTGGCTCGAAGGACCTGGGGAGTTCAAGAAGGACGGGGAGCAGGCCAAGCAGGTGACGAGCGCGAGACCGTTCTCCAGTGGAATGTGTCAGTTTGAATCCACGGGCTCATGGCGCGACCTTGAACACGCGGAGCGCCGACGCAATCAGGGCCACGCCGAAGCACCTTCACGCCGTTAGCCGGCGCGTAGTTCCCCCGGTTCAGGTTGTGTATCACCAAAGTGCTTGCGTCGGCGCGCGCATTGCTGGAGAAGCGGGCGGAGCTGGAATGTGGACGCGCATGATGGCCGACGAGATGGCACGGGCTGTCGACCAGACCTCCGTGGCCCAGGTTTCTGTAGCGGCCGAGAATTCTGGTCGTGCGCGGGCGGAGGGCATTCGGGCTACCATCGCGGGACCGGCGAGGCAGGTTCGCCGAGTCCCCGACGAGGAGGCCCCATGGCATCGATCCGCGTGATCGTGACGCTCGTGCTCGTTGTGACGCTTGGTCTGGCACTGCCCGTCGCTGCGCTTCCCCTCAGCGGTACGGACCTGGTCACCGGCGTGTTCGGCGGTAGCCCATTTGTGGAGCAGCTCTGTGAGAGCCTTCTCCGTAGCCTCTGCTCCCGCCGGATTGTGGGAGGCGAGGAGGGGGAGTTCGGCAATACGGCGCTGGGCGACGGCGCCCTGCAGAGCAACACCACGGGCAGCGACAACACCGCCATCGGGGGCGACGCCCTGCAGATCAACACCACGGGCAGCGCTAACACCGCCATCGGGGGCGACGCCCTGCAGAGCAACACCACGGGCGACAGCAACACCGCCGTCGGGATCGCGGCCCTCAGCGACAATACCACGGGCAGCCAGAACACGGCCGTCGGGGTCGGAGCCCTCCCGGCCAACACCACGGGCAACAACAACACCGCGTTAGGGGGCTTCGCCCTAGAGAACAACACCACGGGCAGCAACAACACCGCCTTGGGGTTCGTCGCTGGGAACGGTGTGACGACGGGGAGTAACAACATCCACATCGGCAATCAAGGCACCGACGCCGATACCGCCCTCATCCGCATCGGCACCGTAGGCACCCACACGGCCACGTTCATCGCCGGCATCGCAGGCCAGACGAGTCCCAGTGGCCTCGCCGTCCTCGTGAATGGTGCCGGCCACCTCGGGACGACCACTTCCTCCCACCGGGCGAAGGACGAGATCCGCGACATGGGCGTGGCAAGTGACGGAGTCCTGAAGCTCCGCCCCGTGACCTTCCGCTATAAGCCCGAGCACGATGACGGCGCACGCCTGGCGCAGTACGGCCTGATCGCCGAGGAGGTGGCCGAGATCTTCCCCGAGTTGGTGGTGCTCGACAAGGATGGCCAGCCCTCAGGCGTGCGTTACCACGTGCTCCCGGCCATGCTGCTGAACGAGCTGCAGCGGCAGCAGCGCGAGATCGTAGAGCTTCGGGCCAAGGTGCAGGAACTCGACGAGCTCCGGGCGCAGGTGCGTGCGCTCATCGGTGGACGAGCCGCGATCAGAGAATGAGCGACCGGTCGCTGCTCGCTACGGTTCTGGTCGCCGCACAGCTGCCGGAGACGGTGCCTGAAGCGTGCATGCTGCGCGGCTGGCTGGACTCCTGGTCCGGCGTGGGCCACGTCGTCGAGTCCATGCACGGTCTCAGCTATGACGCCCGTTTGACGCAGTCACCCTTCGAGGCCCGGGGTGACGTCGTCGATACGAGGATCATCTGGGCGACGGGCGCCGAGGGTGACGACATCGACGGTACGTCCGGGCCTTCCCATGAAACAGGGCCCAACGTCAAACCGCGGCGAAATCGTCGGAGCCTGCGACCTTACAGTGCTGGATACAACGGCCCGCGTAGCTGGGCAGGCGCCGCATCGGTCCGTCATGGGCGCCGAACTGGTCGAGTCGCATAGTGTTCGGCGTCACGCCCTCCGTCTCCGCCGGCCTGATGTTGCTGCTCTTGTCGATGACCGCATGCTCGGCTCCGTTATACAGGTGGACGGTCCGCACCAACTCCACGCTGCCTTCCAGATCATTCAATCCCACGGTACTCGAACACGAGTCCGTCGCCGTATTCGAGGCCCAGGCGTCCGCTGGTCTCCGCGGAAACGAGCTGGGCCTGGCCAACTATCTGGCGGAGATCGTGAAGACAGTCACCCCGAGCATCCGGCTTATATCACCACAGGAAACCGCGACCCGCATCAACACCCGGGGCGTGGCGACGGACTATGTCCGGATGAGGGCGGACTTCGAGCAAAGCAATATTCTCGAGGCCGGACCGCTCCACAAGATCGGGACCGC
>JBKPDQ010000177.1:0-10607 GCA_046728015.1 Actinomycetota bacterium
GAGGGCAAGTACGTGGCGCTCGACAACCGCTTCGAGCACGACGGCCCGGCGATGGTCGAGGTCGTCGCCGACCCGAATCTTGTCTAGCCGTGCGCATGGAGCCGCTTCCAGACACGTTCGTCGCCACCCGCGAGGCACTCCACCGCGTGGCGGAGGAGCTGGTTGCTCCGGCGCGCAAGCCGCACAACGAGATCGCGCTGACGGTCACTCCAGGCGGCTTCGGCACGCCGCCGTTCGCGTTCGAGGGCGCGACCGTCACCGTCCGGGCCGACGGCGACGAGCTGGTGCTCGACCGCGACGGGCAGCAGACTCGCCGACCGCTGACCTCGATCGCCGACGGTGCGGCCCTGTTGGGCGCGGACCTGCTGCCCGACGGCCTGCCAGACGACACCACCGCGCTGGGTATCGATCGGGTCGCCGCCGAGCGACTCGCGGATTTCTATGCCTTCGCCGCCCAGGCGCTTGAGGCCTTCCGCGGTGGCCTTCCCGAGTCCGCTGACCCAAGCCCGATCATCCTCTGGCCGGAGCACTTCGACGTCGCGTTTGAGGCCGGATCCGAGGCGGCGGGTCAGCGCGCCAACTACGGGGCCTCGCCGGGCGACTCCGACCACCCGGAGCCGTACCTGTACGTGGGGCCGTGGAGCGCGAGGGTGGAGGGCGACCTTTGGAACGCCACCAGCTTCCCCGGCGCCGAGCTCTCCTACGCCGAGCTGCTGGCCGCAGACGATCCGGCCGCCGCGGCACTCGAGTTCCTCGAGACCCGAGCCCGAGCGCTGGCCGCCTAGCTCGGCAACCCTGCGGCTACGATCCGCCGATGCGCATCGGCGTGCTCACCGGCGGCGGTGATTGCCCTGGACTCAACGCGGTGATCCGGGCGATCGTGCGCAAGGGCGTCGGCGAGTACGAGCACGAGTTCATCGGCTATCGGGACGGCTGGCGGGGGCCGCTGGAGGGGGAGAGTCGGCCGCTGGGTGTCCCGGAGGTTCGCGGCATCCTCCCGCGGGGCGGAACGATCCTCGGCTCGTCCCGGACGAACCCGTTGAAGGAGGAAGGCGGAGTCGAGCGGATCGCCTCCAACCTCGAGGCCGACGGGGTCGACGGCCTGATCGCGATCGGCGGGGAGGACACGCTCGGCGTCGCCAAGGAGCTGCACGAGGCCGGGATCAAGGTCGTCGGGGTCCCGAAGACGATCGACAACGACCTCAACGCCACCGACTACACCTTCGGCTTCGACACAGCGGTGAACATCGCAATGGGAGCGATCGATCGGCTCCACACGACCGCGGAGAGCCACCGCCGGACGCTCATCGTCGAGGTCATGGGCCGTCACGCGGGCTGGATTGCCTTCCACTCCGGCGTCGCGGGCGGGGCAAACGTGATTCTCGTGCCCGAGATCCCGTTCGATCTCGACAGAGTCTGCAGCTACATCGAGCGGCGCTTCCAGCAGCAGTACTCGCCGATCGTGGTGGTCTCCGAGGGAGCGGAGCCCGAGGGCGGGCTTCCCAGCGCTCATGAGGCGCCAACCGATGCCTTCGGACACGTCCGGCTCGGCGGAATCGCGCATTGGCTGGAGGGAGAGATCGAGCGTCGCACCGGGCACGAGGCACGAGCCACCGTGCTCGGCCACGTGCAGCGCGGGGGCACGCCGACGGCGTTCGACCGCGTTCTGGCAACGCGCTTCGGGCTGCACGCGATCGACGCCACGCACGGCGGGAAGTGGGGCATGATGACCTCGCTGCGGGCGACGGACATCGTCTTGGTCGAGCTGGCCGAGGCGACGGCCGAGCTCAAGCTCGTGCCCGAGTCGCTCTACCGTGAGGCAGAGGTCTTCTTCGGCTAGGGCGGCCTGCGCGGCCCTGATCGCGATCGTTGCGGGCTCGACGCTCGCGGGCTGTGCGGGCGACGAGACCGACCCGGGCGAGGGCCCGGTGACCGTCTACGTCAGCCTGCCGCTGCGGGGACCGAGCGGCGCGGACGGCCAGGACGCCGCCGACGGCGCCGAGCTGGCGCTCGCCGATGCCGGTGGAGAGGTCGCGGGCCGCGAGGTCCGTGCCGTGGTGCTTGACGCCACCGAGGGTACGGACGCAAGGGCGCAGTGGACGCCCGAGCAGGCGGCCGCCAACGCCCGCCGGGCCACCGAGGACTCGACCTCGATCGCCTACATCGGCGACTTCGAGTCGGGGGCGACGCGGAGCTCCCTGCCGATCACAAACGAGGCGCGTTTGCTGCAGGTGTCGCCGGCCAGCTCCGCGGTGGATCTCGCCGCGCCGTTCCCAGGCTCGGACGACGTCCCCGACGTGCAGGCCTCGGGCGAGCGCACCTTCGGGCGCGTGATCCCGAGCGACTACGCCCAGGGCCGCGCCGGGGCGATCTGGGCGAAGCCCCTCCTCGGGTGGCGGAGGGTCAGGATCGATTCGGACGAATCGCCATTCGCCGAATCACTCGCGGACGGCTTTCGCGCCGAGGCCGAATCCGCCAAACTCGAGCTGGGTCCGAAGGACGGCCCGATCTACCTGGCTGGGGAGCTGCCGGTCCCAGATGCCGAGGCAATGGGCAGCGATGTCTTCCTCGGCTCCCGGAGCTCGCCGGATCTGGTGACCTCCGCGGCCCTCGACCCCTCCCAGCTCCCGCCCGCAGGCCAGGAGTTCGTCGATCGGTTCCGGGCCGAGTACGGCCGTGATCCCGGCCGCTATGCCGCCTACGGTTACGAGGCGATGGCGATCGTCCTCGATGCGATCGAGCGGGCCGGCCACGGTGGCACCGACCGCGAGGCGGTGATCGACGCCTTCCTCGACACCTCCGACCGCGACTCGGTGCTGGGCACCTACTCGATCGACGAGGTGGGCGACACCACGCTCGACCGACTCACCGGCTACCAAGTCGACGGCGATCGCGTCGAGCCCGCCGCCGAGCTAGAGCTGCCGTAGTCGAGCTGTCTTGGCACGCTGTTTCGTCACCCGCTCACTGCCCGGTCAAGCGCTGGAGCGGCTTCGCGCCTGCCACGAGACCGACGTCTGGTCGGGTGCCGATCCGCCCACGCGGGAGCAGCTGATCGAGCGCGCGCGGGACGCGGAGGGGCTGCTCTGCCTGCTGACCGACCGGATCGACCGCGAGGTGCTCGCCGCGCTTCCGCGGCTGCGGGCGATCTCCAACTACGCGGTCGGCTGCGACAACATCGACGTCGAGGCGGCGAGCGAACGCGGCATCCCGGTGGGCAACACGCCCGACGTGCTCACCGACGCGACGGCAGACCTGACCTTCGGCCTGATGCTCGCCGCGGCCCGCCGCGTTGCCGAAGGCGACCGAATCGTGCGCTCCGGCGAATGGCCGGCCTGGTCGCCCGACTTCGTCGTTGGCACCGACGTCCACGGGGCGACGCTCGGGATCGTCGGCATGGGAAGGATCGGCAACGCCGTCGCGGCGCGCGCTCGCGGCTTCGAGATGACCGTGCTTGACACGGGGCGCAGCGGGGGCATGCCGCTGGAGGAGCTGCTCGCCGGCGCCGATTTCGTCTCCCTGCACGTCCCGCTGACGCCTGAGACGCGGGGCATGATCGGCGCCGAGACGCTGCGGCTGATGAAGCCGAGCGCGATCCTGATCAACACCTCGCGCGGGGCGATCGTGGACACCGATGCGCTGGTCGCCGCGCTCGAGGCGGGTGAGATCGCGGGCTGCGGCCTCGACGTCACGGATCCGGAGCCCCTGCCGCCGGAGCACCCCCTGGCTCGCGCGCCGGGCGCGGTGATCACGCCTCACATCGGCTCTGCGTCGCGGCAGGCGAGGGAGGCGATGGCCGATCTGGCCGTCGACAACCTGCTCGCGGCGCTCGATGGCAAGCCGATGCCCGCGCAGGTCGAGGTCCCGCCGGTCGCTAACCGCGACTGAGCAGGTCGCGGAGCGCGGGCTCCACCTCTTCCCAGCGGAAGCGATAGCCGAGGTCGAGGGGCCGACGGGGGATCACCCGCTGACTCCACAACACCCCGTCGGTGAGCTCCTCGCCGCGCATCGCGACGAGCGCGAACCTCGGCACCGGTGCCACGGCCGGGCGCCGAAGCGCGCCCCCCAGCGCCTTCGAGAACTCTCGGTTCGTGACCGGGTTGGGAAGGCTGGCGTTGAGCGTGCCGCTCACCTCGGGGTTGTCGAGCGCCCACAAAAAAAGCGCGACCTCGTCGTCGCGGTGAATGACGGGCATGTACTGGCCGCCGCCGGCCAGGGGGCCCCCGACGCCGAGCTTGAAGGGCAGCAGCAGCTGCTTCAGCAGGCCGCCGCGCGGGTCGAGCACCGGGGCGCTGCGGAAGATCGCCACCCGTGCGATGTCGTCCGCCGCCCGGGCGGCCTCCTCCCATTCGGCCGGCAGATCGGACAGAAAGCCCTCGCCCTTGCGCGCGCCCTCGTCGATCACCGTCTCGCCCTGGTCGCCGTAGTAGCCGACAGCCGACTGGCTCACCAGCACCTTCGGCGTCACGGGCGCTGCGGCCATTCCGTCGACGAGGTTCTTGGTCGCCCTCACCCGGCTGTCGCGGATCCGCTGCTTCGCCTCGGGCGTCAGGCGCTGGTTGATCTCCTCGCCGATCAGGTTGATCACCGCGCCGACGCCATCGAACGCCGCCTCCAGAGGCCGCTCCTCGGTGGGGTTCCAGGCGTGCCAGTTGACCGTCGGGTTCGTCTTCCGCGCCTGCGCCGGATCGCGGCTCAGGCCGACGACCTCGTCACCGCGAGCGAGCAGTGCGTCGCAGACGGCCGAGCCGATCATTCCGCTGGCGCCGGTGACCAGGACTCGCATCACGCTCGCTAGTTCCCTCTTGCGCCGCTTTCAGTCGTTGACTAGTCGACGGTGGAGAAGGTCCCGGTCTCCTCGGAGACTCGCGCGATCCCGGCGCGCCGCGCCTCCTCGACCACCGCGGCGGCGACCGCCGGCGCGACGTCGCGGTCGAAGACGCTGGGGATGATGTAGTCCTCGCTCAGGTCCTCGGCGGCGACGACCTCGGCGATGCCCTTGGCGGCGGCGAGCTTCATCTCCTCGGTGATCCGGGGCGCCCCCGCGTCCAGCGCTCCGCGGAAGATCCCGGGGAAGCAGAGCACGTTGTTGATCTGGTTCGGGTAGTCCGAGCGCCCGGTGGCCATGATCCGCACGTACGGCTCCGCCTCCTCGGGCATGACTTCGGGCGTGGGGTTGGCCATGGCGAAGACGATCGCGTCGTCCGCCATCCGTTGCAGGTCGCTGGCGCTGATCAACCCCGGGCCGGAGACGCCGACGAAGAGGTCGCAGCCCTCGATCGCCTGCGCCGGTGGTCCCTGGACCCGCTCGGGGTTCGTGTTCTCGGCGTACCAGCGCTTGATGTCGGTCATCTCGCCCGAGGCGTAGTCCTCGCGCTCGGTCGACAGCGCACCCTGGCGATCACAGCCGATCACTTTCGTCACCCCCGACTCGAGCATCATCTTCGTCACCGCCACGCCGGCGGCACCCAGGCCGAGCATCAGCACCCGTAGGTCGGTGAGCTCCTTGCCGAGGATCTTCAAGGCATTGAACAGCGCCGCCATCGTCACCACGGCGGTTCCGTGCTGGTCGTCGTGGAAGACGGGGATGTCGAGCTCCTCCTTCAGGCGCTGCTCGATGTAGAAGCAGCGCGGGGCCGAGATGTCCTCCAGGTTGACGCCGCCGAACGTGGGAGCCATCAGTCGGACGGCGTTGACGATCGCCTCCTGGTCGTGGGTGTCGAGGCAGATCGGGAAGGCGTCGACGCCTGCGAACTCCTTGAACAGCATCGCTTTGCCCTCCATCACCGGCATCGCGGCCTCGGGGCCGATGTCGCCAAGGCCGAGCACCGCGCTGCCGTCGGAGACGACCGCGACCGTGTTGCGCTTGATCGTGAACTCGAACGCCTTCGCTCGGTCGGACGCGATCTCGTTGCAGACCCGCGCCACCCCGGGGGTGTAGGCCATGGACAGGTCGTCGCGGGTCTTGAGCGGGAACTTGTTCTCCTGGGCGATCTTCCCGCCGCGGTGGATCGCCAGCGTGCGGTCGACATAGTCGAGGACCCGTGCGCCGCGCGTCGAGCCGATTGCGCGCAGGATCTGCTCCCAGTGGGCCTGGTCGCGCGCGTCGACGGTGAACTCGCGCACTCGCTTGCCCTCGCTGCCAGCGCCCGGCACGAGGTCGACGCCCTGAAGCGCGCCACCCGCCTCGGCGATCGCCGACGTGAGCTTGCCGAGCGGCTCCTGGCGCGCGTCGAGCTCGACCCGGACCGTCACCGAGAACTGCGCCTGGGCGGGAGGCATAGCCATGGGCGGGCATCATAAGTACCGGTCGTCCGCCCGCTAGGCGTGGGCTGGCTGGGGTAGGAGCGGCGCGGAGAAATCGGCGCCCCTGGCGCCCTTGTTCGGAGATGGCGAACAAAGGCGCCAACTCCGAAGCCGAACGGGCCATCAGCACGATGGCGGCACGCCGCCACGGCATCCTCACCCGGACCCGGCTACTCGCAGCCGGAATCCTGCCCAGCGGCATCAGCGACCGGGCGCGGTCCGGCCGCCTGCACCGCATCCACCGCGGGGTCTACGCGGCCACCCGGGCCCGAGCCAGGAGGGCGGCTGGATGGCGGCGGTGCTGGCCTGCGGCGACGGCGCCGTGCTCGGCCACCAAAGCGCCGCCGTGGCGCCTTCTCTCGGGGCCCGGCCTCGCCCACGTCACGATCCCGGGCGACGCCGGGCGCCAGCGCCGCGACGCAAATCGTCCTGCACCGCTCGACCACCCTCCTACCCAGCCACAGAACGATGCGAGCCGGCATCCCCGTCACGAAGCCGGCCCGCACGCTGGAGGACCTGCGCCGGGTGCTGCCCACCGACGAGTTCAACGCCGCCCTGCGCCAGGCCGAATACCTGCGACTTCCGCTCGGCGAGCGCTCGCAACCGGATCACACCCGCGGCGAGCTCGAGGCGATCTTCCCGCGCCCCTGCGGACGCCTGCCCGGCTCCGGGGTGAACGCGCGCCTCGGACGCCGCGTCGTTGACTTCCTCTGGCGCGAGCGGCGTCTGAGCGTGGAAACGGACTGCTAATGGGCGCAGGCAACCCGGCTCGCGTTCGAGCGCGATCGTGTGCGGGATGCTGCGCTGACCGCGGCCGGGTACGTGATCCTCCGGTTCGCCTGGCGCCAGCTGACGGAGGATGCGGCGAGCGTCGCCGCGACGGTCCGCTCGGTGCTCGGGAAGCGCCTTGGCCAAACCTATGATTGAGGTGTGCCAGCGATCAAGGAAGTACGCAAGACCGGAAAGGCGCCGACCGAGGCCGAGCAGGTCGACGGGGAGCTGTTTCTGATCGACGGCAACTCGCTGGCCTACCGCGCCTTCTTCGCCCTGCCGGAGTCGATCGCGACCGCCGACGGTCGTCCCACGAACGCGATCTATGGCTTCGCGTCGATGATGGCCAAGCTGCTCATCGATCACAACCCTCGGGCCGTGATCGTCGCCTGGGACAAGGGGTGGTCGGGCCGCGAAACGGTCTATCCGGAGTACAAGTCGCAGCGCAAGTCCCGTCCCGACCTCCTCCGGGAGCAGTGGCCGCACCTCGCCCCGTTGGCGGAAGCGTTCGGCTTCACCAACGTGTCGGTCGAGGGCTACGAGGCCGACGACGTCATCGCCACCTTGACGCGCGAGGCGCGCGAAGCGGGAACGCCGGTGATGATCGTCTCCGGCGACCGCGACGTCTACCAGCTCGTCCGCGACGGCGTCCGGGTGATGACCACCTCGCGCGGGATCACCGACACGCGGATCTACGACGCCGAGGGGGTGGTCGAGCGATACGGCGTGCCCGCCGAGCTCGTCACCGATCTGATCGGGCTGAAGGGCGACACCTCGGACAACATCCCGGGCGTCCCGGGGATCGGGGACAAGACCGCCGCGGAGCTTCTGCAGCGTTTCGGCTCCCTCGAGAGGGTGCTCCAGTCGGTCGACGAGATCTCCGGCGCCAAGCGCAAGCAGAACCTCGTCGAGCACGCGGACGACGCGCGGGTCTCCAAGCAGCTGGCCACGCTCAAGGACGACGTCGAGGTCGACGTCGACATCGAGGCGGAGGCGCGCTCCGTCCCGGATCGCTCGAAGCTCCGCGACGTCGCCGCCGAGTTCGAGCTGCGCGCGGTCATCCAGCGCCTGGACGAGGAGTGGGACGAAGTCCTCCCGGGCCGCGTGGTGGAGGAGACGATCGAGGTCGAGTCGGTCGCGGGCTCCGCCGACGACCTCGCCAAGGGGCGGATCGCCCTCGCCATCGCGGGTGGGCAATGGGCCGGCACCGACGGGGACAAGGTCGTGACGGGTCCCGCCGACGACCTCGCCGCGCTCGGCGAGCAGCTTCGCGGGCGGCCGCTGCTCGGCCACGACCTCAAGGGCCTCGGGGGGCCGGCCGGGAAGGGGCTGCTGGCCGCCACCGGCCCGCGGAACCTGGATCTGGCGTACGACACGATGGTCGCCGCCTACCTGATCGATCCCGCGCGGCGCACCTATGACCTGCACGAGCTGGCCGCCGACGCCGGCCTCGCCGCCGCTCCCGCGGGCACCGATGACGGCCAGCTGTCGCTGGCCGCCGAGGAGGGCGACGTTCCCGGCGACCCCGCCGTCGACGCCCGGCTCAGCCACGAGCTTGCGGCGCGCCAGCGGGCTCGCCTTGACGACTTCGGGCTTCAGCGGCTGCTGGACGAGGTCGAGATGCCGCTGATCGAGGTGCTGGCCGAGATGGAGGCCCTCGGGGTGAAGCTCGACTCCAAGCGGCTGGCCGTGATCGGCGCCGGGATGGCGGAGGAGATCGCGCAGCTCGAAGCCGACATCTACAGGCTCGCCGGTCGCGAGTTCACGATCGGCTCGCCTGGGCAGCTCGGGGAGGTGCTCTTCGACGAGCTCGGTCTGACCAAGAAGCGACGCGGCAAGACGGGCTTCTCGACCGACGCTCGCGTGCTCGCCCAGATCCGAGAGGAGCACGAGATCGTGCTCAAGGTGGAGCGCTGGCGCGAGCTCACGAAGCTGAAGAGCACGTACCTCGATGCCCTGCCGGAGCTGATCGATCCCGAGACCAACCGCATCCACACCACCTTCAACCAGGTCGCGACGACGACCGGCCGCCTGTCGAGCACCAACCCCAACCTGCAGAACATCCCGATCCGCTCCGAGGTGGGAAGGCCCGTCCGCTCCTGCTTCGTGGCCCCGAGGGGCAAGCGATTGCTCTCGGCCGACTACAACCAGGTCGAGCTGCGGGTCCTCGCCCACGTCGCCGGCGAGGAGGTGCTGCGCGAGATCTTCGCCTCGGGTGAGGACGTCCACGCCGAGACCGCGGCGGGGATCGTCGGCGCCGACCCCGACGCGATCGGAGCGGCCGAGCGCTCGAAGGCGAAGATGGTCAACTACGGCATCGCCTACGGGCTCTCGGACTTCGGCCTCGCAGACCGGCTGCAGATCTCACGCGAGGAGGCGAAGATCTACATCGCCCGCTACTTCGAGCGCTTCCCGGCGGTGAAGCGGTTCATTGACGAGACGATCGAACGGGCCGAGAAGGACGGCTTCGTGAGCACCGTGATGGGCCGCCGGCGCCGGATCCCCGAGCTGCGCTCCAGCCAGCGCCAGCGCAGGCTGCAAGGCGAGCGTCTCGCCGTGAGCACTGTCGTCCAGGGGAGCGGGGCGGACATCATCAAGGTGGCGATGGTGCGCTGCCACCGCGCGCTCGCCGAGGCCGGGCTCTCCACCCAGCTCGTGCTGCAGATTCACGACGAGCTGCTCTTCGAGGGGCCCACCGACGAGATGGAGCAGGCGGGGGAGCTGGTGCGCCAACAGATGTGCGGGGCGTTCGACCTCGATCCGCCGTTGGCGGTTGACATCGGCGTCGGCAGCGACTGGTTGAGCGCGAAGTAGCCGCCTCAGTCGTCATCGTCGGGGTCGCCACCGCCGGATCCCGAGGTGCCTGAGCCCGAGCCACTGGAGTCCCCGCCTCCAGAGCCCGAGCCCGAGCTGCCGGAGCCCGAGCCGCCGCCGCCCGGGCCGCTGTTGTCCTCGCCGCCATCATCGTCGCCGCCGCCCGGACCGCTGTCGGACGACGGCCCGCTGTTCGGCGAGGCGCCGGGCCCGCTCCCGCTCCCCTCGCCGACCGAGCTCAACCGAGCCGAGCCCTCCCCCTGCTGAGCCGCGCTTCGGTCCGATGCCTGCGCCGCCGAGCGCTTGGCGTCGTCCCGCAACGCCGCCCCGGAGCCGAGCGCCAGGGTGGCGACCACCAGCGCGACTCCGCTCTTCGCCGCGACGCCGCCGCCTCCGGCCGCGCCGGCCGCCGCGATGCCTCCGGCGGCAGCGGCTCCTCCGGCACCCGCCGCGGCCTCGACGCTGCTTGCCTCGCCGAGGAGCCATCGCACGAGCGGCAGGGGGACCAGGGCTCCGATGGCATCGCGAAGCGTCAGTCGAGCGCGGAAGATCAGTCCCCGAACCGCCCCGGGGGTTGACCCCAGGCGCGCCGCGATCTCCTCGTGGCTGCGCCCCTCGAGCTCGCGCTGGACGATCGCGTCGCGCTGGCCATCCGGCAGGGCGCCCATGGCGGCCACGAGCGAGGCGACCTCCTCGCGGCGCTCTGCGACTTCCTGTGG
>JBKPDQ010000178.1:0-57141 GCA_046728015.1 Actinomycetota bacterium
CCCCTCGGGCGGGCGAGCGGCGCCCGCCCGCAACGGCAGGCCCGCGGCCACGCGCAGGCGCTCGCCGAAGAGCGTCAAGTCGCCTCGACGCCCACCGCGCAGCGCCTCGGCATCCCGTAAGGGCCTCCTCGCCTCGTGGCGCCTGCCACGCCTCCGGCTGCCGCCGCTGGCCTGGCGTCAGGCGGTACTCCTCGCGCTCGGGGTCGGGGCCGCGCTGGTGGCGGGCTACTTCTTCTACCTGCGCGACTCCTCTCTGGTAGCGGTGACGAAGGTCGAGGTCGAGGGTGTGCGCAGCGGCGATCGCGAGCGCGTCGTCGCGGCGCTTGAAGCGGCAGGGAAGGGAATGACCACCTTGCACGTCCAGGCCGACGAGCTCGAGGCGGCCGTCGCCGGCTTCCCGACCGTGGAGTCGGTGCGGGCAGACGCGAGCTTCCCGCACGGCTTGCGGATCGAGGTCAACGAGCGACCGCCCGCCCTGGTGGCGCAGGCGGGCGGCCGCGAGGTGCCGATTGCCGCCGACGGGACGCTCCTTGCCGGCGTGAGTGCCGCTAGCGAGCTCGACCTGCCGGTGCTGGAGCTGCGGGAACTCCCGCAGTCAGGGAAGCTGGCGGGCGAACCGCTCGAGCAGGCGCTCGTGGCCGGAGCGGTGCCCGATGAGCTGCGCCCGCTGATCGACGACATCTCCTACTCGAAGGACTACGGGGTCGTCGTGACGATGAAGGGCGGGATCCCGATCCGCTTCGGTCCCGGCGCCCGCGCGGAAGCGAAGTGGGCCGCGGCGGCCGCGGTGCTGGCCGATCCCAAGCTCCAGGCGCTCGGATACGTGGAGGTGCGAGTGCCGGAGCGGCCCGCGGCGGGCGCTGCGGCCATAGCCTCAAGTGAGGGTTGAGCTTTCTTGTAACGTGAAAACCCTCGACTTAGGGTCGAGACTGTCAGGATGCACGATTCCATGCCGTCCGGTGACTCGCGCGTTGACATCTCTGGGCAGATGGCGTACCGTCGCCTTGACGTCTAGGCTGCTAGGAGCGACAAACACTTAAGTCTCACTTCAGTCTCGGACGGATATCTGGGCTCAACCAGAGGAACTGGGTCATGGTCGAATCCTCGTATCTCGCGGTGATCAAGGTCGTCGGCGCCGGCGGCGGTGGCACCAATGCCGTCAGCCGGATGGTCGACGCCGGTCTCAAGGGCGTCGAGTTCATCGCCATCAACACGGACGTCCAGGCGCTTCAGGCCTGCGAGGCCGACATCAAGCTTTCGATCGGCCACAACCTCACGAACGGTCTGGGCGCGGGCGCCAACCCGGAGGTGGGGGCCGGAGCCGCAGCTGAGTCCCGCGACGACATCAAGGAGGCGCTGAAGGGCGCCGACATGGTCTTCGTCACCGCCGGTGAGGGCGGCGGCACCGGCACGGGCGCCGCTCCGGTGATCGCCGAGATCGCCAAGGAGGAGATCGGCGCACTGACGGTCGGCGTTGTCACCAAGCCGTTCGAGTTCGAGGGCGGGCGGCGAATGCAGCAGGCCCTCGACGGAATCGATCGCCTGCGCGCCAAGGTCGACACGCTGATCATCGTCCCGAACGAGAAGCTGCTTCAGGTGGTCGAGCGGCGGACCTCCGTCCAGGAGGCGTTCCGGATGGCCGACGACATCCTGCGCCAGGGAGTGCAGGGCATCACCGACCTGATCACGACTCCCGGCCAGATCAACCTGGACTTCGCCGACGTCCGCACCGTGATGGCGGATGCCGGCTCGGCGATGATGGGAATCGGCACCGCTTCCGGCGAGAGCCGGGCTCTCGAGGCAGCGAAGATGGGGGTCTCCTCGCCCCTGATGGAGGAGTCGATCGAGGGCGCGACCGGAATGCTGCTCAACTTCACCGGCTCTGACGACCTCAACCTGTTCGAGGTCAACGAGGCCGCCGACGTCGTCGTTCAGAACGCCGACAAGGGCGCCAACATCATTTTCGGCACCGTGATCGACCCCGCAATGGGCGATGAGATCAGGGTGACGGTGATCGCCACGGGCTTCGAGGGCTTCGAGACGATGGCGCGCAGCCCGATGCGAGTGCGCGAGCGCAGCCGTCGCCGCCAGGTCGGCACTCTCGAGGACCGCGAGCGGCGCGAGCTCCAGGTGGGTGAGGACGAGATCGACGTCCCGGCCTTCCTCCGCGACCGGTAGGACAACTCCGCCGAGATCCTCCGCTTCGCGTCCGGTCTCGGCGGGCTCGGCCCTGTTACCGGACCCGGCAGGTCGTACTTGCCTGCACTGCGACTTCGTCGCTAGCCCGAGCCGACTAGCCTCCGGTGCGTGTCCGCCCGCGAGGTCGTGGAGTCGTTCTGGGCCGCGATGACGGCCAACGACTGGGATGCCGCGGCGGCGCTGTTCGCCGACGACGCGACCGTCGAGTGGCCGTGTTCGAGCGAGCGCATGGCGAGTCCCGGCGCCTGGGCCGAGGTCCAGCGTCGCTATCCGGCTGCCGGTCGCTGGCGCTTCGAGGTCCACCGGCTGCTGGTCGACGGTGATGTCGCGGTCAGCGAGGCGACGGTCAGCGACGGAGAGCAGACCGCGCGGGTGATCGCGTTCAGCGAGGTCGAAGGCGACCGGATCGCGCGGCAGGTCGAGTACTGGCCGGAGCCCTACGAGCCGCCGAGCTGGCGCGCCGACCTGCTCGAGCCGGGCCCGGGGCTGGCCTGATGGCGACCGCGGCACTGCGGCGGACCCCCCTGTACGAGGCGCACGCCCAGGCTGGCGCCAAGCTCGTCCCGTTCGCGGGCTGGGAGATGCCCGTTCAGTATGAGGGCGTGCGGCAGGAGCACATAGCGGTGCGAACTGGCTGCGGCGTGTTCGACGTCTCGCACATGGGAGAGATCCGGACCGCCGGCCCGCAAGCCGGGACGCTGCTCCAACGCCTGCTCTCCAACGACATCTCGGCGCTCGAGGTCGGCGGCGCGCAGTACTCGGTGCTGTGCCGACCCGACGGCGGCATCCTCGACGACCTCTTCACCTACCGGCTCGCCGAGGACGAGTACCTGACCGTCACCAACGCCGCCAGCCACGAGCGCGACCTGGAGTGGTTCCGGGCACACGCGGTCGAGTTCGACGCCGAGGTCTCGGACGCGCTCGACGACTACGCGATGCTCGCCGTCCAGGGGCCGCGGGCGCGGACCATCGTGTCGGGGCTGGCCTCTTCGGAGCTTCCAACTCGGATGCACACGGCGACCGTCGGCCTCGGAGTGGCCGACGGCCTCGTCTGCGGCACCGGCTACACGGGCGAAGACGGAGTCGAGATCCTGGTCGAGCCGGGTGTCGCAGTGGATCTCTGGGGTCGGGTGATCGACGCGGGCGCGACGCCGGCCGGCCTCGGCGCCCGAGACACGCTTCGGCTCGAGGTCTGCTTTCACCTCTACGGCAACGACATGGACTCCAGCCGCAACCCCGTCGAGGCCGGCCTCGGCTGGTGCTGCAAGGAGGAGACTGGGTTCATCGGCGCGGACGCGGTGGCGGCCGCACGAGGGGACGGCACCGAAGAGCGCTTGGTGCCCTTCGTGCTCACTGGGCCGGGGATCCCGCGGCAGGGCAACACGGTGCTGATTGACGAGGACCCCGTGGGGACCGTGACCAGCGGCACCTTCTCGCCCTGCCTCGAGAAAGGCATCGGGATGGCGTACGTCCGCGCCGAACTTGCCGAGCCCGGCACGGCCGTCGAGATCGACGTGCGCGGACGCGGCCGGGCCGCCCGCATAGAGTCCAAGCCGCTTTACGACCCGAAGGAGGAACGCTGAACGTGGCCGAGGAGACCTATCCCGAGGACCTGAAATACCACCCCGAGCACGACTGGGCCCGGATGGAGGGGGACGAGGGGACCTTCGGGATCACCTGGTATGCCCAGGACGCCCTCGGTGAGGTCGTGTTTTACGAGCCGCCGGAGGTGGGCGCCGAGGTCACCAAGGACCAGCCCTACTCAGAGGTCGAGTCGGTGAAGGCGGTCTCGGACGTCTACTCGCCGCTCTCCGGCGAGATCACGGCCGTCAACGAGGCGCTCTCTGACAACCCCGAGACGATCAACGAGGATCCCTACGGGGAGGGCTGGCTGGTCAAGGTCAGACTCTCCGATCCTTCCGAGGCCGACCAGCTCCTCGACGCGGCGGCCTACAAGGAGTTGCTGGCGGGAGAGTGACTCTCAGGTGAGCCGCTCTAGCGGCGAAAGCAGCAGGTGCCGTTCCCGGTCCGTGGGGCCTCGCCGCGCGCCTGGCTAGCATCACGTCGGTGAGCCGCTACACGTCAGCCACCGACGCCGACCGCCAGGCGATGCTCGAGGCGATCGGCGTCGGGTCGATCGAGGAGCTGTTCGCCGAGCTGCCGGAGGAGGTTCGGCTCGACGGGCCGCTCGACCTGCCGCCGGGCGCCTCCGAGAGCGAGGTCGTCGAGGATCTCGGGGCCCTCGCGGCCAAGAACGCCGATGCCGAGTCCGAGGTCTGCTTCCTCGGTGCGGGCATGTACGACCACTACGTGCCGGCGATCGTGGACGCGATCACCCAGCGCTCGGAGTTCCTGACCCCGTACACGCCGTATCAGCCGGAGGTGTCTCAGGGCGGGCTTCAGGTGATGTTCGAGTTCCAGACGGCGATCTCCGAGCTGACCGGGCTCCCGGTCTCCAACGCGTCCCTGTACGAGGGCCCCTCCTCGGTGGCGTCCGCCGCCTACCTGGCAATCGGCGCCACGAAGCGCCGCCGCTTGGTCGTCTCGCGCGGGGTGCACCCGCACTCGCGCGAGACGCTCAGGACCTACGCTCGCGGCTTCGGCGCCGAGGTCGTCGAGGTCGGTCTCGACAACGGCCTTACCGACGCCGATCAGCTCGCTGCGGCGCTGGACGAGGAGCCCGCGGCGCTGTTCGTCCAGAACCCCAACTTCCTCGGCGCGGTCGAGGACCTCGAGGCGCTCGCGGAGGCCGCCCATGCGCATGGCGCTCTGGCCGTCGCCAGCGTCGATCCGATCATGCTCGGCGTGCTCCGCACGCCCGGCGAGTGCGGAGTTGACGTCGCCGTCGGCGAGGGGCAGCCGCTGGGCGGGCGCCTCGACTACGGCGGGCCCTCGTTCGGCTTCTTCTGCGCCACCGAGGAGCACCTGCGCCGAATGCCGGGACGCATCGCCGGCGAAACCATCGACGTCGATGGGCGCCGCGCGTTCGTGCTGGCCCTGCAGACGCGCGAGCAGCACATCCGCCGCGAGAAGGCCACGCACAACATCTGCACCTCGCAGGCGCTCAACGCCCTCGGCGGCGTCATCTACTTGACCTGGCTCGGACAACGCGGTCTGGTCGAGCTGGGTGAGCTGATCGCGCGCCGCACCGCATACGCGCGCGAGACCCTGAGCGCGATCGACGGAGTGGAGCTCCTGCACGACGCGCCAGTCGCTCGCGAGTTCGCGCTGCGGCTCCGAACGCCGGTACCGGAGACGCTCGACCTCGTCGCCGAGCGCGGAATCGCGGCTGGGTATTGGCTCGGCAGGGAATACCCGGAGTACGAGGATGGCCTCCTGGTGGCGATCACCGAGCGCCGCTCTAAGGAGGACATCGACAGACTCGCGGAGGCGCTGGCCGACGCGCCTGCCGAGGAGTGGCTGGTGTCCGATGACGCGAAAGTCACGGATAGCGTGACAAAGGCGCCAATGGCCCGGGAGGTTGAGGCGTGAAGCCGACCGGCACCCCGACCCCGCCCAGCAACGCTCGTACACCGACGCCTCAGCAAAGGGAGCAGGCCGTCACGATCTTCGAGCGCTCCGTCTCCGGCCGCCGCGCCGCCACGGTGCCGCCGACGGACGTGCCCGAGCGGCCGCTCGACGCGCTGATCCCGTCGCGCCTGCTTCGGGCCGCCGAGGCGAGGCTCCCAGAGGTCTCCGAGCCGGAGATCGTCCGCCACTACAACCGCCTGTCGCGGCGCAACTTCGACCTCGACACGGGCCCCTACCCGCTCGGCTCCTGCACGATGAAGCACAACCCGCGAGTGAACGAGCGGGTGGCTGCGCTGCCGGGACACGCGCGGCTTCACCCGGCCCAGGACCCGAAACGGGCGCAGGGCGCACTCGAGCTGATGTGGCGCCTCGAGCGGGCGCTGTCTGAGATCTGCGGCCTTCCCCACGTCAGCCTCCAGCCCTCCGCCGGCTCCCACGGCGAGCTCGCCGGCCTACTCCTAACCCGCGCCTACCACGAGGACCGCGGCGAGGAGCGGACCCGGGTGCTGACCCCCGACACCTCGCACGGAACCAACCCGGCGACGGTGACCATGGCGGGCTATGAGGTCGTCAAGGTGGCGACCGACGAGCGGGGCGGCGTCGACGTGGACGACCTTCGCTCCAAGGCCGACGACACCGTGGCCTGCCTGATGCTGACCAACCCCAACACCCTCGGCGTCTTCGACGAGAACATCACCGAGATCGCGCAGATCGTGCACGGGGTGGGGGGGACGCTGTATTACGACGGGGCCAACCTCAACGCGATCATGGGCTGGTCGAGGCCGGGTGACATGGGGTTCGACATCGTCCACGTCAACCTGCACAAGTCGTTCTCGCAGCCACACGGCGGGGGTGGCCCGGGCGCGGGGCCGATCGCCGTCTCCGAGCGGATCGAGCCCTACCTCCCGCTGCCTGGCGTGGTCCGCACGGAGGCCAGCAACGGAACCGCGCCGCGGTTCGACCTCTCCTACGAGGGCCCGAAGTCGATCGGCCGCCTGCGCGGGTTCCAGGGGAATTTCGGCGTCTTCGTCCGCGCCTACGCTTACATCCGCAGCCTCGGTGCCGACGGCCTCCAGGACGCCTCCGAGACGGCGGTGCTGAACGCCAACTACCTGCTCGCGCGTCTGCGCCAGGGGCGTGGCGCCAAGTACCTGCCCCTCGCCTTCGACCGCCTCTGCATGCACGAGTTCGTGCTCTCCGGCTCACCCGCCAAGCGCGAGCTCGGGGTCAAGACGCTCGACATCGCCAAGCGCCTCCTCGATTACGGCTTCCATCCGCCGACGATCTACTTCCCGCTGCTCGTCGACGAGGCGTTGATGGTGGAGCCGACGGAGACCGAGCCCAAGGAAGCGTTGGACGCGCTGGCCGACGCCTTCGAGGAGATCCTCGCCGAAGGCGAGCGCGATCCCGAGATCCTGCGCGGGGCGCCGTTCACCACCCCGGTGCGGCGGCTCGACGAGGCACAGGCCAGCCGCAAACCCGTCGTGCGCCAGCCGCTCGACTGACGCACACCTCAGCTCAGTAGCGGGTCGCGACTAGGCTGCGTGCCGGAGCCGGACCGGTTCCGAGGGCGTCTGGGCCACCAGCCGCAACGGCTTCGAGCGCGCGGTGCGCAGCTGCGTCGCCCGCATCGATGCCAGCGCGACCAGGTCTGCGCTGGGACGGAACGGATCGGCGATCACCGATCCATCGTCGATCGCAGCCGCGGCACGAAGCTCACCATCGACCTCGGCCACGACCATCGGGCCTTCGTGAAGGCGGGCCGAGTCGAGCTGGGCGAGGCGCCGCAGCCGCTCGGCGTCGGACCGCATGGACTCACGGATCACAACCCCTGTATGACTATCCTTGGCGATATTGGTTGACATTGTGAGGGTCATCTGAGACAATCTCCTACACTGATCGTGGGTGAACGGCTTGTATGTATGACAATACAAGTCAAGGAGAGAGGATTCAATGTCATACAAGCTCGAATTGTCTGACCTGAGACGGGACGGCGACCGCTCGATCACGCAGCAGCTGGTCGATGCGGTCAGCCAGGCGATCGAACGCGGCGAGCTCGAGCCGGGGGACAAGCTCCCGCCCACGCGCGAGCTGGCCGAGCTAGCCGGCGTGAACCACCTGACGGCGGTGCGCGCGTACCGCAGGCTGCGGGAGCTGGGCCTGGTGACCGCCCACGTCGGGCGTGGCACCTTCGTCCGGGAGGCGGCCGGGGCGCCTGCCGGTCGCGTTCCCGACTCGATCTCCTGGCAGCGGTTCGCCCTCCCCGAGCACGAGCTCAGCTACGGCGACCGTGTCCTCGCGGAGATGCATCGACAGGCAACAAGCGAGGAGCTGATCGCACTCTCGGTCGGCTACCCGTCCGCCCGCTTGATTCCGGTCGACGGCCTTCGCGAGGCGATCGACGCGACCCTGCGCGAAGAGGCCGACCGCGCGCTTCAGTACTCCGACGTGCAGGGACTGCCCGACCTCGCCGAGCAGCTCGCCGAGCTGAGCGCCGCGCGAGGCGCGCCGGAGGACCCCGACGACATTCTGATCACCAACGGCGCGGCCCAGGGCCTCACGCTCGCCTGCCGCGCAATCCTGCGGCCGAGCGACGTCGTGGCCTGCGAGGACCCGAGCTTCCCCTCCGTGATCAGGGCGATCGAGGAGACGGGCGCCCGCATCGAGTCGGTGCCGGTCGACGACGACGGGCTCGACGTCGACGCCCTGGCCGGGCTGCTGGCGCGCGAGGAGATCAAGGCGCTCGCCCTGCAGTCGCGCCTCCACAACCCGACCGGCCGCGATCTGGTGCCCGCCCGGCGCACGAAACTGCTCGAGCTGGCCCGCCGCCACGGGTTCTTCGTCCTCGAGGACGGCGTCTACGCCGACCTCCGCTTCGAGGGCTCAGAACTTCCGTCGCTGCGCTCAGACGCTCCGGCGCACGTGCTCTACGTCGACTCGCTCGCGAAGACCGTCGGCGGCGGACTGCGGATCGGGTGGGTGGCGGCAAGCGGCCCGGTGCTGGACCGCATCATCGCCGCGAAGCGCGCCGACGACATCCACAGTCCGACGCTCACTCAGCTCGCCGTCGCGCGCTACCTCGGCTCGGGCGCCTACCCCGCTCAGGCAGAGCGTGCGCGGGCCTTCTACTCCGAGCGCCTGGATGTCCTGCGTGAGGCGATCGACGAGCAGTTCGGCTCGATCGCCTCCTACGTGCAGCCGCTGGGCGGCGGTCACCTGTGGCTGCGGCTCGACAGCGACGTCGACGAGCGCGAGCTAGCCGACGAAGCTGTGCGCCAGGGTGCCGCGTTCGTGCCGGGCGGAGCGCTCCGAATCGAGCGCCTCCCGGAGCTCGCGATGCGCCTCTCCTACGGCTTCCTCGAGCCCGATCAGCTCGTCGAGGGCGTGCGCAGGATCGCGGCGGCGCTCCGAGCGCTGCGCGCGCGGCCGTCGCGCCGAGCGGCCGTCCCGATCTGAGGACTGGACACGTTCAGCGCTTCTCGCCGAGCGTGATGAGGTACTCACCGGGGTACGCCACGTCGTCGCCGCCGGAGCGGTTCGAGTCCTCGAACACCTCTCGAAGGACCCCCTTGAACTCGTCGCCGCGGCCCTCCGGCTCGAGCGTCGCCCGGAGCACCACGATCGGCCCGAACTTCTCCCAGTATTCCTCGGTCGCCGCGTCGATCGAGTCGAACTGAAACTCGACGGCGGCGTCCTCGAAGCGCAGCTCGACGCCCTTGCCCTCGAACAGCGCCGTGACGTGGTCGCGCGTGCCCCACAGCGGCGGTGGCTGAAACCCCGGCGGTGGCTCGGGCGCGAAGGGCGCCATCGCCGCGAAGAACTTGCCCACACTTCCCTCGGGATCCCACGCGGCGATGCCGAGGCGCCCGCCGGGCCTCACGACGCGGGCGATCTCGGCGGCCGCGCGCTCGTGATCGGGGGCGAACATGCAGCCGAACGTGGACAGCACGACGTCGAAGCTCTCGTCGTCGTACGGCAGCGACTCCGCATCACCCTCGACCCACTCGATCTCGACGCCCGCCTCGGCGGCTCGTCTGCGGCCGGCCTCGAACAGCTCCGACGTCAGGTCGAGACCGATCACGTTCCCGCGGGCTTGCGCGGCGGGAATCGCGGCGTTGCCGGTCCCGCACGCCACATCCAGCACCTCGTCGCCGGGCTTCACGCCGACGCGCGCCACCAGGTCGCCGCCGACGCTCCAGATGTAGTCGACGATCCCGTCGTAGTCGCCAGCCGACCAGGTCGCTCGCGCCCGCTGCTTGGCCTCCGTCAGTTCCATTTTCCCTCCGTTCGTCTGGGTGGCCGCCGCATTCGTCTTGTATCCGATCGCGGCGTTACGCGCCAGACACCGGCTCAGGAACTTCGGGCAGCTCCTGCTCGAGCTCGAGCACCGGGGCGAAGAGATCGCCGTGCTTTTTGATCCGCTTGAGCACCTGCGCCGCCTCGAAGCGCACGGAGTCGGGGTCGCCGTCGTCGGCGAGCTTCTCGACCTCCTTCCAGGTCAGCGGTGCGGATACCCAGGGGCGGTCGCGGCAGCGCAACGAGTAAACGGCAACGGTCGTCTTGGCCCGGTCGTTCTGGCTCCAGTCGACCAGCACCTTTCCCTTGCGCAGCTCCTTCTTTTGCTTGGAGACCACCAGGTCCGGCTCGGCACGCTCGAGTGCCTGGGCGAGGGCACGCGCGAACCCCTTCGTCTGGTCGTAGCCGACCTCGTCGTTCAACGGGACGTAGACCTGCAGGCCCTTCGACCCCGAGGTCTTTGCGAACGACTCGAGTCCCAGCTCGCCGAACAGGTCGCGCACGCGTAGCCCGACCTGCGAGCACTCGACGATCGTCGCCGGCGCGCCCGGGTCGAGATCGAACGCGATCACGGTCGGCGTGTCCGGATCGTCGGCGAGCGACAGGGAGGGATGGAGCTCCAGGGCGGCAAGCTGTGCGAGCCAGATCAAGGTGGCCAGGTCGTCGCAGACGATGAAGTCGAGCACCCCCGCGGTGCCCATCTCGATCGGCGCGGTGCGCACCCAGTCGGGCGTTCCCTTCGGCGCTCGCTTCTCGTAGAAGCGCTGCGCCTCGGTGCCGTTCGGGAACCGGACGCGGGTGAGCGGCCGATTCCGCAGGTGGGGCAGGATCGTGTCGGCGACCTTGGCGTAGTAGTCGATCGCCTCGCCCTTGGTGTAGCCAGCCTTCGGCCAGAGCACCTTGTCGAGGTTGGTCAGGGCGAGGGTCCGCCCGTCGACCTCTACTTCGCGGCCTTGGCCTTGCTTCGCGATCGGCTCTTGGCGGTCTTGGACGACTTCGAGCGCGACGAGGAGGACGACTTCTTGGCCGGAGCCTTGCGACTCGACGACTTGCGGGCGCCGTCGCCCTTCGCGCCCTTGGCGAGGTCCTCGCCCTTGACGGCGGCGAGGCTCTCCTCGAGGGCGGCCATCAGGTCGGGCGCCTTGGTCGGCTCGGGCTCCTCGGAAACCGCCGAGACGACCGCCTCGCCCTTGGCCTTGCGCTCGATCAGGTCGAGGAGCTCGTTGCGGTACTCGTCCTCGTACTTGGTCGGGTCGAAGTCGCCGGCCAGCGAGTCGATCAGCTGCTTGGCCATCTCGAGCTCCTGCTTCTTGGGCGCCTCGCCGTTTTCAGAGCCGACCTCTTCGATCTCGTCGGGCGAAACGACCTCGTCGGCGAACCGCATGGTCGCCATCGTCAGGACGTCGCCCATCGGCCTGATCGCGGCCAGGTTCTCCTTGTTGCGCAACACGAAGCGGGCGATGGCGACCTTGTTCGACTCCTTCATCGCCTTGACGAGGAGGGCGTACGCCTTCTCGGCACCCTTGTCGGGTCCCAGGTAGTAGGGATGGTCGAAGTAGATCGGGTCGATCTCGTCGAGGTCTACGAAGTCCTGAATCTCGATCGCGCGGGTCTTCTTGGGGTCGAGCTCCTCGAGCTCCTCGCGAGTCAGGACGACGTACTGCTCCGGCGCGATCTCATAGCCCTTGACGATCTCCTCGTAGGGGACCTCTTCGCCGTCGGCCTCCGCGACGCGCTTGTGGCGGATGCGCGAGCCGTCCTCGGCCCGAAGCTCGCGGAAGCTGACGTTCTTCCTCGAGACCGCCGAATAGAGCTTCACGGGCACGTTGAGGAGCCCGAAGCTGATTGATCCTGACCAGATTGCGCGTGCCATGTGTTCTAGTGAGTCACCTTCAGGCGACGAGAGAAGCTGGTGCCGTTCACGGGTGTGTATTTATGAGGTTACCGCCGGGACCCTGCCCGCAAACGCTCGCGGGCGGGTTCTTGCGCTTGAGCTTGCGTCCATTAGGACCCGCCGTCGGGCTGAAACTCATCGCTGTCAGCCCTCGCGCACGACCTCGCGCGGGTTCTTGTCGTCGCGCAGACCCTTGAAGGCTGCCGCGCGCAGCGTGTCCTCGTGCGTCCACTCGGTGAACTCGACCTCGCACACGAGCTGCGGCTCGACCCAGACCAGCGGCCCGCGCTCGCGCACGCGCGCCGCGTACTTGACCGCTGGGTCCCAGCCGAGCTCGAAGGGGCTCGTCTCGCGGCCCAGCGGCTGCAGCGCGGCGCTCAGCTCGTCGAGTGTGCTCTGCGTGAAACCGGTGCCCACGCCGCCTCCGTAGACGAGCCGCTGCGGGCGGTCCAGTCTGTGGGCCTCGTCGGGCGTCGCGTCCCAGTAGCCGACCAGCAGCGAGCCGACCCGACCGGTGCGCCCACCCTCGCCCGGCATGTAGCCGCCGATCACGACCTCCTGGCGTCGCCGAACCTTGACCTTCAGCCACTCGGTGCTGCGCCGGCCGAGCCTGTAGGGACTGCTCAGGCGCTTGGCGACCACGCCCTCGAGTCGCCGCTGGCGGACGAGGTCGAGCAGGGCGTCTCCGTCGCCGCGGTGGTTGCGGGGCGCCTGCCAGCTAGGTCCGTCGAAGCCAAGTGAGTCGAGCAGCCTGCGGCGCTCCTCGTAGGGCTCGTCGAGCAGCGGGCGGCCGTCGAGCCACAACAGGTCGAAGGCGACGAATGTCACCGGGGCCTCGCCAACGCGCCGCCGGATCACACCTTCCTTCGTCAGCCCCATCCGTAGCTGCAGCCGGCTGAAGCTCGGCCTTCCGGCGTCATCGAAGGCAACGATCTCGCCATCGAGCACGGCGTCGTCGACTTCCACCGCGGCCGCCATCGACGCAAGCTCTGGGTAGCGAGCGGTCAATTCCTCACCGCGCCTGCTCACGATGCGCGCGTTCTCCCGCTCCAGATGGGCGAAGGCCCGAACCCCGTCCCACTTGAGCTCGTACGCCCAGTCGTCGCCCCTGGGCAGGCGGTCGACCTGGCGCGCCAGCATCGGCTCGAACGTCTTCGGCATTTGCACCTGCGCCATAGCTCGATTATGCGCTGCCGCCGACCTGGAGTTCGATAATCGGCGCCCGTGCTGTTCGAGCTCCAGGACGTCAGCCTCACCCGTGCCGGCAAGCAGGTGCTGCTCGGCGTGGACGCGAGGCTTCCGGAGGGGGCGAGCTGCGTGGCCGGCCCCTCAGGGTCGGGCAAGTCGACGTTGCTGCGGCTGCTGAACCGGCTCTCGGACCCCGACACTGGGACCGTCAGGTATCGGGGAACGGACGTGCGCGAGTACGACGTGCTCGAGCTGCGACGAGACGTCTGCCTCGTTCCCCAGCTGCCGGCGTTGCTCGAAGGCACGGTTGCGGACAACATCCGCTTCGCCGCAAACTGCGGCGACCTCGACGCCGACGTCGGCCGCCTTCTCGACCTCGCCGGCTTGGACGACTCGTACGCGGAGCGCGACGCCAGCCGGCTCTCCGTCGGCGAGCAGCAGCGGGTGATGCTGGCCCGGACGCTGGCGCTGGAGCCCAGCGTGCTGTTGCTCGACGAGCCGACCTCGGCGCTTGACGAGGATCGGCGCGACGCGGTGGAGAGGACCCTGCTGGACCTCCGCCGGCGCCTCGACATCTCGTTTGTCCTAGTGACGCACGACCTTGCGCAGGCGCGCCGGATGGCCGACTGGGTCGTTCGGATCGACGCCGGACGCGCGGTGGAGGAAGGACCCGTCGCCCAGCTGATGGGGGCCCACGGCTGATGGATTCGAGCACGATCGACGTCACGCTGGGCGAGGTCGCGGCGAGCCTGGCCCTGGTGGCCGTAGCGATCGCGGTCTCCTTCTGGCGCCGCACCGAGCTCGAGCGCGACATCGGGGTCGCGGTCGTTCGCTCGGCCGTGCAGCTGATCGCGATCGGCTACGTGATCCAGGCGATCTTCGACGAGGACAGCCTGTGGCTGGTCTTCGGCCTGATCGCGGTGATGGTCGTCTTCGGGGCGTTTCAAGCCCGGCTGCGGGCGCGAAAGGTTCCTGATGCCTTCTGGCCGCTGCTGATCTCGCTGGGAGTGGCGGGCGCCGCCACGCTCGGCTTGGTCGTGGCCCTGGGCATCTTCGAGCCCGAGCCGCAGTTCCTGGTTCCCGTCGGCGGAATGGTGGTCGGCAACGCGATGACCGCGGCGGCCGTGGCACTCAACCGGCTCGGCGACGAGATGAGCGACCGGGCGCGTGAGATCGAGGCGACGCTTGCGCTCGGGGCCACCTCCACCCAGGCTGCGGCGCCGATCCTGCGCCGCAGCCTGCGCTCCGGCACGATCGCGCTCGTCGACTCGACCAAGACGACCGGCCTGATCTTCTTCCCTGGGACGATGGTGGGGATGCTGCTCGCCGGCGCGGACCCGACCGACGCAGTCCGCCTCCAGCTGATCCTGCTCTGGGTGCTGCTGGGAGCGGTAGCGATCGCGGCCCTGCTCGCAACCACGCTGGCCTACCGCAACTTCTTCACTCCGGCGCACCAGCTGCGCGAGCCCCCGGAGCCGTAGGTCTATCGCTCGGGTAGAGCCCAGCCCGCAACGCGGGGGAAGTCGCTCGGTGCGGTCCCGTCGAACTGCTCGGCGACATCGTCGAAGGCGACTACCCGCCGCGGCTGGTCGGCGTTGATGAACAGCCACTGGTCGGCGTCGACCCACCCGACCAGGATCCAACGGCCGTCTGGGGACCAAGTTGGTCCCGTCACGCGGCCAGGCCCGCTGAAGAGCAACTCGCGGTGAGCGGGCCCGTCGCCGGCAAGGAAGACCGTCGACCGGCTGTCGTTTGCTTGCACGACCGCCGTGCGGCCGCTGATCGGCGAACGGGCACGCCCCTCCACCGTTGAGGCCGCCAGTTGGGGTACCTCATCCAACCCGCTGACCGGGACGTCGCGACCTGTGTCCACGTCAATCGCCCTGATCTCTCCCACGCCGTCGACGTACGCGAGCACGTGCGCCCCTGGCGGCGCGAGCTTCGTATCTCCCAGCGGCCGCCAGGCCGGCGCAACCGGCGCGACGTCCTGGGCGATCAACCTCTCATCGCTTCCGTCTCCGTCAACGACCCAGAGATCCCCGCCGCTTCGATACGCGATGCGCGTGTCGAATTCGGTCCCGGCCCAGCGCGGGTCGTGGATCCTCGCCGGCGCGGTGATATCCCACCGGACGTCGCCCTCCGGGGTGACCGCGGCCAGCCGATTCCCGTCCGTGCTCGCGACGTACAGCCCGTTCGGCGACCACGTGGCCTCGTCGTAGTCCCCGAGGCGGCGCTTGGAACCGTCGTCCTCGACGATCCAGACGCCGTCGGCACCCTCGACGAGGATCTCGCCGGCGGCCGGCAACGTCTTGAGCTCGGGCTTCGCGTCCTCCTCGCCGACGACGTCGCGCACCCAGTCGCCCATCTTCGCGCCCGCGGGGCTAAGTCCGATCACGAGCAGAGCGGCGCCTATTGCGGCCGCGAGCGCGAACCGACGGGCGCGATACGTCGGCCTCACGGGCGTACGGTCCGCGTAGGCCGCCCGAACGACCTCCCAGGAGCGCTCCTCGGCCTCTGCCTCGCCCGGCATCGGCAGCTCGGACAGCCGGCGCTCGAGCTCGCGTTCGCGCCTCATCGCTCCTCCACGGCCGGCCGCAGGCGGTCCAGTGCCCGGCGCATGCGCGAGTTCACGGTTCCGCGCGGCAACCCCAGGATCTGGCCGATCTCACCCGGCGTGTAGCCGAGGAGATACCGGAGCACGATCACGGCGCGGTGCTCCGGCGAGAGCTCCGACAGGGCGGCGACCAGCTCATCCGAGAAACCCGTGTCGTCCGGCGCTCCGGCCTCCGTCGCTTCGGGCAGGACGCTCTCGCGCCGGAGCTTGCGAGCCCGTGCGAAGTCGATCGCTCGATTGACCGTGATCCGGTGAAGCCATGGGCCGAACGGGCGCGTGCGATCGAACCTGTCGAGCGCGCGGATCGCGGCCAGGAACGACTCCTGGGCGATGTCCTCGGCGGCCGCCGCGTCGCCAACGACCAGGAACGCGGCCCGATGGGCTCGGCGCCAGTGACGCCGAAACAGTTCCTCCAGCGCCTCCTGCGACCCGCCCTGCGCCTCCCTCACCAGTGCCGCCTCGCGCCGGCCACGCAGCAAGCCGACCCGCGGCAACCCGGGCAGGCGCTCCGACATCGGCTCGGCGCTCATCGCCACCGGCGATTCTCCACCCGCCAACGCCAGCAGGCGTGGCGGCAACGCAATCGCGGCCGAGGTCATACGCCGGCCTCCAGCGCGCGGCCAAGCTCCAGGAGGGCCGTCTCATGGCGTCGCAGCTCACGGTTTGCGACCTCGCCCCAGGGAAGCTCGACAACGAACGCGCTCGCGCCCTTGAAGCGGCCGTTCTGCCAGTTCGGCGCGCTTCCGGGCAGCCACGGCAGGGCACGGACCGGCGTTCCGGCGAGACGCGCGTACGCCCGCGCCGCGCCGACGCTCTGCCCCCAAGCGCGCACGAGCGGCGGCTCGTGCTGCTGGTGGAACCAGATCGTGACGTCCGGCCGCAGCTTCCGGATCAGCGAGCGAGCAAGGCGCGACTCGCGCTCGGAGAACGGGCCCGGGCCGGAATGCTCGGGATCGCCGGGCTCACCGTGCGGCTCCCAGGCCGAGCCGAAGTTGCGGTTGAGGTCGACTCCGCGCGCGTTAGTGCGCGTGGCGGCGTCGAGCCCGTCGGGATTCAGACTCGGGACGGCGACGACCACGCCTCGCGAAGGCCGTCGGTCGCGGACGCCGCGCACGATCTCGGCGCCGGCGGGCTCGTCGCCGTGGATGGCGCCGACCACGAGCACGACCGGCCCTCCGACCGAGCCTCGCAGGACGCGAGCGCGGATCGGTTGTCCGCGAGTCGACTCGCCGATGCGCACCGTGGCCTGCGAGGCGATTCGCCCCCCGGCGTCGGCGGTCCTCGACGCCGGACCACCCCCAGGGGCGAGGACCCCGAGGGTGGCCAGCGCGAGTTCGCCGAGGGCGAACGCGATCAGGAGACCCGGCGCCAGTCGCGCTCCTTCTCGTGGATGTCCGTTTCGGGCTTGGCCTCGGAGGTGGAACCGACCCGAACCAGGCGCTCGAGCTCCTCTGAGGGGACGCGGCCAGCACGGCGTCGCCACCGAAGCACTCCCACGGAGATCGCGGCGACGCCCAGCGCGCCCAAGGCGATCGCCAGCCACGGCGCGCCACCGGAGTCCTGGCCGTCGTCCGCGGGCGCGGAGGTGGCGGGCTGGCTCAGGTCGAACGACCTCGTGTCGACGATCGCGACCGGGCCCTCCTTGGGGTCGGTCACCGTCAGCGTCGAGCCGTCGCGGCTCGGATCGAGGGACATCCGCGACAGCCGGCGCGGGGACACCGCTCCGGGATCGAGATCGATGCAGACCGCGGCGCCTCGCTCGGTGTCGAGTGCGTGGATGAACGGGTGCTCCGCGCCGTCGTACAGCGTGTACGCCCACCGACCGTCCGGGCTCGTCGCACGGGTCATCGGCGAGCCGTACATCTCCTCGCCCGACTCCTCCGGATCGACGATCGCCTGCGGGTCAAGCCGGCCGCGCTCGAGGTCGTAGCGGCGGACCGCGTACTCGGTCAGGTCCGTCCGCGACGTGTATTCGATCAGGTAGAGCCAGCGGCCGTCGGGCGAGAGCGCGTCGTACGTCCAGGTGCCGTCGAGCGTCACCGTGTCGAGTGTGCGGAGCCGATCCGTGTCGAGCACGGTGAACGAACTGTCTCGCTGCGGGAAACGCAGCCCGGGCTCGGCGAGCGCCAGCGTGCTGCCATCGGCCGAGAGCCCGCCCGGCGAGCCGTCCCAGGCGACTGCCGGAATCGCCGCCTCACCGTCGATGAAGCGCGTGCGCTCGATGGAGCCACCGTCCGTGTTGATGCGCTGGACCGCGGTGCCGGACGGCCCCAGAATCGCCGTGTAACGCTGCCCGGCGTCGGGGTCGACGACCCCGGCGTACGGATCGGCCCCGTCGCCCAACACGCCCTTCGTGGCCTCGAGGGACGAAATGCCGCCAGCGCCAGCGGGGGGCGCGAGCACCGCCGTTCCCAAGCTCGCCAGTACCGTCAATCCTCCGACCTCGACAACCCGAAGCCTGCGGTTCATCTCGTCCTCCTCACTCGCTCGATGCGTGCTTCCGGGATACGGCGCACGCGCCCGCGGAGGTCCCTGCGAGACTGCGATCGCGTGTCCCGCCAGGAGCGCCTGACGCTGATTGCGACGATCCTCGGATCGACGGTCGCGTTTCTGGACTCGACCGTCGTCAACGTCGCCCTGCCCGCGATTCAGGACGACCTGGACACGGGGCTTGCCGGACAGCAATGGGTCGTCGAGGCGTACATGCTCGCGTTGGTCTCGCTGATGCTGGTCGGCGGCTCGCTGGGGGACCTCTACGGGCGCAAGCGGTTGTTCGAGATCGGGCTCGCCGGCTTCGGCGTCACCTCGATCCTGTGCGCGATCGCCCCCACCGACGAGGCGCTGATCGGCTTCCGGGCCCTCCAGGGGGCCGCCGGCGCACTGCTCGTGCCGGGCTCGCTTGCGATCCTCGCCGCGACGTTCGAGGGCGAGGCGCGGGGCAGGGCGGTGGGCCTCTGGACGGCGTGGAGCGGGATCTCGACCCTCGTCGGCCCGGCCGGAGGAGGCCTGCTCGTCGAGCTGGACTGGCGGTGGATCTTCTGGGTCAACGTCCCGCTGATCGCGGGCACGCTGTGGTTGACGCGCCGCTTCGTGAAGGAGAGCTCGGACCCCGAGGCCCACCATGGGGTGGACTTCGTCGGCATCGGGCTCTCGGCCATCGGCCTGGGCGGCCCGGTGTTCGCACTCATCGAGCAGCCGACCAAGGGGTGGGGCGATCCAGCGGTCGCGATTCCGCTGATCGTTGGCGTCGTGTCATTCGCTGCCTTCATCTGGTGGGAGCGACGGGCGCGAGCGCCGATGCTCCAGCTTGAGCTCTTTCGCATCCGCAACTTCTCGATGGTCAACCTGGCCACGTTCTGCGTGTACGCGGGCCTGATCGGGTCGTTCTTCTTCCTGACGCTCTACCTGCAGCAGGTCGCGGGCTATTCCCCGTTCGAGGCCGGGCTCGCGACCACCCCGACGACAGTGATGCTGTTCCTGCTGTCGGGTCGCTTCGGCGCCCTGTCTGCCCGCATCGGGCCGCGCATCCCGTTGACGGTCGGGCCCATCGTCGGCGCGAGCGGCATCCTCCTGCTCGTGCGACTGAACCAGGACGTCGCCTACTTCGTCGACGTGTTTCCGGCCATGCTGCTGTTCGGGCTGGGCCTGTCGATCACGGTCGCGCCACTCACGACCACCGTCCTGAACTCGGTCTCCGAACGCCACGCCGGCGTCGCGTCCGGAGTGAACAACGCAGTCGCGCGCGTCGCAGGACTCATCGCGATCGCCGCGCTCGGCGCCGTCATCTCCGCGCAGTTCGCGTCAGCGCTCGACGATCGCCTGTCTCAAGACACCAGCGCTCAGGCGGCGCGAATCGTCGACGAAGCCAAGGAACAGCCGCTCGCGGGCGGGGACACGAGCACCCTTCCGGCGGGCGAGGGGCGCGAGCTCGAGCGCGACATCGTCGCCTCATCCGAGTCCGCCTTTCACCTCGGCATCGGGATCGCCGCGGGACTCATGATCCTGGGCGGCTTGATCGCGCTAGCCGGCGTGCGCAACCCCGAGCGCGCGCCTCGGCCCGAGCTCGAGCACGCGCCGGGGCCTGCCGCAACGGTTGGCGAATGCGGCCGTTCCAGCCATCCGAGCGAGCCCGGCCCCGTTCCGGGCACGCTCGAACCAGAGCCAGCGGGCGCCGGTGGAGATCCGCTGCTGTGAGCGGCGGCTAGATTCCCGCCCTTGCGGATGACAGACCCCCACGACACCAGCTCGCCTCGGGGCCTCAAGGCCCCTCGAATCTTTTCCGGCATCCAGCCCACCGGGCGCAAGCACCTCGGCAACTACATCGGAGCGATCCGCCAGTACCTCGAGGGACAGGACCGCGGCGACGCGATCTACTGCATCGTCGACCTGCACGCGGTCTCGGTCCCCTACGAGCCGGCGACGCTTCGCGAGCACATCTGCGACACGACCGCCCTGCTGCTCGCGGCCGGTATCGACCCCGCCCGCAGCATCCTCTTTCGCCAGTCCGACGTGCGCGAGCACACAGAGCTCACGTGGCTGCTGTCGGCGGTGACCGCTCATGGCGACCTCAACCGCATGACCCAGTTCAAGGAGAAGTCCGCCAAGCAGCGGGAGCTGGTCTCGGCGGCGCTGTTCTTCTATCCGGTCCTCCAGGCCGCGGACGTGCTCGCCTACAAGGCGCAGGAGGTTCCGGTGGGCGAGGACCAGCGCCAGCACGTCGAGCTCATGCGCGAGATCGCGCGGCGCTTCAACGAGCGGTTCGCGGACATTCTCGTTGTGCCCGAGGCTCGGATTCCCGAGGTCGGCGCGCGGATCATGGATCTGCAGGAGCCGGAGTCGAAGATGGCCACGACCGGGGGCACGGAGCCGGGCACGGTCTTCGCCCTCGACGAGCCCGACGCGCTACGAAAGAAGTTCCGCAGCGCTGTCACGGACTCGGGATCCGACATCGTGCGCGCGCCCGACAAGCCCGGGATCACGAACCTGATCGAGATCCTGGCGGTGGTCCGCGACAGATCGCCGGGGGAGATCGAGCGCGAGTTCGCCGACTCGGGCTACGGCGATTTCAAGGCGGCGGTGGCCGAGGAGGTGGTCGAGTTCCTGGCACCCGTTCGGGAGCGTTACGCGGAGCTGCGCCCCGACCCGGCGGCCTTGGAGAGCGCCCTTGAGACCGGCGCCGACAAGGCGCGCGCCATCGCGTCCGAGACCGTCGCCGAGGTCCGAGACGTCATGGGGATCGGCCCGCTGAGAGCTCCCCAACCCCGCACAAAGTAGCCAAACGCTGCTACTGCAAAGCGGTCATTCGATTACCCCAGCCTAGGTATTTGCCCTTGTGTCCCGGCAGGTGGCTGGGATGCTGCGCGTGTGATCCGGGGGGTCACGGACAGTCACATTCCGTGGGGGGCACGAGCGCTGTTGGTGGGGGCCGCAGCGCTCGTGTCTATCTTTTTCGCCTCGGCGACCGCATTCGCGGGAGTCGCCGATCCGGATCCGAGCTTCAACGGCGACGGCATCGCAACGGTCCCGTTCGGCGCGGAGTCGGCTGCTGATGCTGTTGCCGTCGCACCCGACCGCGACATCGTCGTGGTCGGCAGCGTGGGCCCGCACGAGGCCCGCGACTTCGCGGTCGCCCGGCTGAACCCCGACGGATCGCTCGACACGGGGTTCTCCGGAGACGGACGGCTCACCATCGACGTCGCCGAGGGCGGCGACGACTACGCGAGCGGGGTGGCCGTGCGTCCCGACGGCCGCATCGTCATCGCAGGCACGAGCGCCGGCAAGTTCGCCGTGCTGCAGCTCGAAGCCGATGGAACGCCCGACGACGACTTCGCGGACGACGGGAGTGTTGAGTTCGGGTTCGGCGACGAAAACTCGGGCGCGGCTCGGGATGCCGTGCTGGACGAGGCCGGCAACGTCGTCGTGGTCGGGCAGGGGGACGCTGAGGGCGACGACGCAACCGACGCGGCGATCGCCCGGGTCACGCCCACCGGCGAGCTCGACGATGCCTTCGCGGGCGACGGGAAGCTGACGGCCGGCCTCGACGCCCCGGGTTGGCCCAGCTCGGATCGCGCGTCCGCGGCGGCGCTGCTGCCGGGCGGCGAGATTGCGATCGCGGGGAGCCATTTCCAGGTCCCCGACGGCAAGGGCCTGTACGGGCGTATCGACGCCTCGGGGACAGTCGAGGGCCTGGAGTCGCTTGGGTCAGGCCGCTACTACGCCGCGCAGGACCTGGGCGTGCTCGCCAGCGGCACGCCCGTGGCGGTCGGCTACTTCCAGCCACATGGCTCGCCCGGAGGCAGCGCGACCGCGTGGGCCTTCGACGGGTCGGATGTCAGCGATGGATGGGGCTTTGCACTCGATCCGGAGGTCAGGGCCAGGGCCGATTCGGTTGCGCCGCTCGCGGACGGAAACGCGGTCGTCGCCGGGGCGATCGGCTCAGCGAGCAACCTGTTCCTGCTTGACCCGCGATCGGTCGGTGGGTTCGTCGCGCACGCGCCGATCGGGTTCGCCGCCTCCGAGCTCGCCATCGACGACGCCAGGACGGTCGCCGCCGGATCAACAGCCGGCGACTTCGCCGTCGGCCGCTTCCTGTCGCCGACGGTCGATCCGCCCGATACCAAGATCCTCTCCGGGCCTCGGGGCAAGATCGACACGCCGAAGGTGAAGTTCCGCTTCCGTGCCGACTCCGATCCTGCGCGCTTCGAGTGCAAGCTCGACCGCCGGCGGTGGCGCGAGTGCCAGTCGCCCGTCCGGCTCGGCGGCCTGGACGCTGGACGTCATCGCTTCAAGGTGCGCGCCGTAGCCGGCGACGGGCAGCCCGATCCCACCCCGGCGAAGCGTCGTTTCAGGGTCGCCTAGCCGGAGCGCAGCCGGCAGCCGGGCCGTCCCCGGGCGGCTCTAACCTAAGAATCATCGACCGGCACCTGCTTTCGCGGCTAAAGCCGCTCACCTCACGCACCAACGACACATGCTGCTTTCGCGGCTAAAGCCGCTCACCTAACCCAGCACCAACGACACATGCTGCTTTCGCGGCTAAAGCCGCTCACCTAACCCACCACCAACGACACATGCTGCTTTCGCGGCTAAAGCCGCTCACCTAACCCATGCGAGCCGCTGAGCTCGATCTCGACCTCGACGTCTTTGCAGGTCCGTTCGACCTGTTGATGACCGTCGTGCTGCGCGAGGAGGTCGCGCTCGCCGAGGTCGAGCTGGGGGAGATCGTGCTCGCCTATCTCGAGCACGTGGAGGAGCAAGGCGACCTCGACCTCGAGGCGGCGACGGAGTTCCTGGTCCTGATCGCCTCGCTGCTGGAGCTGAAGTCACGGCTCCTGCTGCCGGCGCCCGACGAGGAAGGCCCCGAGCTGGCGCCCGAGGAGGCCGCGGAGGAGCTCCTCGCGCGGATGCTGGAGTACCGGCGCTATCGCGGCGCCGCCGAGCACCTGCACGGCCTGTTCGCTTACGGACACCGCTACCTCTACCGCTCGGCGCCGCTGCCCCCGGAGCTGCGCCGGGTTGCCCTCGACGCCGCCAGGCCCTCGTACGACCCGGAGCTGCTCGCCTCGGCGATCGGCGATCTGCTCCGCGTCCTACCCGAGCCCGACACAACCCATATTCGGCCGACCGTCTCCTTGGAGAAACGCCTGGATGTTCTGCGGGAGCTGCTTTCGGGCGCGCGGACCAGCCTGGACTTCGACGAGGCCTTCGGCGGCGAGGATCGGCTGACGCAGGCCGTGACGCTCTTCGCCCTGCTGGAGATGCACAAGCGCGGCGAGGCGACGTGGAACCAGAAGGAGACGTTTGGGCCGATCGAGGTCACCACCGAGGTCAAGCAGGGGAGGGCGGGAGCCCGATGACGGAGCTCGAGCGGATCGTCGAGGCGCTGCTCTTCCTGTCCCCGGAACCGGTATCGACCGCGGAGCTCGCGGAAGCCTGCGACTCGACCGAGGCGGAGATCGACCGCGCAGTCGATGCCCTGGAGCCGACGCTCGACGGGCGCGGCGTCGTCCTGCGGCAGGTCGCCGGTGGGTGGACGCTCGCGGCGCACCCCGACGCAGAGCTTGCTGCTCGCCGCCTGCTCGCCAAGCCGCGGACACAGCCGCTCACCCAGGCCCAGGCGGAGACGCTGGCTATCGTCGCCTATCTGCAGCCGGTTTCGCGTCCGGAGATCGCCCGCATCCGCGGCGTCTCCTCGGAGTCGGCGGTGCAGACCCTGACTGAGCGAGGGCTGATCGAGGAGTCCGGCCGCTCGCGGTTCGGTGCGGTGATCTACCGCACGACCGACTTGTTCGAGCGCCTGTTCGGGCTCGCCGGCCTCGACGCGCTTCCGGACGCGGCCCGCTTCGACCCGTCGCCCGAGGACGAGCGCGAGCTGCGCGAGCGGCTGCTGAAGGCCGGCGAGCAACGGACCGCCTAGCGGCTCGCGGTCAACGGGCGTCCACCCGCCGCGGAACTCCGCGATCGTCTTACCGCCTCCCGTCGGAGCGGACCTGGGCCGATAGCTCGTGACATGGCCCGGAGGTCAGCCTGGAAGAACTCGCAAATCGAAGACTCGCAATGGACGAAATGCCGGCGTCGCGACAGAGATCCCAGCAACCCTTCCGCTCCAGTCAATGAGGTTCGGAGACTTTGTTCTGGGTCGCTCGCACCGCTCCGTCAGATCCGCGGTGGTCTCGTCCGTCTCATCGGTCCCGCTACAGGCGTTGTTGTAGTGGCTAACAGCAACGCCACCCCGATGGCGAGCACTCGCGCTATGCCGTAGATACGCGCACATCCGCGTGACAGGTCGAGCGGCCTCGGCAATCGACTCGCACGTTGACCACAACTATCGGGGTCAACATTGATCTCGACGCTAGCTTGGCCTGGTGCGCCTCGCCAAGTACCTCGCCCATTCGGGCGTCGCCTCGCGCCGTCGCGCCGAGGAGCTGATCGCGACCGGCCGAGTCAGGGTCGGTGGCGCTGTCGTCACCGATCCGGCCCGGGACATCGATGGGTCGATCGAGGTCGAGGTGGACGATCGGCCCGTCAGCCCCGAGCCCCGCGAGGTCTGGATGCTGAACAAGCCGGCCGGCGTGGTCTCGACCGCGCGAGAGCCCGGCCGGCGAGCGGCCGTGACCGACCTCGTGGCGTCGAAGCGACGCCTCTACCCGGTGGGGAGACTGGACGCCGACTCGACGGGTCTGATCCTGCTCACCAACGACGGCGAACTCGCCAACCGGCTGACCCATCCGCGCTACGAGGTCCCGCGCACCTATCGCGCCCGCCTGCGTCGCGTGCCGAGCGACGCGGACCTGCGGCGGCTACGCCGTGGCGTGAACCTCGATGACGGACCCACTGCCCCGGCGAAGGTCCGCCGCGTGTCGCCGCGGGTGATCGAGCTGACTATTCGGGAGGGCCGGAACCAGCAGGTCCGGCGCATGGCCGAGGCGATCGGAAACGAAGTGCTGTCGCTTCAGCGGATCGGCTTCGCTTCCCTGCGGTTGGGCAACCTGGCCGAGGGCGAGTCGCGGTTGCTGCGGGATTCCGAGCTTCGCCGCCTCTGGAAGGATGCCGCGGATGAATGAGCGGCAGCGGCTGTGGGCGGTCCGGGGCGCGGTTCAGGCCGAGCGCAACGACGCGGCGGCGATCCTTGGCGCGACCGAGGACCTGATGCGCGAGCTCATCGATCGCAACGGGCTCGAGCCGGCGCGGATGGTCAGCTGCATCTTCACCGTCACCGACGACCTCGACGCTCAGTTTCCCGCGGTGGCGGCACGGTCGCTGGGCCTGGACGCCGTGCCCCTGATCTGCGCCCGCGAGATCGACGTCCCGGGGGCGATGGAGCGCGTGATCCGCGTGATCGTCCACTACTACGCCGCGGCCGAGCATGCGCCCGCCCACACCTATCTCGGCCAGGCGCAGGAGCTCCGCTCGGACCTACACAGCGCGCAGTAACGCCGCCCCGCCACAATTGAGCGCCTGATGTCAGTCACCTTCGCCCAGAAGCTCGCCGCGATTCCCGGCTACGTCGCCGGCGTCCCGGCAGGCAAGGCGCCCGAGGCGATCGCCGAGGAGGGCATCGCGCAGCTCGCCTCGAACGAGTCGCCGTGGGGGCCGCACCCCGACGTGGTCGAGGCGATCTCGCGCGCAGCATCGGCCACCAACCGCTACCCGGACCCGGCGGCCACCCTGCTGCGTCGGCGGATCGCGGAACGCTTCGATGACGATCCCGCGCAGATCGCGGTCGCGAACGGCTCCTGCGAGATCCTGCTGGCGGCCGCGGTCGCCCTGTGCGAGCCTGGCGCGGAGCTTGTCTACGCCTGGCCTTCGTTCTCGATGTACCCGTACCTGGCGCCGCTCTCCGGGGCGCGCGAGATCCGGGTCCCGCTCTCAGGCGACGTCCACGACCTGGAGGCGCTGCTCACCGAGGTCACTGCGGCGACGCAGCTGCTGCTGATCTGCAACCCCAACAACCCGACCTCCACGCATCTGCCCGCCGCCCGGATCGCCGAGCTGATGCGGGAGGTGCCGAGTCACGTGACTGTGATCGTCGACGAGGCGTACGTCGAGTTTCAGCTCGACGACGATCCCGACACGACCGTCGACCTGCGTCGCGAGTTCCCGAACCTGGTCCTGCTGCGCACCTTCAGCAAGGTGTACGGGCTCGCCGGCCTGCGCGCCGGCTACGCGCTCTGCTCGCCGGGCTTTCGCGCCGCGGTCGACGCGGTGCGTCAGCCGTTCAGCGTCAACGCGGTCGCCCAGGCCGCTGCGGCCGAGGCGATTCGCCATCAGGATGACGTCGTCAAGCGGGTGGAGCGGACGATCGTCGAACGGGTCTTCGTCGAGGAGGGCCTGCGGGAACTGGGCCTGGCAGGCCCCGATTCGCACACGAACTTTTCGTGGGTGGACCTGGGGGACGCGGACGAGGCCGAGGTCGTCGCCGCCCTGGCCGAGCGCGGCGTGGTCGTGCGCCCGGGTGAGCCGCTCGGCGGACCCGGCCACATCCGACCCAGCTACGGGACCCGCGCGGAGAACCAGCGGCTGCTCGAGGGGCTAGCGGGAGCGCTAGATGGTTGAGTCCGCGGCCGGACGTACGCGGGTGCGCACGGGACCGAGCCGTGCGGCGGAAGCAGGGCGCAGCCCGTACTCGTGAGTACGGGCAAGCCCGATGACCCCGATCGGGCGACGGTATTCGTGCGTCATCCGCGTGGGTGCAGTCGTGGGATCACCCATCCAAGGAACAGCGGGTGAGCGCGCCGGCGCGCCGCGCGCTCGCCGTGCTCACCGGCGTCGCGACGCTGACTCTTGCCGGCTGCCTCGGCGGATCCGATGACCATAAGGATCCGCCAAGCGAGCCGACGAGCTCGAACGGCGGGCTCAACGTGGTCGTGGTTCTCACTGACGACCAGGACCCCGTGTCGACGCGGGTGATGACGACGCTTCAGCGCCAGCTGATCGCGAAGGGCACGAGCTTCCAGAACGCGTACGCCACGCTTCCGCAGTGCTGTCCGTCACGCGCGACCCTGCTCACGGGCCAGTACGCGCACAACCACGGCGTGCGTGGCAATGAGCCCGAGCTCGGCGGCTACGCCCACCTCGACAACTCCGAGACGATCGCCACCTGGCTTGACGCCGCCGGCTATCGGACCGCATGGGTGGGCAAGTTCCTCAACGGCTACGGCGAACCCGACGAATCTCAGGTTCCCGGCGAGGCGGCTCTGACCGACGTCCCGGAAGGGTGGGACCAGTGGTGGGCGCCGGTCGACCACACCGAGGCGATGATGTACGGCTACGCGCTGAACGAGAACGGGAGCGTGCGGCGCTACGGGACCTCGGCCCACGACTACCAGACCGACGTTCTGGCTCGCAAGGCCACGGGGTTCGTGCGCGACGCGGCGGACGCGGGCGAGCCCTTCTTCCTGGTCGCGGCGCCGACCGCCCCACACAAGGAGTCGGATGTCCGCGTCGGGCCGCCGGTGGTGCCGCCCCGCGACCCGAGGCCCGCGTCGCGGCACCTCGGGAGGTTCACTGGAGAGCCGCTGCCGCGGCCACCCTCGTTTGCCGATCCGAAGCTCGCCGACCAGCCGCTCGCCCAGCGCCTTGTGGCCAAGTACGAAGGAAGGCCGCACGGGCTGGACGTGCCCGAGCTGAAGACCGGGTATCGCTCGCGACTCGAGAGCCTGCTGGCGGTCGACGAGCTGATCGGGCAGGTGATCGGCGAGCTGCGCCGGACCGGCGAGCTGGGTCGAACGTTGGTGGTCTTCACGTCCGACCAGGGGTTCGTGCTCGGCGAGCACGGGCTGGTTGGAAAGCAGCTGCCTTACGAGGAGAGCGTGCGAGTGCCCCTGGTCGCTCGCGGGCCCGGGATCGAGAGGGGACGGAGAATCGCCACTCCGGTCGCAAACGTCGATCTGGCGCCCACCATCGTCGAGGCCGCAAACGCGACCGCCGGCATCGAGGCGGACGGCGTTTCGCTGCTCGGCGCCCTGCGGGGAGACGCGGAGCTGGCGCGTCGCGCGATCCTGCTGGAGGGATTCGAAGAGCTCCCGTTCGCCGGACTGCGAACCCCCGGCGGCTATGCGTACTTCGAGACCGGGCGCGGCGAGGTCGAGCTTTATGACCTCGACGCCGATCCCTACCAGCTGCACAACCTGGCGGAGCTGCCACGGTACGCCCGGCTTCGCGCGCGTCTCGCGGCCCAGCTCGCCGAGCTGCGCAGGTGCGCTGGCGAGACCTGCGGCTGATGGCCGGGAACTGACTAGCGCTCTCGTCGCTGCGCCCACTCCGGCGCGAGCACCGAATAGACGACGAGGTCGTGGTAGCGGTCGGTGAAGGCCTCGGCCTGCCGGAGGACCCCCTCCTGGACGAGCCCCAGTCGCTCGCAGAGCGCCCGGCTGCGCTCGTTTTCGACCGCGCTCCGGATCTCGACCCGATGCAGCCCCCAGACGTCGAACGCGTACTCGATGAGGGCCGCGACGGCCCGGGTCATCAGCCCACGCCCCTGGTCGGCTTCCGCGATCCAGTAGCCGATGCTGACGCGGCGGTTCTCGCGGTCGAGCGAGTGGTAGCCGAGGACGCCCGCCATCCGGTCGTCGACCGCCAGCGCAACCTGAAAGCTGCCGTCCGTGGCGGCCTGCTCGCGAGTCGTGCGGATGAACTCGAGGGCGCCCGCGCGGGTTTGCGCGTCGGCCCACGGCATCCAGCGCGCGAGGTAGGCCCGGTTGGCGTCGATCAGCTCATACAGCTCGTCGGCGTCAGCCTCGGTCAGCGGTCGCAGCCGTGCCGAGGCCGTCAGCTCGAACTCCGGCGCACTCACTTTCCGTTCGAGGAGAAGTGCTGGTAGTCGCGCGGCCAGTCCCAGTTCCCGCCCCACTTCCAGCCGATGCGTCGAAACGCCCGCACCACGAGATCGCCTCGGTGGACCATTCCCTTCGCGTCGCGCGAGCGGTCCGTGTACGGCTCACCCGCGAAAGGCGAGACGTGGCCCGACGAGGTTACGTAGGGGTTCTCGATCGGGTTGATGTCGATCGCCTTGCCAAACGCGTGCATCGACCAGCGCTGCGTGCCCGCGACGTACCGGCAGTTGAACCCCGAGGTGTTGTCGGCGTTCATCGACCGGTGGTCGTCGGCGCCGTAGGCGTCGATGAGCTTGATCCGGCGAATCGGAAACCGCTTCCGAAACAGGCGCCGGAAGACATGGAGGACCTCGCGGTCGTGGCCGCGATGGACGACGAGCCTGCCGTTGTGGACGTCGTCGTCAAATCCCCAGTGGCGCACCCTGAGCAGGCGCAGCTTCTCGAGACCCACCGGGCAGCCCTCGCGCCACGAGCTGCCCACCATCCTGTCCTTGACCTTGCCGTGGATCTCGCTTGTCGTCCCGCGCCAGCGGTCGTGATCGCCGTTGTCCGCCGTTTGTCCTGCCGCGGCCAGCGCGACGCCGGCGGCCACGAGACTCAACACGTGCATGGGGACGAAGAGTAAGCGGGCATTCAGGGGAGCCGCTTTAGCGGCGAAAGCAGCATGTGCAGTTGGTCGTGTGTTTGCGGATTTCGCCTTCCCGTGGTACAAAGCGTCGCCAATGAACCGCGAGCGCACGCGAATTCTGGCCAGCGCCCCCGGCGCTCGCTCGCGTGCGCGGTTCGAGGACCTCTCCTACTGGTATTGGCGATTTAGCTAGGCGTCCGGCCTGGCGGCACATCGGAGCCGCACTACAGGACTCCAACGCCGGGCGCCGTAGCGGCCCCTACGGGGGCCACCCACCCGTTGACCGTTCTCCAACACCAGACATACAGAGACTTGAAAGGCTCACCAACACCATGATGATCGTGATGAAAGAGGGGGCGACCGAAGAGCAGGTCGCGCACGTCGTCGAGCGGATCGAGGAGGTCGGCTGCTCGGCGCACATCTCCAGGGGCGAGTTGCTGACCGTGATCGGCGCCATCGGCGATCGCGATCGCGTCGCGTCGCTGGGGCTCGAGGGTGCGCCCGGCGTCGACCACCTGGTGCCGATCCTCAAGCCCTACAAGCTCGCCTCGGCGCAGTTCCGCAAGGGCGAGCGAACCGTCGTCGACGTCGACGGCCGCCGCGTGGGGGGCGATCACTTCGGCCTGATCGCGGGGCCGTGCACGGTCGAGGGCCGCGAGCAGACGCTCGAGGTCGCCCGCGTCGTGGCGGAGAACGGCGCGACGATGCTTCGCGGCGGCGCCTACAAGCCCCGCACCTCGCCCTACTCCTTCCAGGGACTCGGCGTCGAGGGGCTGCGGCTGCTTCAGGAGGCGAAGGAGGAGACCGGCCTGCCGATCGTCACCGAGCTGATGGACGTCCGGGACGTCGCCGACGTGGTCGAGGTCGCGGACGTCGTCCAGATCGGCGCGCGCAACATGCAGAACTACACCCTGCTGACCGAGATCGGGCGCGCGGGGCTGCCGGTGCTGCTGAAGCGCGGGCTTTCGGCGACCCTGGACGAGCTGCTGATGGCGGCCGAGTACGTGCTCAAGGAGGGCAACGGCAACGTGATGCTCTGCGAGCGCGGCATCCGCACCTTCGAGACCTCGTACAGGTTCACGCTCGACCTGATGGCCGTGCCGGTGCTGCGCGAGCTCACCCACCTGCCGGTGATCGTGGACCCGAGCCACGCCGCCGGCAGGCGCGACTGGGTCCAGCCCATGTCGCTGGCCGCGGCCGCGGCCGGCGCCGACGGAATCATCGTCGAGGTTCACAACGAGCCGGAAGAGGCGATCTGCGATGGCCCCCAGGCCCTCCCAACGGAGATCTTCGCGGAATACGCCGAGCAGGTGCGGCGGATCGCCGAGATCGCCGGGAAAGAGCTCTCCTCCGTATAACGAGCGCGAGGCTCAAGCAAAGCGCCTGATGTCGGGCCGAGCGCTAAGCCAGTGAAGTTGGCGGTCCTCGGCATCGGGCTGATCGGCGGCTCGATCGCCCTGGCCGCGAGGCGGCGTCTCGGTGCCGAGGTGAGCGGGTTCGATCCCGACGCCGAGGTCATCGAGCGTGCGACGGAGTCCGGCGCTCTCGACGGCTCCGCAGAGACGGTGGCCGATGCGGTGGCGGGCGCCGACGTCGTCTTCTGCGCAGCCCCGGTCGGAGCGCTGCCCGAACTGGTGGCCGAAGCGCTCGCCGCGACCGACGACGCTGCCGTCACCGACGTCGGCTCAACCAAGCGGGACCTGATCGCCCGGCTCCCCGAAGACGGCGCCGACCGGTTCATCGGGGGTCACCCGCTGGCCGGAGCCGAGACTTCCGGGATCGAGCACGCGCGCGCCGAGCTGTTCGAGGGCGCGTGCTGGTACCTGACCCCGACCGAGCGCTCGAGTGGCGTCCATTACGACCGCCTCCAGCGAACCGTGGCCGACCTCGGCGCCCGCCCGCAGGCGATCGACCCCGAGACCCACGATCGCGTCATGGCCACCGTCAGCCACCTGCCGCACGTGCTCGCCAACGTGCTCGCACAGGAGGCTGCCGCGGCGCTGGCAGAGGAATCCGAGCGCCTGCCCGAGGTGGGCCCGAGCTTTCGCGACACCACCCGCGTTGCCGGCGCGAACCCGGCGATCTGGGGTGACATCTTCGCCAGCAACCGCGAAGCGGTGGCCGGCGAGATCGATGCCGTCGCAGCTCGCCTGAACGAGGCAGCGAGGTTGATTCGGACTGGCGACGCCGACGCGGTTCGCGCCTGGCATCGCGCGGCGCTCGAGGACCGACGGCGGTTGCTCGAGCGCGAGCTGATGGGCGGCGAGCTGCGCCAGCTGCGGGTCGGCGTCGAGAACCGGCCCGGCACCGTTGCCGAGATCGCGCTCGCCCTCGGCCGCGCCCAGGTCAACATCGAGGACATGGCGCTGTATCCGGCGGCCGACATGCGTACGGGGGCGATCTCGATCTGGGTCGCTGGGGAGGAGGAGGCGGAGCGGGCGTCCCAGGTCGTTCGCGAGCTCGGCCACGTGGTCTCGATCGCCGGCAGCGAGGGCGAGTAGGAGCAGCGGGCATGGGCGGAGTCCGCTTTGACCCGGCCGGCCCGCTGCGGGGGTCGCTCCAACCGCCGGCCGACAAGTCGATCACGCACCGCGCCGCGATCGTCGCCGCCATGGGGGAAGGGGAGACCGTGGTCCACAACTATCTCGACGCAGCCGACACGCGGTCGACGCTCGAGGCGATGGAGGGGCTGGGTGCGGGGGTCGAGCTCTCACGGCACGGGTCCCCGAAGAAGACCGCCCATACCGGTCCACAACTTCGGCCACGCCCCGAGGGCCGGACCCTCAGGATCCGCGGGGTCGGACTGCGCGGGCCGGTGTCTGCCGACATCGACGTTGGCAATGCCGGCACGCTCCTCCGCATCCTGCCCGGCTGGCTCGCGGGGCAGGCGACGGGCGAGTGGACTCTTGACGGCGACGAGTCGATTCGACGACGCCCGGTTGACCGAATCGTCGAGCCGCTGTCGCGAATGGGCGCAAAGGTGAGCGCCGAGGCCAACGACCGCCGTCCGCCACTTGCCCTGACCGGCGCTCCGCTTCACGGCATCGACTACAGGCTCCCCGTCGCCAGCGCGCAGGTGAAGTCGTGCGTGATGCTGGCCGGCCTGCTCGCCGAGGGCGAGACGACCCTCACGGAGCCGCGGCCGACTCGCGACCACACCGAGCGGATGCTTCGCTCGGCCGGCGCCGTGGTGTCCGTGGAGGACGCCGGGACGCCGGTCGCGATCCGGGGCGAGCTCCCCGCCCGGCGGGTCCGCCTCGCGCCAGCCGACCGGATTGAGGCCGGTGAACTCATCGTCCCGGGTGACTTCTCCTCGGCAGCGTTCCTCCTCGTCGCCGCGCTGCTCGTGCCGGACAGCCGGGTGCGCGTGGAGGGAGTTGGGATCAACCCGACGCGGATCGGCTTGCTGGGCGTGCTGACGAGGATGGGCGCCGCGATCGAGGTCGTCGAGACTGCCGCCGCCGGTCTCGAGCCCGTTGGCACGATCACCGCGACCCACGGTCCGCTCGAGGGCACGCGGGTCGGGGGCGGTGAGGTGCCGCTGACGATCGACGAGCTGCCGCTGGTCGCGCTCGCCGGCTGCTTTGCGGAGGGTCAGACGATCGTTTCGGGCGCGCAGGAGCTGCGGCACAAGGAATCGGACCGCGTCGCCACCGTTGTGGAGGGCCTGAGCGGCCTGGGAGCGGAGATCGAGGCCACCGACGACGGCTTCGCCGTCACGGGATCGGGCGGCCTGCGCGGCGGCGTCTTTGACTCTGCGGCCGATCACCGGCTGGCGATGCTGGGCGCGATCGCCGGGCTGGCGTCAAGCGATGGCGTCGAGGTGCGCGGCTTCGAGGCCGCCGAGGTGAGCTACCCCGGCCTCGCCGGCGACCTCGAGGCGTTGCTCAGACCGGCCTGATCTCCCCGAGCTGCGGGCCCCCTGTCCACGTTGTCCCAGTTGACCGCGATCTTCCTCTCTCAGGAGATGCTCGGGTGTCCGACGCCGGGCCAGGGTGAGAGCAGAAGGAGCAGGCGCGCGTCCTCTGTGGCCCGTACCTCGCGCCGCTCGTTGGGATCGAAGATGGCGAGGAAGCCGGGCCCGCCGGCAACCGAGTCGCCGCCCTGGGCGATCTCGATGGAACCCGACACCACCACCAGCCATGCGCGCTCGTGCACCTGATGCTCATGAAGAGCCTCGCCTGCCGGCAGCCGAATCGCGATCGCCCGGCCCTCGTCTTCGGAGTCCAGGACCTTGGGCTGGTGCGGCTGGACGTCGAGGCTCGAGATGTCCCAGGTGTCCATCGGGCGCAACTCTATCCTCAGCGCGGCCATGGTGATCGCAATCGACGGGCCTGCGGGCGCCGGGAAATCGACCGTCGCCCGCGGACTCGCGGGGGCGCTGGGGTTCACCTACCTCGACTCCGGGGCGATGTATCGCTGCGTCGCGCTCGCCGCGCTTCGGCGCGGGACCGACCTCGACGACGCACAAGCCCTGGGTGACCTGGCGTGGGAGATCGACATCCGGCTCAAGGGCGACCGGGTCCTGCTCGACGGCGAGGACGTCACCGCTGCGATTCGAACGCCCGGGGTCTCCGCCGCGGCGTCACGGGTATCGGCCCACGAACCGGTGCGGACGGCAATCGTCGAACGCCAGCAGGCGCTGATCGCCGCAGGGCGGTACGTGGCGGAGGGTCGCGACATCGGCACCGTGGTCAGTCCCGACGCGCCGTTGAAGGTCTTCCTGACCGCAGACGACGGGGAGCGTGCGCGGCGACGTGCAGCCGAGACCGGTGAGGCCGTCGCCGCCGTGCTGGCCGCACAGGCGGCTCGCGACGCGCGCGATCGGGAGCGCGAGCACGGGCCGCTGCGACCCGCCCACGACGCCGTCCGGATCGACACGACGGGCCGCGAGGTCTCCGACGTTGTCGACGAGATCGCCGCGCTCGCCCGGGAGCGCGGCCTGGCGAGCTGAGCGCGTGGACCGGCTGCCTCGCATCGCCGTCGTTGGCTTCCCGAACGTGGGGAAGTCGACTCTGGCCAACCGGCTCGCCGGCGGTCGTGAGGCCGTCGTGCACCGGGAGTCCGGCGTTACGCGTGACCGCAAGGCGCTCACCGCCGAATGGAACGGTGTTCCGTTCGAGCTGATCGACACCGGGGGAGTCGACCTCGCCGCCGAGGACTCGATCTCGCGGGCCGTGCTGCAGCAGGCTCGGGAGGCGATCGCCGAGGCCGACGCGGTCGTCCTGGTGCTGGACGCCCGCGCCGGCCTGCGCGAGGGGGACGCTGAGGTCGCGGACATCCTGCGCCGCTCCGACAAGCCGACCATCGTCGTGGCGAACAAGGTGGACGGGCCGGCCGACGAGCCGCAGGCCGCCGAGCTCTACCGGCTTGGGCTTGGCGAGCCGTACCCGGTCTCTGCCGTTCACGGCCGGGGCACCGGCGACCTGATGGACCGGCTCGTGGACGTCATCCTCGAAGGGGACCCGTCCGCCCCCGGACGCGAACCGGAGCACGCGGACGGAGCCGTTCAGTTGGCGGTCATCGGGCGGCCGAACGTCGGCAAGTCCTCGGTCGTCAACGCGTTCCTGGGCGCCGAGCGAGTGATCGTCTCGGAGCAGGCCGGCACGACCCGCGACGCGATCGACACGCGGCTCGAGGTCGACGGCCAGCGGGTGACGTTGATCGACACCGCAGGGCTGCGCTGCCGGACCAAGGTCGCCGGCACCGTGGCCTACTACGCCCAGCTTCGCTCCGAGCGCGCGGCGGAGCGGGCGGACACTGCCATCGTGGTCTGCGACGCCAGCGAGGGAGTGACATCGGAGGACCTGCGCGTTGCGGAACTGGCGATGAAGTCGGGCTGCGCGACGGTGATCGCGCTGAACAAGTTTGACATCACCCGAACGGACCTGGTGGATGCGAAGGCCCGGATCGTCCGTAGGGTTCGGCAACGGCCGCCCGTGCTCGCCTGCTCTGCACGGACCGGCAGGGGTGTGGAGAAGGTGCTCGAGCGGGCGATCGCGCTCGCCCAAAAGCGCGCGGAGCGGATCCCCACGCCCGAGCTCAACCGCTTCCTCGCGGACGTGGTCGCCAGCCGCCCGCCACCGACCAAGCGTGGCCGTCGACTGCGCACCTACTACGCGGCGCAGGTCGGGACCCGGCCTCCCCGCTTCGCCATCCAGGTGAACGATCGCCGCCTGATCTCTCGCGACTGGGCTTATCACCTCGAGAATCGCCTGCGTGAGAGGTACCGGTTCGAGGGCGTGCCCCTGATCATCGATCTGATTCCGAAGTCGCGCGACCGGAGGCGAGGTGGCGCGCGGGGGCGGCGAGCGTCGGTATAAAGCGCCGGGTGCGTAGGCCCTCACCGGGACCGATCCTGGCCGCAGCGGGCTCGCGGCTCCGGGGCGCCCTCTACATCGTCGAAAACGCGGCGTTCGCGGTCGGCAGGTTTCTGGCGCGGGTTCCGCGTGCGATCCGGGGCGGTGTGCGGGGCGTCTGGAACAGCCTGACGATCCAAGGCCGGCGTCGGCTCGTCGCGGCGCTTGGCAGCGCCGTGGTGCTCATCCTGATCCTTGCCGCGGCAGTTCCGGCCCTTCCGTGCGAGCTCCCGGGCGGCGACAGCTGCCCGCCCCGCGAGGACTCCGAGGAGTTCGTCCCCTCCAACGCGGTTCTCTACGCCCACGTCAACCTCGACCGCTCGAGCGAGCAGTACGAGCGAGCCGCGGACGTGGCGGCCAGCCTGCCGACGATCACAGGCGAGATCGTCCGCCGGGCCGTCGCTCAGGTCCCCGGCCCGGGCGGCGGTCCACCCGCGTTCGCTCGCGAGATCGAGCCCTGGCTTGGAGACGAGGCCGCCCTCGCAGTGCTTCCGGGAGGCGAAGGAGAGCACGGCTCGCAGGTGGTGCTGCTGGAGATCGGCGATCCGGAGGGTGCGACCAAGTTCGCCGCGCAGGTTGCCTCGGTCCGCCCCAGGGTCGACACCTATCGCGAGGTCGAGGTCAGCGTGGACCAGCGAGGCCTCGCCACGGCGCAGCTCGACGGGTTCCTGGTCGTCGGGAGCGAGTCGGTCGTGCGTTCGGTGATCGACACGCAGAGCGGACGAGAGGGCACCGAGTCCCTGGCCGACGACGACAACGCCTCGGAAGCCCGCGGCGAGCTTCCCGATCACCGCTTCGCCGACGCTTACCTGTCTGCGGATGGGGCGCGAACGCTCGCCGGGCCCGCCGGGCCACTGGGACAGCTCTCGCCCCTGATCTCACCCGAATCGACGCGCGGCGCCGCCGCGGCCCTCGCGGCAGATGACGGGGAGCTCGAGCTCGCCGTCCGCAGCGTCCTCGATCCGAATCGGGTCAGTTCGCGGCCCGACTTCCTCGCCGCGTTCTCTCCGTTCGATCCGACTCTCGCCGGCAAGCTGAGCGCAGACGCGCTCGCGTACCTGGGCATCGGCGATCCCGAAGGCGCGGTCAAGGCGCTGCTCGCACAGGCGAGCGCCGCCGCGCCGGGCATCGTGTCGGGATTCGAGGACCTGGCGGAGCAGCTCCGGCGCACCGACGAGATCGACGTCTCCAAGGACTTCCTGCCGGCGCTGGGCGATGAGGCCGCGTTTGCCCTGGAGCCGCGGCTCTCCGCGTCGGAGGCGGACCCGACCCCGTACCTCCAGTTCATCGCCGACGACGTCGACGCCGAGCCCGCGCGCAGGGCTCTCGCCAGCCTGCAGCGGCCGATCGCGGATGCCTTCAATCCGCAGACCGGCCTTCAGGCGCCGGTGTTCGAGGACATCGAGGTCGAGGGCACCGAAGCGAAGAGCCTTCGCGTCTCGCCGGCCGTAGAACTCACGTACGCGGTCATCGACGACCTGGCGACGGTCGCCACGAGTCCCGACGGCGTCGCCCGCCTGGCGAGCGGCGATGGGGGGCTCTCGGACTCCGACCGCTACGAGCGCGCGACGGAGGACCTCTCCGACGAGCCGTCGCTGTTCGGCTACCTCAACCTCAGCGAGCTGGTGGAGGTCGCCGAGCGACTCGGCCTTGCCGAGGATCCGGTGTACGCGACCTTCGCGCCCGAGTTCCGCGCCCTCGATTCACTCGGGTTCGCTATCTCGAGCTCCGAGGACTCACTCGACAGCGACGCCCACCTGATCGTCAAGCCGGCGCCCGAGCCGGCCGCTGGCGAAGGGGCGGCCCCGGCGCCTACCGACTGAGCCGGGCGCCGCATTTCCACCTGCGCGACGCCGGTCAGGGGAGCATCTAGGATTCCGCCGATGAAGAAGCTTTCCGAGAACGAGTACCTGTTCACGTCGGAGTCGGTCACGGAGGGGCACCCGGACAAGATCTGCGACCAGATCTCCGACGGCGTACTCGACGCCGTGATGGCCGAGGATCCAGCTGGACGCGTTGCCTGCGAGACCCTCGTCAACACGGGTCTCGTCGTCGTTTCCGGGGAGATCACCACCGAGTGCTACGTCGACATCCCGGCGATCGTCCGCGACACGATCCGCCGCATTGGCTACGACCGACCGGAGTACGGGTTCGACCACAAGAGCTGCGCGGTCGTGACCGCGATCGACGAGCAGTCGCCCGACATCGCCCAGGGCGTCGACACGGCCTATGAAGCGCGCACGGATCCCAACGACGAGGACGAACTCGATCGCGTCGGAGCCGGCGACCAGGGCATGATGTTCGGCTACGCGAGCCGCGAGACCAAGGCGCTGATGCCGATGCCGATTCAGATCGCGCATACGCTTGCGAAGCGCCTGGCCGAGGTCCGCAAGGCGGGCGTGATCCCGTATCTCGGACCCGACGGCAAAACGCAGGTGACGATCCGGTACGAGAACGGGCGACCGGTTGAGGTCTGCAAGGTCCTGATCTCAACGCAGCATCGCGAGGACATCGACGGTGACACCCTGATCAAGAACGATCTCTGGGAGCACGTCGTGGAGCCGGTGCTGCACGGGGAGTACAAGGAGCTCTTCACCGAGAAGGAGCTGCTCTCAAACTTCCTCGTCAACCCGACCGGCAAGTTCGTCATCGGCGGTCCCGTCGGCGATGCGGGCCTCACGGGCCGCAAGATCATCGTGGACACGTATGGCGGCGCCGCCCGCCACGGGGGCGGAGCGTTCTCGGGCAAGGATCCGTCGAAGGTCGACCGCTCGGCGGCGTATGCCGCGCGTTATGTCGCCAAGAACGTCGTCGCAGCCGGCCTCGCGGAGCGGTGCGAGGTGCAAGTGGCATACGCGATCGGCGTTGCGCACCCGGTGTCGATGATGGTCAACTCGTTCGGCACCGGCAAGCTTCCGGACTCGAAGCTGGCCGAGGTCGTGAGCGAGGAGTTCGACCTGCGCCCGGCGGCGTTCCGGCAGTACCTGGACCTCCATCGGCCGATCTTCCAGAAGACCGCCGCCTACGGCCACTTCGGTCGCGACGACCACGACTTCACGTGGGAGCGCACGGACCGCGTGGACTCCCTGCGCGCCGCCGCCGACATCGGCGAGGGCGCCGAGGCCGAAGCGCCGGCGGAAGTCTCTTAGCCGGCCGATCTCGCCGGACAATGGCGCTTTCCTTCGGCATATCCGAAGAAAATCGCCAGGGCCGCTGATTAGCTAGCGGGGCCGGGGGTCCGTCGAGGGTGGCGCGTACTCGCCCGCGAGCCCGTCGGGCGACGCCCCGCGGGTCGCGCTGTCCACCTGGTGGACGACGTCGGCGGGGTCGTCGACGCCCACGAAGATGAAGTTGTAGTCGTCGCCGGCGGCAGTGTCGAAGTCGACGTCGCCGACCTGGAGCACCCGCTGGATCACGCTCTGGCGGTAGTTGACGTTCTGGACCCGCTCGAGCCGGGTTTCCTGGATCGTTCGCGAGACGATGCCGCGCTTGATGTGGAGGCGGCGGTCGGTGATTGTGTAGTTGGTGGTCACTCGCGCGATGAAGCCCGCGAGGATCGTCAGCGCGACCCCCACCAGGGCGACGAGGGTGACGAGGCCGGTGTCGGTGCCTCCGTCGCCGAGTCCTGTGACCAGCGCGACGATCAGCGCCACGGCGGCGGTGATGAGGAGCCCCTTGATGTAGAAGGCGAGGATCGAGCGCCAGGACGGATGGCCCTCGTACAGGACCTGCTCCCCGGGATGAAGCTTGGGCGCCATCGAGGCTGAAGCGTACTTCCCGCCGCGCCGACTCGTACCGTCATGACCAACTAACGGCACCAGCTTCTTTCGCGGCTAAAGCCGCTCACCGGAACAAAATGATCGCCAAGGTCGAGCCGCTCACCACCGCGCGGGCCCTTCGGGGCCCGTTCGACTACCGCCTGCCCGCCGAGATGAGCGACGCGGGCGTTGGGACTGTGCTCGTCGTGCCCTTCGGTCACCGCCGGGTGCTCGGGGTCGTCGTCGACGTCGCCGAGTCGAGCGAGCTTCCGCCGGAGCGGCTCGTCGAGCCGCTGCGCGTGCTCGAGGCGGGGACGCCCGCCGAGTTGGCGCGGCTTGGGTTGCGCGTCGCTCGCGAGTACTGCTCGACTCCGGCCCGCGGCCTGGAGCTCGTTCTACCCCCGGGCACGGCTTCCAGTCGAGGTCAGACGGGCGCCGCGCTGGAGCTCGTCGCCTCGGCCACGCTCGCCGGCGCCGAGGCGCTTTCCCGCAACGGTCGGCTGGGCGCGCGCCAGCGCCAAGCGCTCGAGCACCTCGTCACAGCGGGCAGCGAGCTGGCCGGGGCTGAGATCGCTGCCGCGGGAATCGACCGCGACGCCCTGCGACGGCTGGAGCGCCGGGGTCTCGTCCGGCTCGAGGAGCGTGAGCGCCGGCGTCAGCCCCGCTCCGAGCAGATCGGGGCGGCACGCGGGCGGGTTCATCTCAACGCCGCACAGGTTGCGGCCGGAGAGCGGATCGCCTCGGCGTTGGACGAGGGCAGGGGCGAGCTCCTGATCTGGGGCGTCACCGGATCGGGCAAGACCGAGGTCTATCTCGCGGCGACTGCACGCACGCTCGAACGGGGTCGCGGCGCGATCGTCCTCGTGCCGGAGATCGGGCTCACGCCGCAGACCCTCGCGCGCTTCGAGGCGCGATTCGCGAACGGGGTGGCCGTCCTTCACTCGCGGTTATCGGCCGGAGAGCGTCGCGACGAGTGGGAGCGCCTGCGTCGCGGTGACGCCCGCGTTTGCGTGGGGCCACGGTCCGCCGTCTTCGCTCCGGTCGCCGACCTCGGCCTGATCGTGATCGACGAGGAGCACGACGCCTCCTACAAGCAGGAGGGCGACCCACGCTACGACGCGCGCGACGTGGCGCGCTGGCGCGCCGCGGATGCCGGAGCGGTGCTCGTGGCGGGCTCAGCGACGCCTCGGCCCGAGAGCTGGCAGTCCCTGGAGCGACTCGAGCTTCGCGAGCGCGTCGACGGGACCGCGCTGCCGGAGGTTGAGGTGCTCGACACGCGTCGCTCCCAGGGGCCGCTTCATGCGCGAACCCGCGAGGCCCTCGTCGAGCTCGCGGACGCAGGCGGCAAGGCGATCGTGCTTCTCAACCGGCGCGGCTGGTCGCCGTTTCTTGCCTGCGGCGAGTGCGGACAGGCCAGGGAGTGCCCCAACTGCGACGTCTCGCTGGTCGTCCACAGGCACGACGGCCGGCTCCGCTGTCATCACTGCGGTCACTCCGAGCCGCTCCCGGAGACATGTGCCAACTGCGGCTCGGTGGCACTTGCCCGCCATGGCGCGGGAACGGAGCGCCTCGAGGCGGTCCTTGCCGAGGCGGTCGACCCGCTCCCAGTGTTCCGGCTGGACTCCGACGCCGCCTCGCGCGCCGAGGGCCATGCCCGAATCCTGCGCAGCTTCCAGGCGGCGACGGCCGGGGTCCTCGTCGGCACGCAGATGGTCGCCAAGGGCCACGACTTTCCCGACGTCGTACTCTCGGTCGTCCTCGACGCCGACGCGACGCTGCGCTTCCCCGACTTTCGGGCCGAGGAGCGAACCTTCGCGCTCGTCGCCCAGCTCGCCGGGCGCAGTGGCCGCGGCGAGCGGGGCGGACGCGTCCTGGTGCAGACGATGGCGCCGGAAGCCGAGGCGATCCGCCGTGCCGCCGAGCACGACTCAACCGGGTTCCTCGATGGCGAGCTGGGCCGGCGCCGCGAGTTGCGATACCCACCGTTTTCCGAGCTCATCCGCGTCGAGCTTTCGGGCGCCGACGAGGAGTCGGTCGCCGCGGCCGCAGAGCGCCTGCGTGGCGCGCTGGAGCCGGGCTTGGCGGCTGGATCGGAGCTGCTCGGGCCCGCGCCCCGGTTCCGGCTTCGCGGCCGTCACCGCCGCCAGCTGCTGCTCAAGGCCGCCGAGCGAGCGCCGGCGGTGTCCTCAGTTCGCGAGGTGGTCGAGTCGGCCGCTGCGGCCCGCGAGCTACGCGGCGTCGCGCTTGCCGTCGACGTGGACCCCCAGTGACCCCGCTCTAGACTCAATTTCCTGAATCACCAACGACACTGCTGCTTTCGCGGCTAAGCGGCTCACCTGAATCGAACACCCAACGACACATGCTTCTTTCGCCGCTAAAGCGGCTCACCTGAATCGAACACCCAACGACACATGCTTCTTTCGCGGCTAAAGCCGCTCACCTGAACAAATGAGCGAGGTCGCCGAACACGAAGACCACGAGGCGGTCGGCGAGGTCGTCGAGCCGACCGGCGAGGGCCTCACGGATGTCGAGCGCGAGCGCCGCGAGGCGGCGCTGGCGGAGGTGCGCACGTTCGGGGATCCCGTGTTGCGCTCGCGCGCCTCGGAGATCACAGAGTTCGGGCCCGAGCTCGAGCGCGAGGCCGAGCACATGGTCCGCCTGATGCGAGACGCGATGGGCGTCGGACTCGCGGCCACCCAGCTCGGGGCGATGCGTCGGCTGCTCGTCTTCCAAGCGGGGCCGGACGCGGATGCGACGGCGGTCGTCAACCCGGCGCTCGAGTGGACCTCCGATGAGCTCGCGACAGCCGAGGAGGGATGCCTGAGCCTGCCCGGGGTCGTGGTCGATGTCGAGCGCGCGCTGCACGCACGGATCAGGGGCGTCGACGTCAAGGGCGAGCCGCTTCTCCTGGAGGCCTCGGGGCTCGAGGCGCGCGTGCTTCAACACGAGATCGACCACCTCGACGGCGTTCTGATCCTCGACCGCACCGAGCGCCAGCAGCGCAAGGGCGCGATGCGAGCCCTGCGCGAGGGCACCACCTACAGCCCGCCGAGCGCAGACGACGACGGGGGCGAGGGGGAGTAGAGGCCGTCCGGACGATCTTCCTCGGCACGTCGGAGTACGCGGTCTCAGTGCTCGAGCGATTTGCCTCCTCGGAGTTCCGCCCGGCCCTCGTCGTGACCCCGCCGGATCGCCGGCAGGGACGCGGCAGACGGCTGGCGGCGCCGCCGGCCGCCACGGCCGCGCAAACGCTGGGCCTGGACCTGCTCCAGACCGAAAGTGTCAACGCCCCCGATGCCGCTGAGCGGATCGCGGCGGTCCAGGCCGAGGTCGGCCTGGTGTGCGCCTTCGGGCAGCTGATCCGCGACCCGCTGCTGTCGGAGCTTGAGCTGTTGAACGTGCACCCGTCGCTGCTTCCCAGGTGGCGGGGCGCCGCGCCGATCGCCCGGGCCATCATGGCTGGCGACACCGAAACGGGAGTGACGATCATGCGCGTCACCGAGGGTCTCGACTCCGGGCCGATCGCGCTGCAGCGCACGGAGCCGATCTTCGAAGACGACGACTACGGGACGCTCGCGCGCCGGCTCGCGAGCCTGGGGGGAGAGTTGGCGAACCAGGCGCTGGAGCTGCGCCGCGATGGAGCGCTCGAGTTGATCGAGCAGGACGACTCGCTCGCCACGTACGCGGACAAGATCGCGCCCTCCGAGAGGCGACTCGATCCGGGGCGTCCGGCCGTCGAGCTGGCCCGCGTCGTCCGCGCGCTGACGCCGAGGGTCGGCGCTTATCTGGAGCTCGAGGGCGGTGGGAGGCTCGGCGTCACTTCTGCCGTTGCGGAGGAGCGCGAGCTGGAGCCCGGTCAGCTGGAGGTCACGGAAGGCCAGCTTCGCCTCGGCTGTGCCTCCGGCGTGCTTCGGCTGGACGAGGTGCAACCGCCGGGCAGGCGCTCGATGCCCGCCGATGCCTACCTGCGCGGGCACCCCGTCCCGGGGTTGCCTTGAGCCACCTCGTCGCGCCGGCCCGTGCAGCTGCCTTCGAGGTTCTGCGGCGCACGTTCGAGCATGAGGCGTTCGCCGACCGAGCTCTGGCTGCCGCCGTCGAGCGGCACGCGCTCGACCGGCGCGAGCGCGCCCAGGCCCATCGGCTCGCCTACGGCGCCGTGCAGCGCGCAGGCACCAGCGACCACCTGATCGAGGTTCTCTCCGACCGCCAAGCGAGCGCGCTCGACCCTCCTGTCGTCGCGGCACTTCGCCTCGGTCTCTATGAGCTCCTGTTCGCGGACGCGACTCCCGACTACGCGGCCGTCGACCAGGCTGTGGAGCTCGCCAAGGGCTCGAAGGGCGGGCGCCGGGGGTCCGGTTTGGTGAACGCCGTTCTGCGACGAGGCGCCGCGGAGGGCGCGCAGATCATCGCCGCCCTGGACGACTCGACGCCCGAGGGGGCGGCGACCGCGCACTCCTACCCCGTCTGGCTGGCGCGCATGTGGTGGTCGGAGGAGGGACCCGATGGCGCCCGGGCGTTGATGCGCGCAATGAACGAGCCCGCCGAGGCCGCGTTTCGCGTCAACCTCCTGCGGGCTGTCCCGGCAGAGATCGCGACCGCATTGCGCGCCTCGGGATCCGAGATCGTCGGGCCCCACAACGGCGGGCTGTTGTGGCCGCCGGAGGCGCTTGTCGCCTCCGGATCCCTCGAGGGAGACCTGGTGAACGCAATCGCCGCGGGCAGGCTCCTGCCCCAGGCGCGCAGCTCTCAGGCGGTGATTGGACTGCTCGACCCACAGCCCGGCGAGCGCGTGCTCGACCTCTGCGCCGGTCCCGGGATGAAGACGACCGCGGCCGCGGCCCGGATGGACGACAGGGGGGAGGTGGTGTCGGTGGAGCTCGACCCGGGCCGGGCCGCCCAGGTGGGAGACCTGTGCGGGCGTGCCGGGGTGACCTGCGTCAGCGTCGAGCTGGGCGACGCCGCCGGCGCCGACTTCGGCTCGGGCTACGATCGCGTCCTGGTGGACCCGCCCTGCTCCGATCTGGGCACGCTCGCGGCACGCCCCGACGCCAGGTGGCGAAAGTCGCCCGAGGCGGTCGAGCGCCTGGCGACGCTTCAGCGTCGGATCCTGGAGCGCGGCGTGCGCGCGCTGCGACCGGGCGGGACACTCGTGTACTCGACCTGCACGATCTCCGAGCGCGAGAACGAGCGCGTGGTTGCCGATCTGCTCGAGCGCGTCGAGGTGCTCGCCGACGAGCTGGGGACCGAGCACCCCCAGCTCGCCTCGGCACGCGACCCGCGCTTCCTTCAGGTTCGGCCTGACCGCGACCGCACCGACGGGTTCTTCATCGCCCGGATGCGCAAGCCTTAGTCAATGGCCCCGGAGAAGAACAAGGCCACGCTCCCTCGCCCGGACTGTCCGGGATGCGGGGAGCCCTGGCTGCGGCCCACGCAGCTTCCGGGCCGCTACCGCTGCGTCTACTGCCTGCGGCGCTACGAACTCGTGTCCCAGTGTCCCGATTGCGGCGAGCATCAGACGATCGTGCGCATGAGCGCTTCCGAGGACCTGCTCTGCCAGCATTGCGGCCAGTCGATGCTGAAGCCGGTCTGAGAGCGATGGTGGAGGCCGCGCCCGATCGTCCCACCGAGCTTGCCGCCCCCCGGCACGCGTACGTCGGGCGCCGCGTGGTCCCGTCGATCCTCTCGGCCGACTTCGCTCGACTCGGAGAGAAGGTGGCCGAGGTGATGGCGGCCGGCGCGCGCCTGATCCACGTCGACGTCATGGACGGACACTTCGTCCCGCCGATCACGATCGGTCCAATCGTCGCCTCATCGATTGCCGACCAGGTGCACGTCGCCGGCGGCGCGGTCGACGTCCACCTGATGATCGAGCGGCCCGGGCAGCAGGTCGAGGAGTTCGCGAAGGCCGGAGCGGATTCGATCACGATCCATCAGGAGGCCGACCCGCACACCCACCGCACGCTCGGGGCGATCCGGGAGGCCGGGTGCCTGGCGGGTCTGGCGCTCAACCCCGGCACCCAGGCCGAGGCGGTCCGCGAGCTTTCCCACAGCGCCGACCTCGTTCTCTGCATGTCGGTCAACCCGGGGTGGGGCGGACAGGCGTTCATCCCCGGCTCTCCCGACAAGATCAGAAGGCTGCGCGAGCTCGCACCCAACTCGGCGATCGAGGTCGACGGCGGGATCGACGCCGACACCGTGGGTGAGGTCGCCGAGGCCGGCGCGACCCTGTTCGTGGCCGGGTCGGCCGTGTTCGGAGATGCGGATCCGGCGGCCGCCTATGCCCGCATCGCCAAGGCGGCCGGCGCTACATAGCTTCGGATGAGCCGCTCTGGCGGCGAAAGCAGCACGTGCCGTCAGTTGTGTGCTCTCGGGGTCGGGCGCGCCGGAGCCCCGAGAGCGCCGGTGACCTCCTGCCACCAGGCTTGCTCTTCGCCCGAGATGCCGGGCCGCGCCGCGCGTCGTCCGGTCCACTCCGCGAGCTGGCGCCTCGGTCCGACGGCAACCAGCTCGCTGCCGGTGACGGCGTAGCGACCGTCCGCGAGGGCGACAAGCGCCCCGGGGCTGTCGTGGCGGCTTCGAAGCCGACCCGCGACGGCGATGCCTTCCAGCTCCTCCGGGTGGGCCGGATCGCCGTCGGCGTCCGTCCACGGCCGAACCGTGAATACCTGCGGGGCGCCGCGCGGGGGTAGTGCCGGCACCGCGGGCTCGCCCAGCGGTCCGGTTCGCCACAGCTCCGTCAACTTCTCGACCTCCGGGAGCGCCTCCTGGCGCACGACGATATGGAGCTCGTCGCCCGGTTCGATCTCGGTCGACCCGCGCGGCGGTATCGCGGTGTCACCACGCACGATGAAGTTGACGAGGGCCTCGCGCGGCAGGCCGAGCTCCTTGATCGCGCGGCCGACGGCGGCATCGCCCGGCTTGACCTGCCAGACGAAGGTCTCCCCGCCGAGGCGCCTGACGATTCCGGTCTCCAGCAGCGGACGCGGCAGCGAGGGCTCGTCCGCCGTCAAGTCGAGGCGTCGCGCCAGAGGCTCGAACGTCGCGCCCTGGATGAGCGTGGAGGTGACGACCACGAAGAAGATCGCGTTGAAGATGTCCGCGCTGCCCTCGATCCCCTCGATCACCGGAAAGGTCGCCAGCCAGATGGGAATCGCCCCGCGCAGCCCGGCCCAACCGAGCATCAGGCGTTCCCGGACGTCGAAGGGCGAGAAAGCGCTGGCCGCGAACGCCGCCAGCGGCCTGGCGACCAGCATCAGCGCCGCGGACAACAGGAGACCCTCGACAGCGAGGTCGTCCAGCTCGCTGGGGAAGACCAGCAGCCCGAGCAAGAAGAACAGCGAGATCTGGGCGACCCAGCTCAGACCCTGATGGAAGGCGACCGTCGTTCGTCGTGCCGGAACCGGTCCCGTTCCCAGGGCCAGCGCCGCGATGTAGACCGACAGAAAGCCGGAGCCGTGCGCCACCTCCGCCACGCCATACGCGAGGGCGGCCGTGGCGATGGACGCGACCGGGTAGAGGCCCGGGCTCGGCAGGGAGAGGTTGCGAAACGCCCATCGGGCTGCGCGGCCCAGAGCAAGGCCGATGAGGAGCCCGATCGTCAGCTTGAGCGCGAGCTCGCCGACCAGGTCCACCGCGTTGAAGCCTGGCGTGTCCAGCCACTCGATGAAGCCGGTCACCAGCAACAGCGCGACCGGGTCGTTCATGCCGGACTCTCCCTCTAGCGCTCGTGCGAGCCGCCTGCGCAGCTGCGAGCCGCGCAGGACCGCGAAGATCGCGGCGCTGTCGGTGGCGGCCACCGCCGAGCCGATGATCAGGCCTTCGAGCGTGCCGACGTCGAGCAGCCACATGGCGGCCACTCCGGCCAGCACCGCCGTGAGCACGGTGCCCAGGGTGGCGAGCGAGATGGCCGTTCCCAGCACGGGTCGGATCTCGTTCCAGCCGGCGGTCAGCCCGCCCTCGAAGAGGATCAGGACCAGCCCGACCGTTCCCAGGGTCCGAGTTAGCTCGTAGTCCTCGAACTCAACTCCGCCGATCCCGTCGGAGCCGACGAGCATCCCCAGGGCCAGGAACAGCAGCAGCCCGGGCACGCGCACCCGATCGGCGACCTTCGCCGCCGCGAGGCCTGCCGCGAGCATCAGGCCCACGACCAGGATCAGGTCGCTGTCGCTCATGGCGCTCTGCGTCCCGGCCGCATCCAGCGCCGAGCGTACCCGCGGCCCTCGCTAGCTCGCCTCGTCGGCGACCGCCAGGCGCGCCTCGAGCTCCTCGGGCGAGCCCGGGTCAAACTCCTCACCCGGCCGCCGATGGAGCGGCACCAGCAGCAGGGCAAGTGCGGCTGCCGCGGCGGTGAACCCAACCTCAACCCGTCTCACCTCATCGAACGCCGGCAGCAGGCACCAGATCAGGAATCCCACCGCGCAGCACGCCCAGCGGATGGCGGCGCCGCGCACCTGCCCCTGAGCAACCGCCGCCTGGCTGAGCGTGGTGGCGGTCAGGTAGAGGCCCATTCCGGCCGTGACGATCAGCAGGCCAGCGCGGTCGTAGGAGAACGCGTCGCCGAATGCGATCTGCATCAGCTCGGGCCCGGCGGCCGCGACCACCACCGCGACGAGCGCCGTGAACGCCGCCACCGCGCGCAGCGTCCCGGCGACCGAGAGCCGGAAGGCCTCGTCGCCCGCCAGGCCGCGTGAGCGCAGCCGGGTCAGGTGGGGCAGCAGGCTCGTGGCCACGCCCTGAAACACGACCAGCGGTGCGCGCGCTAGCAGCAGCACGTTGAAGATGAAGCCCGCGGCTGCCGCTCCCTCGAAGCCGCGAACGATCAGTGGCCCGCCGTTGAGCAGGGTCTGCTCGCTCAGCATCACCAAGAGCACGGCGGCCGCGAAGCTCCCGCCGTACGCGAACCTGAGCTCGGCCCCGTCCGCGTCGACTGCGCGCGAGGTTTCGCTGGCGCGCGCCGCCCCGCGGCCGAAGGCGAGCGGCACGACCAACAGGCTCAGCGCCGGGGCCGCGGCGATGCCGAGCGCGACGGCCGTCTGGCCGTCGGCGATTCCCAGCGCCACGACCATGGCGAATGCGGCCCTCGAGAACGACTCGGCCACCAACAGCCCGGCGAGCAGCACGAAGCGCTGGGTCCCGGCCAGATAGCCGCGCGCGAAGAAGCTCGCCCCGAAGGCGAGCAGGGCGAAGAAGAAGATCCAGTACAGCGACTCGCTGCCGCCGAGCAGATCGTCCTGCAACGGGTCGCGCAGCGCGAGCACGACCGCGGCGGTGACGATCGCAATCGCGATCTGGATCGTCGCCCCGACCCGCAGGGCCGACGCGATCGCCTGGCCGCGAGCCTGGCGCTCCGCGATCGTCCTCGACAGGAGCTGCTCGACCGGCCGGTAGAGGACCGAGATCGAGACGAAGACCGCCGACCACAGAACCACCACCTCGCCGTACTCCTCCGGTGCCAGGTTGTGGGAGGCGAGCGAGAAGTAGATGTAGGTGAGCAGCCCCGCGGCCCCGACACCGGCAGACAGCAACGTCGCCGAGCGACCGAACTCCCGGGCTCCTTCGGCGCCGCCGCTCATCGGCGGGCAACGTACAGGGGAGTACACTCAGACTGTTTGACTGACCAGTCAATCGGGATGACTCCCCCGGCTCCGACAACCCTGCTCACCGATGCGGATCGGCGCCATCTCGAGCGCGCCCTCGAGCTTGCGAAGGGTGGCCGCGGCCGGGTCAGCCCCAACCCGCTCGTGGGGTCGGTGATCGTCCGGGATGGGGACGTGATCGGCGACGGATTCCACGCCGAGCTGGGCGGCGTCCACGCCGAGGTCGCGGCGCTCGACGCCTGCCGCGCATCCGGCTCAGACCCGAAGGGCGCGACCCTCTACGTCACACTCGAGCCGTGCGCCCATCACGGTCGCCAGCCGCCGTGCGCCGAGGCGATTCTCGCTGCCGGCATCGCCCGCGTCGTGATCGGGTGCGACGACCCCAGCGAGAAGGCCAGCGGGCGGGGTCCGGGGATGCTTCGCGACGGCGGGGTCGAGGTGCTGTTCGCCGAGGGGCCCGAGGCCGCGGCGGCCCGTCTGATCAACCAGGCCTTTCGCAAGCACGCGCGCACGGGCCGGCCGCTGGTGACGCTTAAGTCCGCGATGACCCTTGACGGTCGCACGGCGACCGGGTCCGGCGACTCGCGCTGGATCTCTGGCCCGGAGAGCCGCGCCACAGTGCACCGCTGGCGGGCCGAAGCCGACGCGGTCGGGGTGGGGATCGGGACGGTACTCGCGGACGACCCTCTGCTGACGGCGAGGGAAACCGATCCGCCCGTCGCCCGCCCGCCGCGGCGCGTCGTGTTCGACTCGGCGGCGCGGCTTCCGCTCGACTCTCAGCTCGTCAGCACCCTCGACGTCGCGCCCGTCGTTGCCGTCGTCGCCGGCGCCGCGCCTGGAGAGCGGGTCGCCGCGCTCCGCGACGCGGGCGTCGAGACGATCGTGGTCGACGGCTCGCCCGCTGAGCGCGTGCAGGCCGGTCTCGCCGAGCTGGGGCGCCGCGAGATCACCTCGCTCCTGCTCGAGGGCGGCGCGCGCCTCGCCGGGGCATTCCTCGACGCCGGGGAGGTCGATGCCCTGCGGCTGTTCGTGGCTCCCGTGTTGCTCGGCGGCGCCGACGCGCGCCCGCTGGCGGCAGGCGAGGGCGCGGCCAGCATCGAGGCTGCCGAGCGCGCGCTGGCCATGGACTGGGAGCCCTCGGGCGAGGACCTGCTGATCTCCGCGCGGATGAGGGAGTGGTGATGTTCACCGGAATTGTGCGCGAGCTCGGGGAAGTCGAGCGCTTCGAGCGGGGCCCGGACGGTGCGCGCCTGCGTGTCAGGAGCGGGCTGGCGAGCGAGCTTCGGGAGGGCGACTCGGTTGCGATCAGCGGGGTCTGCCTGACCGCCGCCAGAGTCGACGACGGCGCGTTCGAGGCCGACGTCGTGAACCAGACCCTGAACCTCTCAACGCTGGGAGACCTGGAGGCCGGAGACGTCGTCAACGTTGAGCCGCCCCTCCGGGCCGGCGACCCGCTGGGAGGCCACGTCGTTCAAGGCCACGTGGACGGGACGGTCGAGGTGACGTCCGTGACCGAGGACGGAGTCGCGCGCCGCGTTCGCGTGAACCTCGCGCCCGAGCAGGAGCGCTACCTGGTCGAGCGCGGCTCGCTGACCCTCGACGGCGTCAGCCTGACCGTGGCGAGGCTCGGCGACGGCTGGGCGGAGGTTTCGTTGATCCCGGAGACGCTGGAGCGCACGACCCTCGGGACAGCCGAGCCGGGGCGGCGGCTGAACCTCGAGCTGGACCCCATCGCACGCCATGTGGAACGACTCATGCAACGCTTTGCCGAAGAGAAGTGAGGCCGATGCCCGAAGCCGCAACCCAGACACCCTTCGCCACCATCGAAGAGGCCATCGAGGAAATCCGCCGCGGGCGGATGGTCGTCGTGTGCGACGACGAGAACCGCGAGAACGAGGGCGACCTGACGATGGCCGCCCAGTTCGCGACTCCGGAGGCAGTCAACTTCATGGCCAAGGAGGCGCGCGGTCTGATCTGCCTGGCGCTGACGCCGGAGCGTTGCAACGAGCTCGGCCTCGACCTGATGGCGGCGAAGAACGAGTCGGCGTTCCAGACGGCCTTCACGATCTCGGTGGAGGCGCGCGAGGGCGTGACGACCGGCATCTCGGCGGCGGATCGCGCGCGCACGATTCAGGTCGCCATCGACCCGCACTCGCAGCCCGACGACCTGGTGCAGCCAGGCCACGTCTTCCCGCTGAAGGCGAAGGAGGGGGGCGTCCTCGAGCGCGCCGGGCAGACCGAGGCCGCCGTCGACTTGGCGCGTCTCGCCGGGCTCATCCCGGCCGGCGTCATCTGCGAGGTGATGAACGAGGACGGAACGATGGCTCGCGTGCCCGACCTGGTCGGCTACTGCGAGCGCCACGACCTGAAGATGATCACCGTCGCCGACCTGATCGCCTACCGGCGACGCACCGAGAAGCTCGTCGAACGCGTAGTTGCGACGCGGCTTCCGACAGCCTTCGGTGAGTTCACCGCCGTCGGCTACCGCTCGCTGATCGACGACAAGCACCACGTGGCGATGGTCAAGGGCGACGTCGCCGGCGCCAAGGACGTGCTCGTCCGCGTCCACTCCGAGTGCCTCACCGGCGACGTGTTCCACTCGCTGCGCTGCGACTGCGGAGATCAGCTCGCCGCGGCCCTCGCGATGATCGAGCGCGAGGGGCAGGGCGTCCTCCTCTATCTCTCCCAGGAGGGCCGCGGCATCGGGCTGCTCAACAAGCTGCGCGCCTACAAGCTGCAGGAGGACGGGCTGGACACGGTCGACGCCAATCTCAAGCTGGGGTTGCCGGCCGACCTGCGCGACTACGGAGTGGGGGCACAGATCCTCGTTGACCTCGGCCTGTCGAGCATCCGGATCCTGACCAACAACCCGAAGAAGATCCACGGCATCGAGGGCTATGGGCTGTCGGTCACCGAGCAGCTGCCGATCCAGTCCATCCCCAACGCGCACAACGAGGAGTACCTCAACGCCAAGCGCGACAAGCTCGGCCACATCCTCCACCACCAGGGCCTGCCCTTCGACGAGGAGATGGTCCACGAGGAGCACCGGCGCGACCTCGAGAAGGAGGCGCGGGGGGCCGACGCCGACGAGGAACATGAATGACGCGGACCCCGCCGCCCCCGGACGCGAAGCAGAGGAGGCGGCGGGCAGTGGTTCGGAATACGCCGTCGTCGCGGCCACCTTCTACGAGGACCTTGCGGAACGGCTAGTAAACGGGGCATTCGAGGCCTTCTCCGAGCAGGACGTCCCGCCTACGTCGGTCCACACGTACGAGGTTCCGGGCGCGTTCGAATTGCCCCTGGGCGCGAAGTGGTGCGCGGAATCGGGTCGCTTCGCAGGTGTCGCGTGCCTCGGGGTCGTGATCCGCGGGGAGACGAGTCACTACGACCACGTCTGCGCCGAAGCAGCGCGCGGAATCCAGCGGGTGCAGCTCGACACCGGAGTCCCGTGCGCCTTCGGTGTCATCACCTGCGACACGCGCGAGCAGGCCGAGGCGCGGGCGGGCGGCGACAAGCGCGACCAGGGCCGGGACGCGGCGCTCGCCGTGCTTCGGATGGCCGAGCTTCGGCGCTCGCTCTGATCGCTACCATCGCAACCCCCATGAACGGCACCAGCTTCTTTCGCCACCTGAAGGTGGCTCACCCACTCCCATGAACGGCACCAGCTTCTTTCGCCACCTGAAGGTGGCTCACCGGAATATCTGATGGCCAAGGTCTGTCACAGCTGCGGCAAGAAGCCCGCGTTCGGAAATTCGCGCAGCCACTCGATGGTTGCCACACGCCGGCGCTTCGAGCCGAACCTGCAGAAGGTCCGGATCGACGACGGCGGCCGTCCGCGGCGAGTCTACGTCTGCACCCGCTGCCTGAAGTCCAACAAGGTCACTAAATACGCTTGAATCCGGGTTCGCCGGTAGGTTCCCGCCTACCGATGCGCCATCCGGCCGTTCATCGCTTCCGCCAGGTCGTGGGCGTGGCGCTGCGCCACCTCGAGGATCGCCGGCAGGAGATCAACGACCTCAACGTCTTCCCGGTGGCCGACGGCGACACCGGGGACAACATGGTCCTGACCATGCGGTACGTGCTCGAGGAGCTCGACCGTCTGGACGAAGCGGGCAACGGTGATCCGCCGCGCCCCGAGATCGTCCGCGCTGTGGCGCGCGCGGCGCTGATGGGGGCTCGCGGGAACTCCGGCGTGATCCTGAGCCAGATCGTCCGCGGTGCGGCCGAGGAGCTCGCGACTCCGCCGGGGCGCCTGATCGACCCGGAGCTGATCGAGCGCGCGCTCGGCCGCGCTTCGCAGGCCGCGTACGCGTCGGTTCGCGATCCGGCCGAGGGAACGATGCTGACCGTGATCCGAAAGATGCACGAGGCGGTCGCCGAGCGGCTGGAACACTGGCAGCAACTCCGCCTTGAGCCCCAGGCCACCGACGCCGAGCAGAACGCCCTGCTGGCGGAGATGCTCGCGGCGGCGCTGTTCTCGGGCGAGGAGGCTCTACGCCACACGCCGGAACAGCTCGAGGTGCTCCGCGAGCTGGGCGCCGAGGTCGACGCCGGAGCCCTCGGCCTGGTGGTGATCGTGCGCGGGATGATGGCCGGGCTCGCCCGCGAGCGGGTCGAGCTGCCGGAGATCCCGCGCTACGAGCCGGCACGGATCACCGATGTCCACCACGCCGATTCGCGTTACCGGTGGTGCACGAACTTCATCGTCACCGGCTCGGGGCTGGACGCGGACTCACTCGCCCCCAGGCTTGAGGAGCTCGGCGACTCGGTGCTCGTCGTCGGCGACTCGGAGACGCTCAAGGTCCACGTCCACACCGACGACTTCGAAGCCGCGAAGGCAATCTTCGCCACCGTGGGGCAGATCCAGCGCGAGGACATCGCCGACATGCACGAGCAGGTTGCCGAGCAGCGAGCCCGTTTGGCGGAGGGCCGCAGCGGAGTGGTTGCCGTCGTCAGCGGCGAGGGCCTGCGCGCCCTCTATGAGGACCTCGGAGCGATCGTGGTCGACGGCGGGCAGAAGATGAATCCAGCGACTAACGACCTCGTCCGTGCGATCCACGCCTGCCCGGCCGGGGAGGTCGTGGTGCTCCCGAATTCACCGGACGTGATCCTCGCCGCGCGCGAGGCGGCCGAGGTCGCCGACAAGGCCGTCGAGGTGGTCGACTCGACCTCCCCCCAGGCCGGCGTGGCGGCGCTGGTGGAGTTCGACCCGTCGCTCGACGCGGGCGCCAACGGCGAACGACTCACCGAGGCTCTCGCAGGGGTCCGAAGCGCTGCGGTCGCCGAGGCCGCTCGAGACGACGCCGAGGGGCGATTCGTGCGCGGTGACGCGGTTGGCTTCGCAGGTGAGGAGATCGTCGCCTGGGGCGAGGCGTCCGCGACCCTGGCGGCGACCGTGGCCCGGGTCGTCGACGGGGCGGAGATCGTGACGGTGATCGAGGGCCAGGACGCCCCGATCCCCCTCGACCGGCTGCCCCTCGACCTTCCGGACGGAGCCGAGCTCGAGCTCCACCGCGGCGGCCAGCCGAGCTACTGGTGGCTCATCTCCGCCCAGTAGGCGCCGCGGCGCGATGACGTCGCTGCTCGACGAGGTGCTCGAGGCGAACGGTGGGCTCGAGCGCTGGCGAGCCGCCCGCAGGGTCAGCGCCCGCGTTCGCTCCGGCGGGCTGTTGCTTCGAACCCGCGTGCCGGGCAACCAACTCTCCGATTACCGCCTCACCGTGGAGGTCCACGATCCCCGGGCCGTGCTCGATCCCTTTCCCGGCGACGGCCAGGTGGGAGTCTTCGATCGCGGCGAGGCGCGAATCGAGAGCAGCGTCGGGGAGGCGCTCTCGTCGCGCGCTGCGCCGCGGTCCGCTTTCAGAGGACTGTCGGGACTGCGGCGCAACCTGCGCTGGGACGCGCTCGACTCCGTCTACTTCGCGGGCTATGCGATGTGGAACTACCTGACGACCCCGCTTCTGCTTACCCGCGATGGCGTCGAGGTCAGCGAGGGCGGCGACTGGAGCGAGCCGCGGGAGACGTGGCGGCGGCTCGAGGTCCGCTTTCCCGCCGGCATCGACACGCACTCCGAGCGCCAGACCTTCTACTGGGATGCTCGTGGCGTCTTGAGGCGCCACGACTACGTCGCCGAACCGGTCGGACGCTGGGCACACGCGGCGCATTACTGCGACGAGCACGTGCGTGCCGGCGGCCTCGTGTTCCCGACGAGACGTTGGGTGCGGCCGATCGGCCTCCGCAATCGCTCGCTCCCGCTGCCCACGACGGTCTGGATCGAGCTCTCCGAATTGCACGTAGAGTCGGACCGGTGAAGGCCGTGCTGTGGCACCTTCCGGTGTCGCACTACAGCGAGAAGGTCCGCTGGGCGCTCGCGCTCAAGGGCATCGAGCACGAGCGGCGCGCCCCGCCACCCGGCGCGCACATGGCGATCGCCCTGGTCCTGACACGGGGTGGCAGCCACACCTTCCCCGTGCTCCAACTAGACGGCCGGGCGATCGGCGACTCGAGTCGGATCGTCGCCGCGCTCGAGGAGGCCGTGCCCGAGCCGGCGTTGTATCCGGCCGACCCTGACGACCGCGCGCGGGCCCTCGAGCTCGAGGAGTTCTTCGACGAGGAGCTCGGCCCGCACATCCGCCTCCTCGCCTGGCACGAGGCGGTCAAGGACGCGGAAGCTCTGGGCCGCTTCAGCGGCGCCCTCGCGCCGCGGCCGTTCAAAGGGTTTGCAAGCCCGGCGCTGAAGGTCTTCCTGAAGCTCCGCTTCGGCGTCGGCGATGAAGACGCCGCGCGGCGCGCCCGCGAGAGGGTCTTCGCGGCGCTCGACCGGCTCGAGGCGGAGCTTGGCGAGGGCGAGTACCTGGTGGGCAGCTCGTTCACGGTCGCCGACCTGACGGCGGCGGCGCTCTTCTACCCGCTGGTAACGCCGCCCGAGGGCCCGAAGGTGCCTCCGGTCACCGCCGGCTATGAGGAATTCCGCGCGCCGCTTCGAGATCGCCGGGGCTACCGATGGGTCGAGGAGACCTTCCGGCGGCATCGCAAGCCGACGGGCCCTCGGGTTCCTGCCGCCAGTCGGTGACGGGGCCGACTAGGGCTTGAGCGAGACGAACGCTTCGACCTCCACGGGCCACTCAAGCGGCAGCTCCGCGACGCCGATCGCCGAGCGTGCGTGCCGGCCCTGCTCGCCCCAGAGGTCGCGGATGAGGTTGGTGAAGCCGTTGATCGCGCCCGGCATCCCGGTGAAGCCCGGCGCGGCGTTCACGAACCCCGTGGCCTTGTGCCACTCCGCGACCCGGTCGAGGTCGCCCAGCTCCTCGGCGAGGCTGGCGAGAATCGAGAGGCCCGTGAGTCGCGCGGCCTCCTGCGCCTGCTCGAGCGAGACGTCGTCCCCGACCTTGCCGGCCATCAACACCCGGTCGCCGTCCATCGGCCCGTGGCCCGAGATCCAGGCGACGTCCTCATAGACCTTGACGAACTCGAACCGGATCTCGATGCCGGGCGGAGCGGCAAACCGGGCCGGCAGCTCGAGCCCGAGCTCTGAGAGGCGATCCTCGATCTGTCCCATCGACCCCGGAGCCTAGTGTTCTCCGACCGCCACCACCACCGCCCTTGGACGGCTGCGAACCATCGGCTGGCAACGTCCTCGGTCGGCCGAATGGGCCCTGCTATTTCGGCCTCCCTGCGTCCTCGCCATCCTCGGTTCTCGCACGCCCAAGCACGCGAGTGGCGGCGCCGGCGAACACTAGCCTTAGGC